>JAQVCK010000083.1 GCA_028689835.1 Pygmaiobacter sp. | reverse complement strand
GACGAGATGCTCGCCAACCACTCGGGCCGCTTTTTCGGCTGTCATTTTTACATAGGTGACTTTTTCTTTGCCGGGCTGGTAAACCTCCACCACCGGCTCGTACTGGCAAATGCCAATGCAGCCGGTCTGGGTGACAGTGACGTTGCCAAGCTCACGCCGGGCCACTTCGTCGGTAAAGGCGTTCAGCACCGGGCGCGCGCCTGCGGCAATGCCGCAGGTGGCCATGCCGACCACAACGCGGATATTGTCTTCATCCGCCTCCCGCGTGTTGACGATGTTTTTCATTTTATCGCGGATCGCGGCAAGCTCTTCCAAGCTTTTCATAATATTGTGCTCCTTTTCAGTAGATTTTCGGTATGCTCACGCAGGTATTGCCGCAAAAACACGGCCACCTGCACATTGGAGAGCGGCACCTCGCCCAGCTGCTCGCGCAGCGCGCGGGTATCCATGCAGAACGTCTGCCCGTCGGCCCACACGTTGTAAGTAAAGTCCAGCGCCGGGTTGCACTGGATCAGCCCCACAATGGTGCCGTCCATATCCCCCAGCGGCGCAAGGTCAATGTGCCCCAGCTGAAAGTCGGCCACGACGCTGGTGCCTTTGCCCGGGGCCGACGTGATGTTCAGCGACCCCTGTGCGGCCTTTGCCGCCTGCGCAAAAAACGGCAGGCCCAAGCCTACCTTACGGGTGGTGCGGGTGGTGTAAAACGGGTCCGTCACGCGCCGGCGCACCTCTTCGCTCATGCCTTTGCCGTTGTCGGCAATGGTCAGCGTAAGGCGGCGGGCCGCCGTGTCGATACGCACCGAGATCTCAATGCGCGTAGCGCCGGCCGCAACGCTGTTTTGGGCGATGTCCAGCACATGCATCGAAAGCTCCTGCATGAAACCGCTCCTTTTGTCTGGCAGGCCCCGCCCGCCACCGTGTTCAGTACTTTGCCAGAATCGAGTCGATCTCGTCGCCGGTCAGGCGGCCATAAACGTCGTCGTTCACCGTCATGACCGGGGCAAGGCCGCACGCACCGATGCAGCGGCAGGCATCCAGGCTGAACTTGCCGTCGGCGGTGCACTCGCCGCCCTTGATGCCCAGTTTTTCCTGCAGCTTTTCATAAATCTTGCCGCTGCCTTTTACATAACAGGCGGTGCCAAGGCAGACTGAAACTTTGTACTGCCCCTTGGGTTTTAAACTGAACTGCGAATAAAATGTTGCAATACCGTAAATCTCCTCCAGTGGAACATCCAGCTCCTGTGCCAGAATCCGCTGTACTTCAATGGGCAGATAGCCGTAGACCTCCTGCGCGTACTGCAGCGCAGGCATGGCGACGCCCGGCATGTCCTTGTGCTCGGACAGCCAGCCTCTCAGCTTCTGCTCCTGTTCCGGCGTGCCCGTAAAGGGCACTGTTGTTACATGCGCCATACAAAAAGTCCTCCCTTTCTTGCATCTCGCTTGCGCGAAAATCCAGACAGGGTAATTATATCAAAAAAAACGGTTCTATTCCATCGTTTTTTCATGTAATTCGTTACAACATTGTGAAAATTTTATCGGATTTTTTGTACATTGCGTTCATTTCGCTTCTGATTTATAATAAATGTGGAAAAATTTTGTTTTTCCTACCAAATTAGTAAACTTTTTCGCCCCGCCGCCCAAAGGAGGCCCTTATGAAAATCAATGACATTTTATCCATCCTTGACGCGCGCCTTTTGACCCCAAACGCAGACCTTACCCGTGATGTGCACACGGCCTGCGGCAGCGACATGATGAGTGACGTGCTGGCTTTTGTAAAAGACCAGTCGGTGCTGGTGACCGGGCTGAACAACCCGCAGGTCGTGCGCACCGCAGACATGATGGATATGATTTGCATCGTGTTTGTGCGCGGCAAAGAGCCCGACGCGGGCATTTTAGCGCTGGCACAAGAGCGGGAAATTGCCGTGCTGTGCACCCGGCACACCATGTTTACGGCCTGCGGCCTGTTGTACGCGCATGGCCTGAGAGGCGGTGTTGGCAGCGATGGCGAGTGAAAGCGAGCCGATTTGCCTGCATTACGAGGTACCGGGCAACGATTTTACCCGGGCAGGCGAAGCGAGTGCCGACCTGAAAGCCCGGCTAAAAGCGCTGGGGTTTCCCTCTGCTGCGGTGCGGCGGGCGGCCATTGCACTGTACGAGGGCGAAATCAACCTTGCCATCCACGCGCACGGCGGGCACATCAATGTGTCGGTCACCCCGCAGCGCATCGACATGCTGCTGTGGGACGAGGGCCCCGGCATTGCGGATATTCCGCTTGCAATGAGCGAGGGGTATTCCACCGCACCGGACGAAGTGCGCAGCCTGGGGTTTGGCGCGGGCATGGGGCTGCCGAACATGAAAAAGTATACCGATGAATTTGAACTGACCTCCACCGTTGGGGTCGGCACCCGCATTGCAATGGCAGTATACGTAAGCTGAGGCTGCCGGCCATGCCCGGTGATGTCTGCCGGGCATACCGTTGCAACAGATTTTGCGGGGCCGGCGCCCCGCTTTGCAAAGGAGAGTTTGCCTGTGCGCGAGTTTTTTCATTCGGTCACGCTGGACCGAGACAAATGTAAGGGTTGTATCAACTGCATCAAGCGCTGCCCCACCGAGGCCATTCGGGTGCGAGACGGCAAAGCAGTCATCAGCCCGGAACGCTGTATTGACTGCGGCGAATGCATCCGCATCTGCCCGCACCATGCAAAGCAGCCCATTGTTGACCCGCTGTCGGTGATGGACACTTTTGAGTACACCATTGCGCTGCCGGCGCCCAGCCTGTACGCGCAGTTCAATAACTTAGAGGACACTGACATTGTGCTGAGCGCACTGTGCGATATTGGGTTTGACGAAGTATACGAAGTCGCGCGCGCCGCAGAGCTGGTCAGCGAGGCGACGAGGCGATATCTCACCCGGCCCGATGTACAAAAGCCGGTCATCAGCTCTGCCTGCCCGGCCGTGTCGCGGCTGATCCGGGTGCGTTTCCCCGGGCTGGTGGACCATGTGCTGCCGTTTGTGGCGCCGGTAGAGCTGGCAGCGCGTTTGGCCAAAGAGGAAGCCGTGCGGGTGACCGGCCTTGCGCCGGAGCAGATTGGCACAATTTTCATCAGCCCCTGCCCCGCCAAGGTGACGGCGATGCGCATGCCGCTGGGCAGCGACAAAAGCTGGATTGACGCGGTGGTCGCCATCAAGGACATTTACCCGCCGCTGCTGCACGCGATGAAAAAGGCAAAGCCCCGCGCGCTGGCGGACAGCGGGCGCATTGGCATCGGGTGGGCAGAGTCCGGCGGCGAAGCGGCCGGGCTGATTTCGACCGAGCGCTACCTTGCGGCGGACGGCATTGAAAATGTGATCAAAGTGTTGGAGGACTTAGAGGACGAAAAGCTGGGCGAGCTGGAATTTGTAGAGCTTGCCGCCTGTGCGGGCGGCTGCGTGGGCGGGGTGCTGACGGTGGAAAACCCCTACATCGCGAAAGCCAAGCTAAAACGGCTGCGCCGCTATTTGCCGGTGAGCCGCAACCACTTGGGCACTACACTGCCAAGCGAAGTGCTGTGGGACCAGCCGATGGAATACCAGCCCGTGCTGGAGCTGGGTGCCGACGCAACCGAAAGTTTTGCCCGTTACAATGAAATGCAAAAACTGCTGGACGCACTGCCCGGGCTGGACTGTGGCAGTTGTGGTGCACCCACCTGCCAAGCACTGGCAGAGGACATTGTAAAGGGCGAAGCCGACTTTGAGGACTGCGTGGTGCTGATGCGCGAGCGGATGGAAAACGTGTTGAAGGTATTGAAAATTGACAAACCCGGCTGGGGGCTGGCCCGCAAAGGCACCCCAGCGGAGGAGGAACCAGAGGAGGACCTACCCCATGATGACTGAAGAACTTTGCACCCGGTGCGGCTTTGTGCCGGCGTTTGACCTGCCCGCCCCCACGCGGCAGGTGACCGGCGGGTTTTGCGGCGACTTGCTGTCGTGGGCCATGGGGCGCGCGGGTGAGGGCAGCGCCTGGTGCACCGTGATGGGCAGCATCAATGCCGTGGCGGTGGCAAGCCTTGCCGACACAGCCGTGCTGGTGCTGTGCCACAGCGCGGTGCTGATGGATGACGCAAAACAGCGCGCTTTGCAGCAGGGCATTAACGTGGTGCTGACCGACCTGCCGGAGTTTGAGGCCGCCGCGGCGATTGCAAAACAGCTGGGCCTGTAAACAATGTCACCGAAGCCGCTATACTGCGTTTGATGAAAGGGGGCATATTTTGACACCGGTTTATGATTTACATCTGCACTCGTGTCTGTCCCCCTGCGCCGAAAACGAAATGACCCCCGCATCAATTGCGGGGTTTGCCAAGCTGTGCGGGCTACAACTCATCGCGCTGACCGACCACAATTCGGCTGAAAACCTGCCCGCCATGGCCGCCGCCTGCCGTGCCTACGGAGTGGCGCTGCTGCCGGGTATAGAGTTGAACACCGCAGAGGAAATTCACCTGCTGTGCTATTTTGCCACGGTAGAAGCGGCGCTTACCTTTTCGCGCGCGCTGTACGACACGCTGCCGCCGGTGGAAAATAACGAAGCCGTGTTTGGCAATCAGCTGGTGGTGGACGCCGACGACACGGTGCTGCGCCGGGTGCCAAAGCTGTTGCTTTCTGCCTGCGGGTGGTCACTGGAAGAAACCGCCGCCCGCTGCCGGGCCCTTGGCGGCGTGCCGGTGCCCGCCCATGTGGATCGGGACAGCTACTCGGTGCTGTCGGTGCTGGGCCTGCTGCCGCCACAGCCCGCATTTTGCGCAGTAGAATTGCACGACCCTGCGCAACTGCAAAAACTTTTGCGCACCGGGCGGCTGCCGGGCGGGCTGGAAGTGCTGTGCAGCTCGGACGCACACCGCCTTGCCGACGTAACCGAGCGCCCGTTTCGGCTTTGCGAAACTTCGGTTTTACAACCGTTGTTGCATGGGGTATACTAGAATAAACAGGGGCAGGCCGGCAAAACTGCGCGGCACTTTGGCGGCACCGGTTTGCCCTCTAATTTTACCGACAAGGGGTAGTTACCATGTCTTTTTGGTTCTTCAACCAAGCCCTCGGCAGTATGGGCTTTTTTGCACGGGGCGTCGCTGGCATTGGTGTGCTGGTGTGGGCCTATTTTTACAGCAACAAAGCGCCAAAGCTGAAAAAAGCATTGATTATTTTATGTTGCGTGTTTGGTGCCCTGTTGCTACTGCGGCTACTTTTCAGCATTTTAAGCTTGTGGACTGGTTGGGCCCTTTACCCGTATTTTTCGGTGCCGCACCAGTATTACTGGGGCTAATGACCGACAATCAAAATTACAAAAAAGAACCGCTGTTTGCCTATTGGCGTGCAAACAGCGGTTCTTTTGTTTTGTCTTGCTTATTCCTTGCCTTGCGGGGCCTCGTTTTGCTGCCAGGTGGTCTCGCTGACAATAAAGCGCGGGCGCTGCTTTGTTTCCATGTAAGTTTTGCCCACGTATTCGCCAATGACACCCAAGGACAAAAGCTGCACGCCGCCCATAAAGCACACGATGCACAGCGTGCTGGCCCAGCCGGCCACCGTTTGGCCCATTGCACTTGCGATGATGGCCCAAATGACCCCGACAAAGCTAAGCAGCGACACCACCGTGCCAAGGCCGGTAATCATGCGGATGGGTTTGATGGAGAGGCTGGTGATACCGTCAAAGGCCAGCGCCAGCATTTTTTTCAGCGGGTAATGGCTTTCACCGGCCATGCGCTCGGCACGCTCGTAATACACACTGGTGCTTTTAAAGCCCACCAGCGGCACCATGCCGCGCAAAAAGATATTGACCTCTTTGTAATTTGCAAACTCATGCAGCACACGGCTGCTCAGCAGGCGGTAATCGGCATGGTTGAACACAATGCCCGCACCCAGCCAGTTCATCAGGCGGTAAAAGCCCTCGGCGGTAAAGCGCTTAAAAAACGTGTCGGTGTCCCGTTTTGAGCGCACGCCGTATACTACTTCGCACCCGTCAAGGTAAGCATCCACCATGCCGTCCATCGCGTTGATGTCGTCCTGCCCGTCACAATCGATGGAAATCGTGATGTCACAGCGGTCCTTTGCCGTCATCAGCCCGCACAGCAGGGCATTCTGATGCCCGCGGTTGCGCGACAGGCACACGCCCTCAAATTCAGCATATTTCTGCGATAGTTCGGTGATGATCTGCCAAGTAGAGTCCTTCGAGCCGTCGTTGACTAGTAGCACCTTGCTCTCGCCGCTGATTTTACCCGCGTCGGCAAGGTCGTGCAGCTTTTGTAAAAACATGCTGCTGGTCAGCGGCAATACCTCTTGCTCGTTATAACAGGGTACCACAATGTACAGCACTGGGGTTTTCATGGCGTACCTCTTCTTTCTTCAAAGCGCTTTTCGCGTTGTCTTTTGTTATTATAGCCGCTTTGTCCATAAGGGGCAACAATTCCACAAAAAAATCACCGGTGGGTACCCCTGCCGGTGACTTGCTTTAATGATTATTGTGTTGTTGGCGGTTAGCGCACCGTCA
Source organism: Pygmaiobacter sp. (assembly GCA_028689835.1). Classification (GTDB taxonomy): domain Bacteria; phylum Bacillota; class Clostridia; order Oscillospirales; family Ruminococcaceae; genus Pygmaiobacter. The sequence goes on along the minus strand of JAQVCK010000083.1, from coordinate 4,848 downwards.
GCACGCCGTCTGTCACGTCCACCGTCAGCCGGGTGCCCGGTGCCGGGTCGTTTTGCAAAATCGCGCGTGCGATTGCGGTTTCCACCTTGCTCTGGATAAACCGTTTCAGCGGGCGCGCCCCGTAAACGGGGTCGTAGCCGCCGTCGGCAATCAGTTGCTTTGCCGCGTCGGTGACCACCAGCGACAGTTGTTTTGCCGCAAGCCGCTGTTTCAAGTCGCCCAGCAGCAACTCCACAATGCCGCCAATTTCGCCGCGGGTCAGCGGCTTGTAGAACACAATCTCGTCCAGCCGGTTTAAAAACTCCGGCCGGAAGCTTTGGCGCAACAGCTCGCTGACATGGTCGCGGGCCTGTTGTGAAATAGTGCCGTCCGGCTCGATACCCTCTAAGATATACGGGCTGCCAAGGTTTGAGGTCAAGATGATGATGGTATTTTTAAAATCTACCGTGCGGCCCTGGCTGTCGGTGATGCGCCCGTCGTCCAGCACCTGCAACAGCACGTTGAACACTTCCGGGTGCGCCTTTTCAATCTCGTCAAACAGCACAACGCTGTACGGCTTGCGGCGCACGGCCTCGGTCAGCTGGCCGCCCTCCTCGTACCCCACATAGCCCGGGGGCGCGCCGATGAGGCGGGAGACCGAAAACTTCTCCATGTACTCGCTCATGTCGATGCGCACGAGATTTTTTTCGTTGTCGAACAGCGCTTCGGCCAGTGCTTTCGCCAGCTCTGTTTTGCCGACACCGGTTGGGCCCAAAAACAAAAAGCTGCCAATGGGCCGGTTTTCATCGCCTATGCCCGCGCGGTTGCGCAAAATGGCCTCGCTGACCCGGCTGACCGCCTCATCCTGCCCAATGACCCGCTGGTGTAAAATGTCGTCGAGGTGCAACAGCTTTTGCCGCTCACCCTCCATCAGCTTTGCCACCGGGATGCCCGTCCACCGGGCGACAATCTCGGCAATTTCCTCGTCGGTCACGCGGTCGCGCAGCAGTTGCTCGCGCTCGGCTTCCCCAGCGGTGCGCTCGGTCGCTTCCAGCTGCTTTTGCAGCTCCGGCAGGCGGCCATATTTCAGCTCGGCGGCCTTGTTCAGGTCGTATTCGCGCTGTGCCTTTTCAATGTCGGCGTTTACCTGCTCAATTTCCTCGCGCAGTTTTTGCACCTTGCCAATCGATTGCTTTTCGTTTTCCCATTTGGCTTTCATGCCGGCAAAGGTGTCGCGCAACTCGGCCAACTCTTTTTGTATTTCCGCCAAATGCTCTTTTGACAGGCGGTCCTCCTCTTTTTTCAGGGCCGCCTCCTCAATCTCATGCTGCAAGATTTGCCGGCGCACATCGTCCATTTCGGCCGGCATGGAGTCCATCTCGGTGCGAATCGTCGCACAGGCTTCGTCCACCAGGTCAATGGCCTTGTCCGGCAAAAAGCGGTCGGTGATGTAGCGGTTGCTCAGCGTGGCCGCCGCAATCAGCGCGCCGTCGGTGATTTTGACGCCGTGGTACACCTCATACCGCTCTTTCAGCCCGCGCAGGATGCTGATGGTGTCCTCCACCGTCGGCTCGTCCACCAATACGGGCTGGAAACGCCGCTCCAGCGCGGCATCCTTTTCAATGTATTGCCGGTACTCGTTCAGGGTCGTGGCGCCGATGCAGTGCAGTTCGCCCCGGGCCAGCAGCGGCTTTAACAGGTTGCCCGCGTCCATTGAGCCCTCGGTTTTGCCCGCGCCCACAATGGTGTGCAGCTCGTCGATGAACAGAATAATGCGGCCCTCGCTTTTTTTCACCTCGGCCAGCACAGCTTTCATGCGCTCTTCAAACTCGCCGCGGTACTTTGCGCCGGCCACCAGTGCGCCCATGTCCAGGCTGAACACCGTTTTATTTTTCAGCCCTTCGGGCACGTCGCCCGCCACAATGCGCTGGGCAAGCCCCTCGGCAATGGCAGTTTTGCCCACGCCCGGCTCGCCGATGAGCACCGGGTTGTTTTTCGTCTTGCGCGACAAAATGCGCACGACATTGCGAATTTCGGCATCGCGGCCGATGACCGGGTCCAGCTTATGGGCGCGCGCGGCCTCCACAAGGTCTTGCCCGTACTTTTTCAGCACGTCGTAAGTATCCTCCGGCGTTTCGCTGGTCACCCGCTGGTTGCCGCGCACCTGCAGCAGCGCCGCAAGAAACGCGTCCTTTTGCAGGCCGTACAGCCGCAGTGCTTCGCGCGCGCCGCCCTCTGCCGTGTCAAACAGCGCCAGCATTAAATGCTCGACCGAGACATACTCGTCCTTCATTTTGGTCGCGGTTTTTTCTGCTGTTTGCAGCGTGCGGTCCATCGCGGCGGAAATATAAATTTTGTCGGGGTCGCGGCCGGTGCCGGTCACCCTTGGCAGCTTGACGACCTCCGCGCGGGCGGCACCGGCAAGTTGCTCACTGCTGACGCCCATTTTTTTGAGCAACTCGGGGATCAGCCCCTCGCCGTCCTCACACAGTGCCCAAAGCAGATGGCTCTGCTCTAATTGCTGGTTTTGATATTCGATCGCCAGGCTCTGGGCGCTTTGCAGCGCCTGCTGGGATTTTTGGGTCAGTTTGCTCATATCCATTGCGCACCAAGACCTTTCTGTTTTGTGTTGTTGTCTGCTTGCCTGTTGTTTTGTCTGTTGTTTTTTGTTGTACCCTCTCTAAAGCTGCGCCACCTCGTGGGTGAGCCCACGGGTAAACGCCACGCCGGCCGCCCTTTCAGCCGCCGACTGCCCGTCACCCAGACGGTCAAAATAACTTTGCAGCGCGCGGTCAAACAGCCGGATATACCCGGCAATGGCCTCGCCCACCTGCACACTTTGGGCCCCCGGCATGGGGCGCAGGCGGCGGGTGTATTTGCCCTCGTCTATCGCGTACTCCAATTCGCCGCCCTGCAAAAAGCCCTCTTGCTCCAGCCCCGCCCACAAAAGGAAAAACCGGTGCAACACCGCCAGCAGCGCGCCGGACTGGGTGCGCACCGATACCCGCACTTCACCGATTGCCGCGCCGTCCCCCTCGTACAATTCCACCGCATACTTCACGGTGGGGTTGTATTTGTAGGGCACGGCACTTTTCAGCTGAAACAGCTCGTCGCTGGGGGTCATCAGCAGCCGGAACTGCCGCAGCGGGCGGGCCATCTCTTCAATGCAGCTAAAAATGTCGGTCATGCGGCTGCTTTGCGTGTCGCAGCCCGCGTACTGGGCTAGGATACGGTCAATCAGCTTGCTGCGGCTGGTGCCCTCGTCATAGGCAAGGCGGTCAATCTCAGCCACCACCTCGTCGCTCAGCACCACGCTGTAAACACTTTTCGCCATGGGTTTCCCCTCCCTTTTGCAGTACTATTATTGTATCACTGGCACAATAATTTGTCAACGTTATTATATAATTATACGTTAAAATTATTTTTGTCTTTTTCTTTTTTAACTTCGCGCTGCACGGCGGCAGATTTTTGGCGCGCGGTGTGGTATAATGTCAAAAAGCCAAACGCCATACCAGCGGTGGGCAAAAACGGCAGCCCGCTGCCGAAGGGAGCTCGTTTTATGTCAAATCAGCCAAAGGGCGGCCTGTCGCTCGGCAGTAATATGCTGTGGAACAGCGTCGGTTCTTTTTTTTATTTTGCCTGCCAGTACATCCCCACCTTTTTGGTGGTGCGCATGACGGCAGACCTGAACGCCCCGGCGGTGTTCAGCTATGCCATGAACACGACCAACGTATTTTTGACCATTGCCGTGTACGGCATGCGCGCCTACCAAGTGAGCGACCTCTCCCACCGATACACCGACCGCGAGTATATCACCAGCCGGTTTTTAACCAGCACGGTGGCGCTGGCCGCCTGTGCGGCCTACGGCGCGGTGCTGGGCCTTGGCGGCGACATGCTGGCGGCGCTGTGCCTGTTTATGCTGTTTCGGGTGGGCGAAGCGCTGGTGGACGTGTACAGCGGCATTGACCAGCGGGTGGACCGCATGGACATCATTGGCATCAGCTTTTTAGTGCGCGGGGCACTGTCCTGCATTGGGTTCATCGTGGGGCTGCATCTCTCCGGCAGCGTGCTGGTGGCCATTGGGGCTATGGCGGCATCCTCGCTGGGGGTTGCATTGGCATTTGACCGCCCGTGGGCGGCCCGCCTTGGCGACATAACCGGCAAGGCCTCTGTGGCGCGGGTGCGCACGTTACTGGTAGAATGTGCGCCGCTGATGGTGTATAGCTTTCTCAATACGGCTATTTCCACCATTCCACGGCAGTTTTTACAGGTGTTGCACGGCAATTCCGCCACCGCAATTTTCGGCTCCATTACCGCACCCACCGTGGTGTTACAACTGGGGGCCACCTATGTGTTTACCCCACTGATTACACTGTTTACCCAGCGCTGGCAGCAACGCGACAGCAACGGCTTTTTGCGCCTTGTGCGCCGCGTACTGCTGGCCATTGCCGGCATTGGCGGTGCGGGCTTTGCCGGGGTGGCACTGCTTGGCCGCTGGGGGCTGGCGCTGCTGTACTCTGCCAACGAAAACGGCCGCCAAATTTTAGATAATGCCGGTCTGCTGTACCCGATGGTCGCCGTGACGGTATTGACGGCAACAGTGCTGTTTTTCAACATGCTGCTGACCATTGTGCGCGACTTTAAGGGCCTTGTGGGGGCAAACCTCATCGGTATCGTTGCCTGCTTTGCGGCCTCTCCCCTGCTTGTAATTCGGTATGAGATGTGGGGTGCCGCCGACGCGCTGATGCTGGCGCTGGGCGTGCAGGCACTCGCGTTGACCGTGCGGGGGGCAATGCTGGCAAAACGCCATTTTAGCAAACAAGGGTAACCATCATTTACATAAAAATTGACCATTGCAAAAAGAGGGTA
>JAQVCK010000082.1 GCA_028689835.1 Pygmaiobacter sp. | reverse complement strand
GCAGCAAATTTGATACAATTTTGCCATGAGGACTCGTCTCCTTTCTGGGAGTACATGTGTTTTGTGGTGAAACCATTGTACCAGAAGGGCTGACGGGTCCTCAACTTTCATTTAACTTTACAGTCCGCGGCAGAACTAAAGGAGAGTGCAGAATGAAACCGACAACACAACAGTTTTTTGATGCTTTTTTTAGCCGGCACGCAGACCTTGTGCCGCTGCGGGCGGGGGTGTTGCAAACCATTGAGCTGCTGGCGGGTGTTTACCGCAGCGGCGGCAAGCTGCTGCTGTGCGGTAACGGGGGCAGCGCGGCGGACTGCGACCACATTGCCGGCGAGCTGCTGAAAGGCTTTTTGCTGCGCCGCCCTGTCAGCGCCGGGTTTGCCGGTGCCATGCAGGCAAGCTTTGGCACACAGGGGGCCGCGGTGGCGGCAAAGCTGCAACAGGGCCTGCCCGCCATTTCGCTGGTGGCCCACGGTGCGGCACTGTCTGCCTTTGCCAACGACGTAGACCCCACACTGGTGTATGCCCAGCAGGTGCTGGCCTATGGCAAGCCGGGCGACGTGCTGCTTGGCATCAGCACATCGGGCAATGCCGAAAACGTGGCCGCGGCGGTGATGTGTGCCAAAGCGCAGGGGCTTACCGCCATTGGCCTGACCGGGCGCAGCGGCGGCCGCCTTGCAGAGCTTGCAGATTTTGCGCTCGTTTCACCGCAGACGGAAACCTATCGTATTCAGGAGGATCACCTCGCGCTTTACCATTTGATTTGCGGTGCGGTGGAGTACGAATTGTTTGACGAATAGATTAAAAAGCGATACTCTATACATATCCCCGCCGCCGCGTACCACTGGGGGCGGGTGTTGTATTTATTACCGGCGTAATAGCGCCGCGGGCGGCATTTTGCCGCCCGCGGCAGGCAATAGAAAAACGGTGCCGCCCTGCGCCCTGCGCTGCGGGCACTGCCGAGCGGAAAAATAAAATACGAGCTGCCGGGGGCAGAGGGGGAGGAAACGCATTGATCAAGGTTGTCATCGCAGATGACGAAGAAAAGGTCTGCCAGCTGATCTGCAACCTGGTGGACTGGGCAGAGTTTGACATGCAGATCGTCGGCACCGCGCACAACGGGCTGGATGCGCTGGAGCTGGTAGAACACCTTTCACCCGACCTGATGGTCACCGATATTCGCATGCCCGGCTGCGACGGGTTAGAGCTCATCAGCCGTGCAAAACAGCTGGACGACGGGCTGGAATTCATCATTGTCAGCGGGTACCGCCACTTTGAATACGCGCAGACCGCCATTAAGTACGGAGTGGGTGATTACCTGCTTAAGCCCATCAAGCGCAGCGAGCTTGCCGCCACGCTGACCAAAATGCGCGAGCGCTACCGCCACCGCAACGAGCAGCTTTCAAAAGAGGAGCAGCTGCGCCTGCGGCTGCAAAACGACATCGACCGGCTGCGCGCGGGCCTGTTTAGCGATTTACTGTTTGGCAAGCCGGCCGGCGAAAGTGCGTTTGACCTTGCAGCGCTGAACGAGCGGTATCACTATGCCTTTTGCCCCGGCTGCTTTATGGCGCTGGTCGTCAAGGTGGACGGCGGGCAGCAGATGCACACATCGGGTGCGTTTGCGGTATTGCAAGAAAAGCTGGCCGGCATTTTGCGGGCCGGGCTGCAGCCGGTGTGCCTTGAGCTGGAGGTCTGTTTTCGCGCTTCGCGCGCGTGGGCCGTATTAAACTTTACGCCCGAAAACGCCCCGCAGGTGCGCCGCCAGCTGAAAGCGGTGCTGGGTGAGCTGCTGGTGCAAAAAAACATCTTCCCCGAGCAGTTCACCATCGGCCTTGGCAGTGTGGTGCAAACGCCTGCGGGGCTGCCGCAGTCTGCGCTGGATGCGGACCGCGCGGCAAACCAGCGGCTGGTCGAGGGCACCGGTAAGCTGCTGAACACAGTGCCCGAACAGCCGGAAAGTGCCCACGGGCGCGAATTGCTGGCCGACGTGAGCCGTGCCATAGAAAATGGGCTTGAAATTTTAGACCCGCTGCCGCTACTGGCGGCGGTGAAGCACATGGGCGACGCGCTGCTTGCAAGCGAGCAGGTGACCGGCAATGAAATTTTGCACCTTGCACAAGAGGTCTGCAATACCTATGTCATGCTGGCGCGCCGCGTGCATTACGAGCTGCCGGACGCAGAAACACTGACGCAAGGCTTTGCCGCCCGTGCCGATTTATGCTCTTCGGCCCGCGCGGTGTGGGCAGAGCTGACCGAGACGCTGCGCAGCTCGGCAGAAACGCTGATCGAGCACAAAAAACAGGAGGACAGCCGCCCGATCCGCACGGCAAAGCAGTATATTCAAGAGCATGCGGCAGAGCCGCTGACGCTGGAGGAAGTGGGCGGCGTCGTGGGGTTTAATGCGTCTTATTTCAGCTCGCTGTTTAAAAAAGAGACCGGGCAGAATTTTTTAGAATACCTTTCAGAGGTGCGCATGAACCGCGCCAAGGAGCTGCTGAAAGAGACAAAGCTGCCCGTGGGGGAGATCTGCGAGCGGGTGGGCTATGCAGACCTTAAATATTTTACGAAAAGCTTTAAAAAGGCAACCGGCATCAAGCCGGGCGAGTTTCGCAAATTATACTCCTGAAACAGGGGGGCGCTGACATGAAACAAAAGGGCCGTTACCTTTCACAGCGGGTGCGCTGGGCATGCGGTGCGCTGCTTGGTTTTTGTGCGCTGCTGCTGGTGCTGCTGGCGGTGTGCTGCATCCACCAGCGGTGGGTGCTGTTTGTATTGCTGCCGGCGGCAGCCGCGTTTTTGCTACTGCTGGCGTTGCTGCGCCATTTTTTGGGCGCACCGTTTCGCGAAACCGAAAAGGTGATGGAGCTGTTTTCGGGCGGGTACACACTGCAGGGCGTTTCAGAGCTGCGCTACCCGGTCAGCCCCGCCACCGAAGCGGCGTTTGACAAGCTGCGCGAGTTTTTGACAACAAGTGATTTGATTGGCGCGACCAAACGGCAGGCGCAGTATCTCGCGCTGCAAAACCAAATCAACCCGCATTTTTTGTACAATACGCTGGAGGGTATTCGCGGCGAAGCCATTACGGCGGGGCTGGACAATGTGGCCCAGATGACAGAAGCGCTTGCTACCTTTTTTCGGTATACCATCTCAAACCTTGAAAACCTGGTGACGCTGGAGGACGAGCTGGGCAACATTGAAAACTACTTCATCATACAGCAGTACCGCTTTGGCGAGCGACTGCGGCTACAGGTTGTCTGTGATGAGGACGACCGCGCCGAGCTGATGCAGTGCCGCATCCCCAAACTGACGCTGCAGCCGATTGTAGAAAATTCTATCGTGCACGGGGTAGAGCGCAAAATAGGGCGGGGCAACCTGCGTATTAAAATTGAGGGCACGGCAAAGCGGCTGATTATTACGGTGTCAGACGACGGCCTTGGCATGGAAGAGGATGTGCTGGCCGCGCTGAACCGGCAAATCAGCTCGACCCGGTTCGACTATGTCTGCTCGGACGCAAAGCGCGAGGGCGGTATTGCGCTCGTCAATGTCAACAACCGTATTAAGCTGCTGTTTGGCGAGCAGTACGGCCTTTGCATTTACAGCACGCCCGGCGTGGGCACCGACGTGGAGGTGACGCTGCCGCGCGCCACCCGCGGCGCGCAGGTGACGGGATGAAAGAGGAAGTTTTGCGCATGGACCGCGTCACCCGCATTGTGGACGGCGTGACCAGCCTGGACCAGTTTAGCATGCATGTGTTCAAGGGCGAAATTGTGGGCCTGCTTTCAATGAACGAGCAGGGCCGCGACGACCTTGTGCAGCTGTTGCAGCAAAACCTGCCGCTGCATTACGGCTTTATCTATTTTAACGAGCAGCTGGTGAACAGCTACCAAAAAAGCCCCATGACCGAAAACCGCGTGTCGGTCATCGACCGGCGCGGGCGGCTGGTGGACGATTTGACGGTGGCAGACAATATTTTTGTGCTGCGCCGCGGGTTTAAAAAGTACATTGTCGAGCCGCGGGTGCTGCGCGGCCAGCTGGACCAGTTTATCCGCGAATTACAGGTCAGCATTTCAGCCGACGAGCCGGTTGCGGCCCTTTCGGCCTACGAGCGCTGTGTAGTAGAGCTGCTGCGCGCCGTGGTGACCGGAACGCGGCTGGTGGTGGTGCGCGACATCAGCAACCTGCTTTCGTCGGCAGACCTTGGCCGGTTTCAGGCGCTGATGCGCCGGGGGGCTGCGCAGGGGCTTTCGTTCTTGTACCTTTGCTCCCACCACGAGGAGGCGTTTACCATCTGCGACCGCGTGGCACTGATGGAAAACGGCAAGGTGGCGCTGCAGCTGGAATACCCGTTTGAAAACGACGAGGCCATCTGGCACCATTCGCTGGATTTCAGCCGCCTGGCCGTCACGCAGCCGGTGCGCACCGACACGCCGGTCGTGCAGTTTTGCAATGTGGTTTCCGGCGCGGTGCGGGGGCTTAGCTTTTCGCTTTGGCCGGGCGAGTGTGTGGCGGTGCTGGACCGCAGCAACACGATTTTGGGCGAAATGACGGTGCTGATGAACCGCGAGAGGGCCCCGCAAAGCGGCAGCATCCGCGTGGGGGGTATGCTGTACCGCCCGGGCAGCGAGCCGCGGCCCGGCCAAAAGGTGGGGCTGATCGCCGAAGACCCGGTGCACTCGATGATTTTCCCCGAAATGAACGCGCTGGACAACCTGTGCTTCCTTGCCGACCGCCGCACGCCGCACCTGTGGCGCGACCGCGCGCTGCAGCGCAGTATACAGCGCGAATACGCGGTATACCTTGGCGACGCCATTTACGAAAACGATGTGCAGACGCTGTCGCACCGGGCACGGTTTGACCTTGTGTACTACCGCATGCATCTGTACCACCCCGCCGTCGTGGTTTGCATGCAGCCATTTTTGGGTGCGGATATGTACCTGCGCCACCATGTGATTTCGCTGCTTGAAATGCTGCGCGAGCGGCAGATTGCAACGCTGCTGCTGCTGGTTAATATCTCGGACAGCCTGTCGATTGCCGACCGGCTGCTGGTAGTTGAAAACGGCAGCCTGACGCGCGAATACCAGCGTGAGGATTTTCACACCCTCAGCAAGCAGGAAGGGTACGACCCGCACCGCACCCGGTAATTTATAAAAAACAAAGTGCCCTGTGCCGCACGGCAGTGCCACGGCGCAGGGCATTTTGCTGCACAAAAAGCCGAACGGGCCCAAACTGGCAGCAGGGGGGCCTGCCCGGTAAAAACAACACAGTTTAAAATAAAATGTACAAAATAATAAAACATAATTTAGCTATATTGTGGTTATACACCAAAAAGTTCAAAAAAATACCCCCTAAAAACCAAAACCTTTCCCCTACACGGGGCGGCGGTTCAATGCTATACTGGGCATCGTAAAACGAAAGGCCGGTGAGTCGGAATGCAAAAAACAGTGGTGCAGCTTTCCCACATCAACAAGACATTCCCCGGGGTCAAGGCATTGGACGACGTATCCTTCGACCTGCGCTCGGGAGAAGTAATGGCCCTGCTGGGGGAAAACGGTGCGGGCAAATCGACACTGATGAAAATTCTCAGCGGCGTGTACATGCGCGATTCGGGCAGTGTAAAAATTTTTGACGAAGAAGTGGGTGACCTGACCCCCAAAAAGGCGCAGGAGCTTGGGGTCGCCATCATTCACCAGGAGCTGAACATGTGTGCGCACCTTTCGGTGGCAGAGAATATTTTTCTTGGCCGCGAAAAGGTAAAAGGGATTTTGCTGTCCAGCCACGAGATGAACGAAGAGGCAAAAAAAGTGCTGCAACGGCTGAACATCAACATCGACCCCGAAACTATTGTGGGCGACCTTGCGGTGTCCAAGCAGCAGATGATTGAAATTGCAAAAGCGCTTTCGACCAATGCGCGCATCTTGATTATGGACGAGCCCACCAGCGCGCTGACATCAAAGGAAATCGACGACTTGTTTGTCATCATCCACAAGCTGCGCAACGAGGGCTGTGCCATCGTGTATATCTCGCACCGGCTGGAGGAGCTGCAGCACGTCGTGGACCGTGTGACGATCATGCGGGACGGCAAGTTCATCACCAGCGGCAACTTTGCCGATTTTACGATGAACGAAATCATCGCCAACATGGTGGGCCGCGAAATTAAAGAAAAATTCCCCCGGGTGCAATGCCCGGTAGGCGATACGATTTTGAAGGTCGAACACCTGAACGCCGGGCGCATGGTGCGCGACATCAGCTTTGAGCTGCATGCCGGCGAAATTGTGGGCATTGCGGGGCTGATGGGTGCGGGCCGCACCGAAACCACCCGCGCGCTGTTTGGGGCGGATGTCAGCGAGAGCGGCACCGTTACGCTGGACGGCAAGCCTGTCGCGATTCACTGCCCGGCCGATGCAATCCGCGCCGGCATTGTGCTGGCGCCGGAGGACCGCAAAAAAGACGGCCTTTGCACCAAACTTTCCATCCGCGAAAATATCGCGCTGCCCAACCTTGACTTGTTGTGCAACAAATTCGGGGTCGTCAACCGCAAAAAAGAACACGAAATGGCCCAAAAGGCACAGCAGGACCTTGCAATTAAAATGGCGGGGGCTGAAGTGGATGCCGGCAGTCTGTCCGGTGGCAACCAACAAAAGGTCGTCGTTGCCAAGTGGCTGGCCCGCAACTCCCGCGTCGTGATTTTTGACGAGCCCACCCGCGGCATTGACGTGGCGGCCAAGGTGGAAATTTACAACCTGATGAACGAGTTGAAACAAAACGGCATCGGCGTGTTGTTCGTCTCGTCTGAAATGCCGGAGGTGCTGGGTATCGCAGACCGTATTCTGGTCATGTGTGACGGGCGCATCACCGGGGAACTGGACCCGGCCAAAACAACCCAAAATGAAGTGCTGGAATATGCTACCCGCTTTGAAAGCAAATTTTCAAAGCCGCAGCTGGCCTGAAACACAAGCGAAGGAGAATACCTAAAATGGAAAAGAGCGAAAAGAGAAACCCGTTCAGAAAAGTCATGGCCGTTCGCGGCATGGGCCAGGTGGTTACCGTCAGCGTAGGGCTTGTTGTGCTGTGTGTCGTATTCGGCATCCTCAACCCATCCTTCTTTTCAAGCAAAAACGTCGGCAACCTGCTGCGGCAGATCGCCCCGACCCTCATCATTGGCATTGGGCAGTCGTTTGTTTTAATCACCGGCAACATCGACTTGTCCATCGGCTCGGTCGTTGGCATGAGCTGCATGCTGTCGGCCACCATGATGACAAAAGGGGTCAACCCTTGGGTGGCAGTGCTGATTACGCTGGCCTGTTGTATTGCGGTGGGGCTTGTTAATGGCGAACTGGTCGCGCGCTGCAAGCTGCCGCCGTTCATTGCCACACTGGGCACCATGACCATTGCACGCGGTATTGCGCAGATTGCCAACAACAACTACAACACCGACTCGATTGGCGAGGGTGCGGAGACATTTCGCAATTTCTTTTACTACGGCAAGGTATTGGGGTTATATAACACCATCTGGATTGCCGCCGCTCTGTGGCTGATTTTTAACTTTTTGCTCAGCCGTACCCGCACTGGGCGACACATTTATGCTGTTGGCTCTAACCTCGAAGCGTCTAAACTGTCGGGTGTCAACATCATCCGCACCACCAACAACGCATATCTGGTCAGCGCCATCTGCGCCTGCGCGGTGGGCCTTATCATTTGCGCCACCAGCGGCATGGGCACCATGGATGCCGGCAACAGCTACGAGATGTACGCGGTGGCAGCGTCGGTCATCGGCGGCGTTTCCACACTGGGCGGGCAGGGCATCCTGCTGGGCACCGTCATCGGCGCTTCTATTTGGGGCGTATTACAAAACGGCTTGCAGTTTGCGGGTGCCCCGGTTGCCATTCGCAACATTGTCATTGGCATCATTGTCGTGGTTTCGGTACTGATGGATGTGGTGCTGCGCGGTGGCAAACCCCGGCGCACAGCCAAAGATAAAACGGCCCCCGCCAAAGCGGCATCGTAAAAAAGTTAAGGCCAACCGGCTTTAATCAATAGAACAAGAAAACATGGAGGTACTGTTATGAAAAAAGCACTTGCTATTCTGATGGCGTCCGCAATGGCGCTGTCGCTGGTCGCGTGCGGCGGCTCCAGCAGCTCTGCCCCCGCGGCATCCAGCGCCGCAGCAGCTTCGTCTGCTGCCAGCACTGCGGCATCGGGTGACACCTACAAGGTTTACCTGATCACGATGGACCAGATGGACCAGCACTGGGTCAATATGGACAAAGGCTGCCAGGAAGCCGTTAGCGAGCTGGGTAATGTAGAGTACAAATGGACGGCACCGGATGTGAAAGATGATGCCAAACAGATCGAGTGCATCAACAACGCGGTAGCCGATGGCGCCGATGCCATTTTACTGGCCGCAAACGGCCCGGACGCCGACGTTGCAGCACTGAAAGAGGCACAGGCTGCCGGTGTCAAGATTGTGTATGTTGATTCCCCGGCCAACCTGCCCGCAATCAAAACCTTTGCAACCAACAACGAAGCTGCCGGCAAAACCGCCGGTGAGCAACTGCTGAAAGCCCTGATCGACAAGGGTGTCACCAGTGGCAAAATCGGCATCATCAACACCAACGCAGCTACTACTTCTACCGTAGACCGTGAAAACGGCTTCCGCGCGGCATTTGAAGGTAGTGAGTTTGAACTGTTGGAGACCCAGTACAGCGAGGGTGATGCTGCAAAATCAAAAGATATCGCGACCAACTATATTGCACAGGGCTGCATCGGTATTTTTGGCACCAACGAAGGCAGCACCGTGGGTACCGGCAACGCCATTAAAGAGGATGGCGGCGACGTGATCGGCGTGGGTTTTGACAAATCCGACACAATCCTTGGCCTGATTAAAGATGGCACCCTGCTTTGCGCAATGGCCCAGAACCCCGACAAGATGGGTTATGAGGGCATCAAAGCGGCAGTCGCGGCACTGGACGGCAGCGACGCGGGCGACGGCAGCACCGTGGATACCGGTGTCACCGTGCTGAACAAAGACAACATCTAAGCTTTCTTCTCCTTTTTATAAAGAAACGCACGAAGGGCGGCAGTACGGCGGTGCCGCAGCCCTTCGTGCGTTGTGTTTTGTATTATGGTACGATTCAAAGAAACAGCGGCGGCCCGTTTGGGGCCGCCGCTGTTTCTTTAGGTAACATAAAAAGGGGCAAGTGAGGGCTTGTCAGGGTTTTGGCGCGGGGGGCGTATGTGGTGCTTTTTTGCCGCCGGGCGCGCGCACTAAGCAGTACTGGGTCAAATCAAAATGGCTTTGCAACGTCTCGTACAAGTGAAACCCGTAATGCCGGTACAGCGAAAGGTTGGCCGCGTTATGGGTTTCCAGTGATACCAGCAAATTCTTTTGGTCGGCATAATCCAGCACCGGGGTGATCATGCGGTGGGCAATGCCGCTGCCGCGTTTTTGCGGGCGCACCGCAAAGTAAATCAGGTGCATCCGGTCGTCGGGCAGATCTTCTGTCCAGCGGGAGTTCAGGTACTGGCGGCCCAAAAAGAAATTCCACAGCGTTTTTAGCGAGCCGTCCTCCTGAATCAGGTAGGCGTCGGTTTTCAGCGCGTAAAAGGCCTCGGTGGAAAAATAGGCAAGCGGGTTGTAGGGCTCGGTCTCGTCATCCACAATCACAAGGCCGTTCACCTCGGGGCTGTCGGCCCACAAATCACAGCTTGCCAGCATTTCTTCGGCATCACAGCTGAAAATTTCGGGCAATGTGCGCTGGCGCAACGTGGGCTCCGGGATGAGTTTTTGGTAAAGCGGGTCTTCAGAGAAGCATTCGGTCAGGGTACGGATGATGTTCGGTAGATCCTCTTTTGTAAGACGATACAATCGATCGGTGGTCAAGTCTTCACTCCTCAGTACGTTTTGGTTTGTTTTTTTTGCCGCTTGCTTTCTTCTTTTTTTCGCGCTTCGGTTTGATGCTCGCCCCTTTCGGCAACATTTTTTTCAACATGCGGGCAAGTTCTGCAAGGCCTTGGTTTTCTTCCCGCAGCAATTGCTCTAAATGTTGTTGCTCCTTTTTTTGCAGCGTGTGCAGTTCACTGATTGCCTGCGAAAAATCAGGCTCCGGCAGTGCGGCTTGTGTGCGAATGGCTTCAATCAGCGCACGCAGCGGCAGGCGGCCGGTCAGCCGACCGGCACCCCAAAGCAGCCGGTCGGCGGGTTGGTTTTGGGCGTGGTCCGCAAAATATTCCACCACCGCTTCATCGAAGGCAGCGGCATAGCGGTTGTCATCAATTTCGCACAGAGAGCGCACGGCCGCGGCATCGTCGCCCGCGGCCAGCTGCCATGCCGCACGGTGCAGGCTGGCAAGGTTTTGTTCACACGCCACATGGCTAAACAGCGCCCGCTCGCCCCAGTCCAGCCGGGTAAACGTGTCCTCGCAAAAGCGAAATGCAGCCAGCAATGCGGCGCGGCGCTCGGTTTCGTCCTGTTCCAGCGCGGCGGCAAGGCCGGGGTCTTTATGCAACAGTGCGGCGTACAGCTCGTTGCGCTCTTCGGTATAAGCGGCAAGGCGCTCGGCGCGGTCAATGCAGGTAGCCAGTGTTTTGCGCAGCGCGCCCTCAAATGCGGGCGAAAGCCGCTGGCTTTGAATGCTCTCGCCAAACGCCACCAGCCGGTCGGTGAAATTCAGCGGCGGCAGTACCGTCTGGTCAAACGCCAGCAACAGGCGGCTGTACAGCAGGTGGTGAAACAGGTAGACCTGCTCGTCATAGGCGCCGTCGTTGTCGTATTGCGAATGGTAGTGCGTCTCCATGAAACTGCCCTCACCGAACTCGTTGACCAGTGAGGGTGCCCCGGCAATGGCGATAGAAAAATCGTCCGACCAGGTTTCAATGGGGCACACGACCCCAATGCCCTTGGGGTACAGCTTTGCCATGGGCTCGGGCAGGGCGCGCAGTTGTTGCTGCAAAAAGCGGCGGTATTCGTACACACTGCGTATTTTGTGCTTTTTGCCGTGTGCGTGGGCGGGCAATTCTAAATTGATATTGGCGACGATGTGGCCCGGCCAGTCCGGGTGCAGGCGAAATAACTCGTTCCATGCGCCGACCGACCAGTCGTACCGCGAATCAATGACGCCCCATTCCTCGGCGGCCATTGCGATGAACAGCATCGTCTTTTCGGGCTGATAGCCCGACAGTTTGACCGCCCGCGCAAGGGACAGCATCAGCGCAACGGCGGTGTTGTCGTCTTGAAAGCCCTGAAAATATGAATCATAATGGGCACTTACCAACAACATAGCATCGGGGTCGCGCCCCTCAATCCTGCCCACAATATTATAGGTATGGGTGTTTGGCAGCACGGTGGACTTTGCGTCAAACAAAAC
>JAQVCK010000081.1 GCA_028689835.1 Pygmaiobacter sp. | reverse complement strand
GGAGTTCAAAGGACATCTTTATCCAGAGAACTTGCCAAAATGAGAGCGGAGGGATTGATAGAATTCGACTCTGTCTCTATTAAGCTGTTACACAATTTCCTGAATAAACATTAATCAAATCAGGATTGTCAATAAAGCTACGAGACTCGCGATAGTCACCGCATACAATCGTCACCTTTTTGAGTGCCTTGGAGATCGCAGTTAGATTATCTGCATCGCATATTGTCGGCTTTTTGTATGAGCCGATTGGAACGTTAAAAAGGTTCTTGCGATTTACGCGATAGAGGCCATTAAAACAAGTCCGATTTAAGAAGACAAACAGAGCCGCACTTTCAAGGTTAATAGCACTGTTTCCGTTGACTTTGAGAGCATTGTATCTGTTACGTTTTTCATAATAAAACGTCTTGCGGGTTTCATCATCCATGGGCAGATATTCATCCTGTAGCGCAGACAACAATCTAATTAAGCCCATAACATCATCACGTATCATTCGGTAGGTGTTTATCAGATCTGCATTGACCTGCCCCCTAATTTCGCGCAGGGGGAATGTTAGTAACAGCTTAAAAGTTTCAAGGCATATTCTTCCGGCGTCAGGTTGTCGAGAGAGGAATGCGGCCTGATCCTGTTATATTCCAACCGCCAGTCTTCAATGATCTCCCTTGCCTCAGACAAGCTTTGAAACCAATGTTGGTTTAGGCATTCCGCACGGAGTTTCCCGTTGAAGCTTTCTATGTAGCCGTTTTGCATGGGCTTGCCCGGGTCTGTAAAAATGTGTTCCACCTTGTGATCGTACGCCCAGGCATTCATTACATTGCTGGTAAATTCAGAGCCGTTATCGGTCAGAATTTCTTTCGGCAGCCCCCGGAACAAGGCAATCCGGTTCAGAACAGCCGATACCCTCCGCCCGGAGAGAGAGCTATCCACTTCAAGAGCCAGACATTCCCGCGTCACTTCATCAATTACGGTCAGAACGCGAATGTTTGACCCATATCTGGTTCTGTCACTGACAAAATCCATCGACCAGCGAGCATTCATTTCTTTTGCAGTGCGGTCCGGCATGCCGCGCTTTTCATATTTTTTCTTTTTGCTTCGCTTCTGAAGGGTTAATCCTGCATCCTTGTAAAGCCTGTATGTTTTTTTGTGGTTAATCTCAAAGCCTTCACGCAGCAGCATGACATGCAACCGGCGATAACCAAATCGTTTCCAGCGCGCCGAAAGTGCCTTCAGCCGTTCTGTTACCAAAGCATCCCCGCTTTTATCGGTCGGCTTGTATCGTTTGCTGTTTTGGCTAATCCCAATTAGCCTGCACGCGCGGCGCTCGCTGATCTCATAGCATTCCTGTACTTCGGCTGCTATTTTGCGTTTTACGGCAGGCTTTAGACGTTTTTTGAAAGCACGTCCTTTAATATCTTATTATCCAAAGACAAGTCAGCGACCATTTCTTTCAACCGTCGGTTTTCTTCTTCAAGCTGTTTCAGACGTTTAGCTTCACTGACATCCATACCGCCGTACTTACTTTTCCAACGGTAAAAGGTTTGTTCTGTGATATTGTACTCACGGACAATATCCACTGCCTTCTTGCCAGCCTCGTGCTCCTTGAGAATCTTGATAATCTGTTCTTCTGTAAACCTTACCTTCATGTCAATCACTCCATTTTTTCTATTTTAGCATATCGTGACTAACATTCCTATTGACGAAGTTTTTCGGGTTCAGGTCAGCATTGATGTCACTGATATAGACAGCGTCCAGCTCACAGCTGCTGAGGATATCAAACAATACAGCGCCGCCTCCGACAAAAGGTTCGGCGTATTTATTGATGCTTTTGCCAAGCTCATTAGGATATCTTTTCCTGATGTTAGAAAGAAGTTGCCCTTTGCCACCTGCCCATTTTACAAAAGGCTTGACAACAGCCAGTTTCTCTTTAGGGTAGCGCATGCTACGCCCATCCACTGGCTTCTTTATCGTCAGGGATTACCCACATGTTGCTGACACGCTGTGCTCCGGGAATGCGTCCTTCGCCGCATAGAATTGCAACTCTCCGCTGGGATATTCCCCACTTTTTAGCCACATCTTTTGCTGCCATCAGTCCCATTTTGTATTTCCTCCGTAGATAGATTCGCAATATGTGATTATTATATTCCGTCTCTGGAACAATAGCAAGGAATATGTTATGCATTATCAGTAACTTGTCTTTGTGCAAATTCTGGTTTTCTTTTTTATCAGGTTTACAAGAAAGTGCAAAATTTGTTGCTATCTTCGACTACACTAAAAATTTAATAACTTTTTAAAAGTTTCATAAAAAATCAAAAATTACCATCAATATTGATAGCAGTTTTGTTTAGATTTTGACGTTTAGTGGCTCCCGTGTAGTTTGTGTGTAGTTTCACTTTCTACGCATAAATTAAATCATTCAGCACAACCTCCTCCGCAGCAGAGCGGATATTGTTCATTAGGCCCACCCATTTCATCTGCTCGTTGGCTTTCATTTGTTCTGCTACACCTTGCTTTTCAGCCATTTGCGTTAACTTCAAACATAATTATGTTAAATAAAAAAGTAGATACAAGTTGACAAACCCAAAATAAACCGGTAAAATTAGTCACAAAGCTGAGGGGCAAATAAAAAAGCCCCTCATAGGTGAAGCAGATGCTGGTTACATCTGCCACACCGTGCGCCACAGGATGGAAACACATCCAGTGACTTATGAGAGGCTTTATCTGCGCCATTATAAATGACGCTGGTATAGATGTCAACAGTCGCTGGGTACCGCAAGGTATTCGGCGATTTTTTGTTGACATGCACTTTGAAAAACAGACCGTCAGTTCATTCCTCACGGGGGCGTCACTTCTGGGCTTTTACTTTCTGCTGGTGAGACAGCAGAAAAGCACAGATGCGGCGGCAACGGGCGTGTTCTCAAAGTTGTTGATGAGGTAAACTCCGCTTATGTGGGGGCGATCACCCGTTTGAAGACGGCGCACCCAGCAGCGAAAGAGGGCCGACAGCCCTTGTTCTTGCAGCCCCAGTGGTACGGGGCCGACGTGCGATAAAAGCATAAGCGGTAACAGTTAGGCCAGCCGCGCCACCTGATGAAAAGGGATGTGGGCACGGGGCCACTTGCGAAGAGAAAGCAGGAACAAAACCAAAGTCGGGCGATGCCTAAATTGGGTTTTGTGCTGTGCTGCTTACCGGCAGCAGCCGAATCAACCGAAAAACATAAAAACCTATGCTTTCGTTTATGAGAAAGCTGGGACCAATGGTCCCAGACTTTTGATTAAAAGGAAAGCATAGCAATGCGCCTTACGCCTTTGGCGCGGGTGTATTGCTATGCTTTTGTTTTGGTGGGAGCGGGTGGATTCGAACCACCGTAGCCGTACGGCAACAGATTTACAGTCTGCCCCCTTTGACCGCTCGGGAACACTCCCATGTTTAACAAGAGCAAAATGGTGGAGCTGGTGGACGGACTTGAACCCCCGGCCTGCTGATTACAAATCAGCTGCTCTACCAACTGAGCTACACCAGCAGAATAGTGCTTGATTAATATATCATATCACGCCAAAGCTTGTCAACCCCTTTTTGATGAAAACGGGCGCTTTTTGACTGAATGAGACCGAACCACCGCGGCATGATACCGGGATGGAATTTACTTTGCACAAAAGGCAAAAAGAGGTACAATAATAAAAAAGCACAAAGTGCCTGCCTTTGTAGGGCACTTACCACAAGAAAGGCGGTTTTGTGATGAGACTTCAGTTTCTTGGCGCGGCACAAACGGTGACAGGCTCTGCCCATTTGCTGACGGCAGGCGGCAAACGGCTGCTTGTCGATTTTGGTATGTTTCAAGGTAAAGATGCCGAGCGTGAGCACGATCTGCCCTGCCCGGCAGGTGAAATTGATTTTGTCGTGTCGACCCATGCTCATATCGACCACAGTGGCCACTTGCCGTTGCTGGTGCGCGGTGGCTACCATGGAGAGATTTTTTCGACCGAAGCCACTGCAAAGCTGGCGGGCATTTTGCTTGCAGACAGTGCGCACATTCAAAAAATGGATACCGAGTGGGAAAACCGCAAGCGCCGCCGCAAAGGGCTGCCACCGGTTGAACCACTTTACACCGCACAAGAGGCACAACGGGCCGCCTCCTTGTTTCACCCGCTGGACTACGGCGAAAAGCTGACCCTTTCGCCCGAGTTTACAATTCGGCTGACGGATGCGGGACACATTTTAGGCTCTGCTATTGTAGAGGTATGGGCCACCGAGGGGGACACCACCAGCAAAGTGGTGTTTTCGGGCGATTTGGGCAACCTAAACCAGCCCATTTTAAAAGACCCGCAGTTTGTACAGGAAGCCGATGTGCTGTTGGTTGAGTCGACCTATGGCAACCGAGTACACCCGGAGGCAGGGGATGTAAAAGCACAGCTGACAAAGGTGATTTGCGATACCTTTGCGCGGGGCGGCAAAGTGGTAATCCCGGCATTCGCCGTGGGGCGCACACAAGAGTTGTTGTATTATTTGCGTGAACTGTATCACGCGGGTACCTTTAAAAAGTATGAGCATTTCCCAGTTTTTCTCGACTCGCCCCTGGCCATTGAAGCAACCCAGATTTTTAACGAGTCGGACAGCGATGACTACTATGACCGCGAGGCCCGCGCCGCCATTGCGCGCGGCGAAGAGATTCTTGAATTTCCCCAGCTCAAGCTTTCGGTTACGGCAGATGACTCGCGCGGTATCAATGCTTACGAGGGCAGTTGCATTATTATTTCGGCATCCGGCATGTGTGATGCGGGGCGCATTCGCCACCATTTAAAATACACTCTGTGGGATGAGCGCAACACCGTGTTGCTGGTCGGCTTTCAGGCAGAGGGGACGTTGGGGCGGCGGCTGCTGGGCGGCGAAAAACAGGTGCGGCTGCTGGGCGATGAAATTGCAGTAAAAGCACAAATTGAAAGCATTGCAGGCCTGTCTGCCCACGCAGACCGCAACGGTTTGCTGCGCTGGGTGAACGGCTTTACCCAAAAGCCGCAAAAAGTGTTTGTCATCCACGGCGAGCCGGAAGCGGCACTGGATTTTGTGAAAACGCTGAAAGAAGACCTTGGCCTTGACGCAGTGGCGCCGCAAATTGGCGAAAGCGCCGACCTGCTGGCCCAGACGGCTAGCCTGAGTGCGGCAACGGCACACCCGCAGGCAGAAAGCGTCACGCTGGTGCAGTTGATTGCCCAGCTACAAAAGTTACAAAGCAGTGGGGCCGAGCTTTCGGCTGAGCAACTTTCTCGGCTTGCCGGGGCGGTACACGCTGCCATGCCCGCCGCAAAACAGTAAACCTTTTATCAGCTTTATACTTTTATATTAATTGCCCTGCTGGCAGGAAACTGCGGCGGGGCTTTTTGTAAAACAAAAGGTAACAAAACACCGCAAAAAATTCAGTATCCGCGCAACTGCGTTACCTGCTTTGAATTTCCAGACAAAACGACAAAAAACCGTCTTTTTTCGTATGGATTTTCAACTAGAAATCGGCTACAATAAAGCTTAACTGGCGATACTTGCACCAGATAGAAAAGGGGCGGTAATTTGAGTGGCGTACATATTTTGACGAATTCAGTGTCGGATATTTCGCCAGCCTTTGCGCAGGAGCTTGGGGTCACACTGATCCCGGACACCATTGCATTTGGGCCGGGGCGGCAATACCTGAATAATGTGGATATTGACCCGCCGATGCTCTACCGCGAGCTGACAAACGCCCTCAAGTTGCCCACCACGGCGCACCCCAATATTGCCCAGTTTACCGATGCCTTTCACGTGGCGGCCCCGGGCGCAAGCGAACTGCTTTGTATCTGCTTGACCAGCAAAATGTCCGGCTCGTGTAATACGGCGGGCACCGCCAAAAAGTTGCTGCAAGAGCAGGGGTTTGCCGTACCCATTACAGTATACGACTCGTTGCAGGTCTCGTTTGGGCAGGCCTTGTTGGTGTCAGAGGCAGCGCAGATGGCAAAGCAGGGGGCGACTGCCGCCGAAATTGTCGCCCGGCTGGATACACTGCGCGAACATGTGGGGGTCTATTTTGTAATGCCCTCACTGGCAAACGCCCGCAAAGGTGGCCGCGTGGGTGCCATTCGGGTACTGGCGGCTGATTTATTAAAGGTAAAGCCTGTTTTAATGTTTCGCGATGGTCTGGTGCGGGACGTTGGCATTGTGCGCGGCATGGATGCGGGCATTGACCGTGTGGTGGACTACTACCGTACCCGTGCGCGGTATGGGCAAGAGGTCTTTTTGTTTCATGCCGACCGGCAGCAAAAAGCAAAAGAGGTCGCGGCACGTATTCAGGCAATTGACCCAGCGGCACACATTCGCATTGAATGGGTTGGCGCGGTGATTGGCATTTACACCGGGGCGGGCTGCATTGGCGTCGCCTTTCGCGAGATATGACGGGGCTGCTGCTGGCCGGGGCTGCTGCCTTTGGGCTGATGGCACTGTCTGACGCGCTTTGTGTGTTTGCCCGGCGGCCCGCAGCACGTGGGCTGTTTGTGGCAGGGCAGTTGCTGCTGGTACTGGCCACCGTGTTGTTGCTTTGGCACACGGGCATTGGGGCGCCGGCAGCGCAGCCGCTGCGGCTATTGTGGCTGCCGGTTTTGGGCGCCGGGCTTTGGGCACTGTGCGACACCCTGTTTTTTGCATTGCCCGCAGGGGGTAGCGGCCTGCTGCCACCCAAAATAACGGGCCTGCGCCCGCTAATTGACACCGGCATGTTTGCGCTGTGCCGCCACCCGGGGGTGCTATGGTTGGGCCTTGTGTACCTTGCGCTGTGGGGCCTTTTGGGCGGTGGCGCACTGCTATGGGCTTTTGTGTTGTTTTTTGTGCTGGATGTGCTGTACGTGTTGTGGCAGGATGTCTGGCTGTTCCCGCGCAGTATTGCGGGGTATGCCGCATACCGGCAGCGCACCCCATTTTTGGTGCCCACGCCGCGCAGTGTGCGCGCGTGTATCACCTCGTTTCGCCGCTAAAATTTTTGTAGATTACCAGTTGCCGCCTGCCGGGTGCCAGCTGAAAAGGAGGGCCGCAAAATGACATTTGAAGAAAAACTGAAAAAAATGCCTGCACCGTTGCTTTGGCAGGAATATTGCGGCTTTTTAGATTTGAGCCTTGAAGAATACATGGAAATTCAACGCCGATTATTGATGGAGCAAATTGAGCTGATGGCGGCCTGCCCGCTGGGCAAGCGCTTTTTTGGTGAGGTACCCCCCACAACAATAGAGGAGTTTCGCGCACAGGTACCGCTGACCAGTTTTGCTGATTATGCCGATGTACTGCTTTCGCAACAGGACGAAATGCTGCCCGGCAAGCCGGTAGTATGGCTGAAAACCACTTGGGAGGGTGGAGATTTCCCCCACAAATGTGCCCCGTACACGGAGAGCATGTTGGAGACCTACAAAAACAATTTGCTGGCGGCCCTGCTGCTTGCTACCAGTACCGGGCGCGGTAAGGCCCATGTGCGCCCCAATGCGCGTGTGCTGTACAGCCTTGCGCCCATGCCGTATGCGACCGGCCTTTTCCCAGAGCTGATTGACCCGGAAATTCACCTGCGCTTTTTGCCGCCGGTGCGCGAGGCGCGCAAGCTGTCGTTTGGCCAGCAAACCCGCCGCGGGTATACCATGGCCATGAAGCACGGGATGAACTTGTTTTTTGGTATGAGCAGTGTACTGTACGGCGCAACGCGCAACCTGTCGCAGTTGCGTGGGGCCATGTCAGAAAACGGGAAACTGCGCTCGCTGCTTGGCATTAGCCCCCGTATGGCGTTTCGGTTGCTGCGCGGCACCTACCGTGCCCGGCGGGATGGCAGAAGCCTGCGCCCGTCCGACCTGTTTCACCTTGATGCCTTTGTCTGCGTGGGCACCGACACCACCCTGTACAAAGACGAGCTGGAGGAGGCGTGGGGCATTCGCCCGCTGGAGCTGGCGGGTGGCACCGAGCCTACCTGCCTTGGCACCGAGACCTGGAGCAAAAACGGCCTGATACTATTCCCCGATGCCTGCTTTTATGAATTTATCCCCGAGTTTGAGATGCTGAAAAATTTAAAAGACCCCACCTACCAACCGCACACTTACCTAATGGACCAGTTGGTGGCGGGCCAAAAATATGAACTGGTCATCACCGTGCTGCATGGCGGCGCATTTTTGCGCTACCGCGTGGGCGATATGTACCGTTGCCTGCGGCTGAAAAACCCACAGGATGGGCTGGATTTCCCACAATTCGATTATGTGGACCGCGTGCCCAATGTCATTGACATCGCGGGCTTTACCCGCATCACCGAGCGGGAGATCAACAGCGTGATCAGCCTGTCCGGCTTGCCGGTGGCAAACTGGTTTGCGGTAAAAGAGTACGATGAAAGCCACCATTCGTTTTTGCACCTGTATGTCGAGTTGCAGCCAGAGGCCCGGCAAAGCCGTGCGCTAAGCAGTGAGATTATCCGCGCGCACCTTGCGCTTTATTTCAACTATTACGACGGCGACTGCAAAGACCTTGAAAAGCTGTTGGGGGTTGACCCGGTGCAAGTTACGGTATTGCCGTGTGGTACCATACAACGGTACGAGCAGGCGAGCGGTAACCACCTGATGCGGGTGGGTGCCCCCTTGGAGGAAGTGCTGGACCTGCTGCGCATGCAACAGGCGGGGGAAGCGGGTGACGGGCTATGACGCTGAACCAACGCCTGTTCATCATTGTGCCGCTGGTGTCGATGTTGCTGAACCTGTTTTTGTTTCTCGCGGTGCTTAGTTCTAAAAAAACAAGGTTGATTTATGCCTTTATGGGCCTGCTTGCCGGGTTTATGGCATGGTGCACCGGTTCGCTGTTCATGCGCATGACACTATACCCCGGGCCGGGGTTCTGGTATCAAGTGTCCATCATCGGCATTTTTGCGGTGCCTTACCTGATTTATAACTTTATTTATTTTTTTACCGACCAAAAGGGCACCTTTACGCGCGGTGCGCTGTTTGTTGTGTGGGTTATTTTGGACGGGCTAAACCTTGCTAACGTCTATATCCCCAACCCCAAGGTCATTGAAGTCGCCGGCGAGCGCCGGTTCGAGTACGAAATTTCACCTTGGGTAGCGGTGCCCATTTTGGTGGCGGTATTCACGCTGTTCCTTGCCTGGCGCATGGCCTACCGCAGTGTCAAAGAGGACAGAGTGCCTTTTTCGCAGTTTCAGCCGATGATTGTCGGCGTTATTATTATGTTCATCGGCACGGTGGCGGCGGTGCTGCCGCAGATGGTGTCACTGCCCAACGACACGTTTTCGTGTGGGGTCAACGCGCTGTGCCTGTATTACGCGCTGTACAAAAAAAGGCTCGTACAGCTGCGCAGCTTTGCTTCCAGCGGGCCCACGTATCTTGTTTCTGCGATATTTACTACACTGTTGCTTGTGGTATCTTACGAGTGGGTAGACGCGTTTTATACCACCCATTTTGTGGAGTATCTGCCCTACAAAACAATCGTGTTTGCCGTTGGATTTTCGCTGTTGACGATGATTGCCTTCAATTTAGTGCGCAGGCTGATGAGCAACCTGTTTGTCAAAAAGCAAGAGGCACAGGAGGCGCAATTAAAGCAGTTTAGTGATGCGGTGAATAAAACACTGAAGCTGGAAGAGGTGCTGGAAATTTACCGCAATTATTTGCAGCAAACCATGCCCAGTTACACGGCGCGGGTGTTTTTGTACACGCCGGAGACCGGCGATTACCGGCTAAAGGATTGCACCAAAATTACGCTACAACGCGGGGATGCTATTTCGCCGGATAATCCATTGGTTGGTTGGCTAAAACGCTACCGGCAGGGCATCAGCTGGCAAGATTTTCAGCGCACCCGCACCTGCCGTGCTATGTGGGACAAAGAGCGCCAGTATTTTGTGCGCACGCAAGTGAACTTTATTTTGCCCATTGTGTGTGACAGTGAGCTGACGGCAATCACCTTGTTTTCAGATGAGGTGGGTACCGAGCGCCCCCGACCGATGGGCCTTAGGCAGATCAACTTTTTAGAGTCGCTTTCAGCCGTGCTTTCGATGGCGCTCAAAAACGCATCGCTGTACGCCGCCATTGAGTTTAAGGCACAGCGCGACGCGTTGACTAACCTGTATAACCGCAGCTACTTTGAAGAGCAGATCCGGCGCGACTTTGAAAACTGTCGCCACGCCGACCTTGCGCTATTGATGATCAGTTTTGACGATTTTCATTTATACAACGAGCTGTATGGCACACAGGAAGGAGACCATATTTTGCGACTGTTTGGAGAAAAACTAGCGGGGCTTGTGGGCAGCCGCGGCACGGTGGCACGCTATGGGGGTAAAGAGTTTGCTGTTTGCCTGCCGTTTTGCACGGCACAAATTGCACAAAACTGTGCGCAGCAGGCCCGCGAATGGCTGCAACAGCGGCTTGCCTCTTCTGCCGAGCATACCCAAAAATTTTTGACCTTCAGTGCGGGTATCTGCTCGTACCCGCTCTCTGCCGCCAGTGTAGAAGAGCTGTTCACCTATGCGAATATGGCGGTGTATTCTGCAAAAACCAGCGGCAAAAACCGCATTGTGCAGTATATGCCACAAAACGAACAGGACAAAGCAAACCAAAACCTGACGGAAAAGAAGGCCCTTGCCGAAAGCTGTGCGGGCACAATTTATGCGCTTACGGCGGCTATTGATGCCAAGGACCACTATACGTTTCACCACTCGAATAATGTGGCGGAATATGCGGCGGCGCTGGCGGCGGCTATTCCGCTGGATGCCGAGCACGTTGAGATTATTCGCCAGGCAGGGCTGTTGCATGACATTGGCAAAATTGGCATCCCGGAGGGGATTTTGTCCAAAAAAGACGCGCTGACCGACGAAGAGTATGAGATTATGAAACAGCATGTCGAGGGGTCGATTGCGATGATTCGCTATCTGCCCTCGCTGGATTATGTCATCCCCTCGGCGATAGGCCACCACGAGCGGTGGGACGGCAGAGGCTACCCGCGCGGCATTGCGGGGGAGGCCATCCCCATTGGGGCGCGGTGCCTTTGTATTGCCGATTCGTTTGACGCCATGGTGACCCGGCGCAGCTATAAAAGTGCGATGAGCGTTGCCGATGCCTTGCAGGAGATTCGCCGCAACCTTGGCACCCAGTTTGACCCACAGCTCGGCCAGCTGTTCATCCGGCTGGTAGAAGACGGTAAAATCACCCCGCATACAGAAAAATAGCAAAAGATAAAAAAGCCCCGTATCATCGGCCACTATGGGTGAACAGCACCCCAATTGTTAGACAGTATGATATACTGAAAACAAATGGGGTGTTTTTCTATGCCAAAAGGGATACCGAACAAGCGACATACGGGAGAATTCAAGCAACAGGTAGTGGAATATATG
>JAQVCK010000272.1 GCA_028689835.1 Pygmaiobacter sp. | reverse complement strand
TGGAACCTGCCGCATTGTAGTTGGGGCAGAAGACCACGGCGCACCATACGGCGTGCTGGACAAGATGGGATTTTACATCTGTATGATGGACAGATTTGAAGCTGAGGCTCTGGACGGGGTGCGCAAAGGAGTGTTTGCGCCGGTACAGCAGGCGGCGCGGCCCCAATGCGGCATGCTGCCCAGCAGCAGACCACGAGAAATCGCTCCGGGGCGGTTTTTTTTGGATATGTGCGACGCCAAACTTACCGATCCCCTGTTCACAGCCAGGGAATCCATACTGGTATTTGTTGAAACCACACCCTTTGAGCAGTTGCAGATCAAGTGCGACCATGAGCCGCGCTGGCTGCCCAGCTTTGCGCTGGTGACAGGGCTGAAGCTGGAAAAGGAAGAGCTGGAATCGGGCCTCATGCTGGTGACGGTGCGTCAGCCCGCCGGCCAGGATGCAGACGCCCTGCTGGGGCAAAAGTGGTTTGACGGCATGGGCTGCTCGTGCCGATGAAACAGCTTGCCCAACCAGATGGCGGCGGGAAACATTCCGGGCAAAGGGCGGTAGTTGCAGAAACCTGACGGGGCGACGTTTAGCGCACCTCCGGCGACAGGTACGCAAGACCTATTCTTCC
Organism: Pygmaiobacter sp.; assembly: GCA_028689835.1. Classification (GTDB taxonomy): domain Bacteria; phylum Bacillota; class Clostridia; order Oscillospirales; family Ruminococcaceae; genus Pygmaiobacter. Next base: position 1,926 of record JAQVCK010000272.1, on the reverse strand, counting down.
GCCCGGCGGACAGAACCCCATCGCCGCGCCGTTGGTTCTGGCGCAAGGTCAAAGTGCGGAGGCACAGACAAAAATCTCAAAAAATTAATTAACAATATCAGTTTTTTTGTGCTCTATGGTGTCGCGGCGCCTTTTCTCCCCTTCTTCATGAGAAGAGCAACGGTGCAGTGAAAAAATAGCCTTTCGCTGCACCGTTGCTTTTTCCCAGAAGTGGATTCACTTCCTCGAACCAGTCAACGGCAAAACTAAGGTGGACAGTTTCATTGGCTATGCCGCCTTTCCGAGGCAAGACAGATGGGGTACAGGTTAGATTTTGCTGATGAGATTTTTCCGGTATCAGCCGATCCAAGGAACTGTGCGACCTCCGCTGGTTATTCCTGTCGCTAGGCTTCAACGATTCAGCGGGCATTATGTAGAAATTGAAATATATTCTGGTTTATGTACCTACCCTGAAATATTTCGCAATTTTTGCCATCAAACATAATCACAGAGCGCTTTTTACTGTTGGAACATTTTTTCCAGTGATCTGATCATTAAATAGAAACGCGAATTGCACCAGCAAAACTCAGGGGTTGCAGGCAACACTGCAACCCCTTTTTTATTTTGTAGTTCATACTTACGCATGCAGATAGCCATTGCGACCTAACCATGAATATCAGTCCAAGCCGCTAACCTGATTAAGGACGCACAAGAATCTTGATATTTTCGTCCTTGTTGTTGATCAGTTCAAGAAAGCCCTTTTCCATGATGTCTTTCAGCTCTATTTTGCCGGTAATAAGGTTATCCGCCTTGATGACGCCCTTGGCCATAAGCGCGGCAAGACCCTTGAAATCCTCAATGGTGTAGGCCAGCGTACCCATGACCTTTTTGTCCGTACCACTGAGGCTGAAAAAATTGAAGGAACTGGGTTCTTCAAAAATACCCACAATAATGGCCGTTCCGGTGTTGCGCAGCACATCTATGGCCAGCGGCCCGGTGTGCTTGTTGCCGATGCACTCAAAGGAAACATCAGCGCCAGAGCCACCGGTCAGTTCTTTCACCTTTGCAACAGGGTCGCATTCCTTGGGGTTCACCACAATGTCCGCCCCGCACTCCATTGCCTTGGCAATGCGCGCACGGGACACTTCAACTACGATGATTTTGCCCGCGCCCGCGGCTTTTGCGGCCATAATGGTGCCAAGCCCGATGGTTCCTGCGCCGAGCACAACCACATTGAGGCCCAGTATGCTGCCCGCCATACGCACGGCCTTAAAACCAGTGGCAAGGGGTTCCATGACTGCTCCGGCCTCAGGCGAAACCCCTTCAGGCATGATGAAGCACAGGTCCGCAGGCACATTCACATAAGGGGCGAATGCCCCGTCATTGTGCAGGCCTGTAAAGGCAAGCTTTTCGCAAACATTGTAGCGACCTTCGCGGCAAGGCTGACACTCGCCGCAGTGTTGGCAGGCATCGGGGGCAACCATGTCGCCCACCTTGACGTTGGTAACGCCGCTGCCCACCGCTACAACCTTGCCGCTGAACTCGTGCCCGATAATGACGCTCCCCTGCTTGCCCGTAAGTGGATGTGGGGCCTCTGTGGGAATGAATATGGGACCAGCCAGGTATTCGTGCAGATCCGAGCCGCAAATGCCGCACCAATCAACCTTGATTTGAACCCAGCCGGGAGCTGGAGCGGGGGGAACGGGTACAGTCTCGACGCGGATGTCTTTTTTCCCGTGCCAAACTGCCGCCTGCATGGTTTCCGCCATAACTGCCTCGCTTGTTAAATGTTGAATTCCAATACCCCCTCTTTGCACAGGTCATGCCGTAAAATCCGCGTCAGCAGAGGATAAGCGAACACGCCCGGCAGGCCTTGGCCCCACTTATTCGAGAAAATTTGCACATACAGACAGGCATACCATCACCACGATTACTGTTCTGAAGTGG
>JAQVCK010000080.1 GCA_028689835.1 Pygmaiobacter sp. | reverse complement strand
ACACAATCGACTATTTTAATACCATTCGTCCCATTCGCAAGCTCAATGGAAAGCCACCCGTCCAATTTAGAATCGAACAGGTGGCTTGATCGGCTTTTTGTGTCTATTAACTATTGACTATTTCAGCTAACGGCTGGGCGGCCTTTTTATCAACCTAAGGGTGTGTGATTAGGAACCACTGTAATGTGAAATATCGGGCTTGCAGGGGGTCATTCATCCGCAAAGGGTTACTCTTCCACCAAAATAGCCCCCACCGGGCAGCTTTGCACAGCGTCCAGTGCAGTAATTTCGTTTTTGCCTTCTGGTTGGGCGATAACGGTAGCGACAGAGGTATCGTCCATGGCAAAGATCTCGTCGTCAATCGTAGCGCAAAGGCCACAGCCAATGCAAAGGTCACGGTCGATAGATAATTTCATAAAAAACCTCCTTTATTTTTGTGTGGTGGGGGGGAACACCACCACGAGTAACATTTTAAACGGTACCGGCGCGGCTACAGCATGTGGCAGCGTGGCGGGCATCACCAGCACTTCGCCCGCTTGTACGGTGTGCTCTATCCCGTTTACGGTAAAAAGGCCGGTGCCTTCCAGCACGGTCACAAAAGCATCGCCGGCAGAATCATGGGTGCCAATTTCTTCCCCCGCGTCAAATGCAAACAGGGTCATGCTGACAGCGGGGTTTTGTGCCAGCGTTTTGCTGACGACCTGCCCCGGCAATACCGTAACCTCGCCGGCAAGCACAACGGCTTGTTCGTGGGGGATGTTTTTAATAAAGTGTGGCTGTTGCATTGGGGTGTCCTCCTGTTCGTTTTGGTAAAGTACAGCGGTGTTTGCTGTTTTTAGCATAACCTCAAAGAGTGGAAAAAGCTGTCGTATTTACAACATAACTATAAAAAATCAAAAACTAAACGTTATAATCCGCACGATAACAACAAACTGCAAAGGTCTTCGGCCAACTCATGCGGCAGCATGCCGGTGCTGCTTTTGCGCGCAGAACAAAGGTCTGCCGCAGCCCCATGCAGGTAAACACCGCAGATAGCGGCATCCGCTGGGGCCAGCCCCTGTGCCATCAGCCCGCCAATCAACCCCGCCAGCAAGTCGCCACTGCCCGCCTTGGCAAGGCCGGGGCCGCCAGTTTTATTGAAAAAGCATTGCCCGCTGGGCAGTGCGACTAAAGTATCGTGGCCTTTCAGCACGACAATGCACTGAAATTCGGCGGCAAACCGGGTTGCGGTTGCTTCCCGCGCATGCTGTACCTCTGCCGCAGTTTTGCCGCACAGCCGCGCCATTTCGCCGGGGTGCGGGGTGAGAATGGTCGGCCCCGCCCGCCGGTGCAGCAGTTGTGGTGTCCTCGCCAGCAGGTTCAGCCCGTCGGCATCCAGCAACAACGGCACACGGGCGGCGGTGGTCAGCCGCTCTAAAATTGTAGTGGGGCCGGGCCCCTGCCCCAGCCCACAGCCCAGCACGACGGCACTACAGTCGGCAGCCGCATCTGCCAGCAGGGCGGCATTTTCGGGCTTTGCAAGCCCATCCATGCCTTCCGACAATGGCAGCAGGGTACATTCGGGTAGCGCACTGACGGTGGCGGCAAGCACCGGTTCAATTGATGCGAGAGTTACAATACCGGTGCCAATGCGCAGTGCCCCCAGCACAGCAAGCTGCGCCGCCCCGCGGTACATGCGGCAGCCTGCAACCAATAGCAGCCGCCCGTACATCCCCTTGTGCGCCTGTAGCGGCCGCGGGCGCAGCAGCGGTACAATCAGTTCTTGCGTGATGGTGGTCATCAAACATCACCCCTTTGCACTATTTTACCACGCGGGGCACCGAAAAGAAATGGCACACATGGACACAAAAAACGCCCACCCTGCATAAGTGCAAGATGGGCAAAAAATTACTGTTTTAGCTGATCAAGCCGCGGAACATGCGTTTACCGGGGCCTCGTACCAAGAAAAAGAAAACAATTGCCAGCACCGCATACAGCAGTGTGGGGGCCCAAAGCGCGCCCTGTAGGCCCAGCGGGCCGACCAGCAGGTAAAACAGGCCGGCACCAATCGCAATTAACCCAAAGCTACCAAAGGTCATAATCATCACGCTCATGCTGCGCTTAAGCACCACGGTGTCGTTGACGGCGTCCAGTTTGGGCCACAACAGGTTGAGAAACAGCCCGCCAAACGAAGTGAGCATGGCACATGAAAGCCCAAGCACTAATAACAACAGGGTATCCGTAATGCCCAGCCCCAGCCCGGCAGCACCAAAAGGCACGCCAATCAACACGGCCGGCACCATTAAAGTGCAGTTTGTCATTATTTTGGCGGCAAAAATCGTTTCAATGGGCACTGGTGCTTCGCGCAAAATCCAAAGCCGGTTACCCTCCAGCGAGATGCTGGAAGCGGTAGTAGACGAGACCATAATACAAAACGCCACAACAGCCGCACCGGCCACCAGCATGCCGCTGGAAGCGCCCGGCAAGTCTGCCAGCGCCGAGGCAATTTTGCCCTTTGCCACAAAGGCATAAATGCCGCCGCCGATTAGCATCAGCGCGCCAAGGCCGCTGTTCATCAGGTAAATGGGGGTGCCAAACAGCCGGCGCAGCTCTTTTTTATACAGGGCTGCAAACGGTTTGCCACCGCGCATTTGTTGCAGCTTATAGTCGTGCCGCACCTGTACCGACACCAGCCGGGTAAGAATTTTTTTGTAAAACAGGCTGAACACCCAGACAATCAAAAAGAAAGGCACAGCGCAGGACAGAAGGAACAACACCAATGACACCACCGAATGTGCGGTAAGTGCCTGTGTCATCCACACAAGGGGCAGTGCCCAACCGGTCGCACTTTCAAAAGTGCCGATGATTGATGGGTCCGCGCCGGATGACATGCTGCCCGACAGCCCAAAGCTAAGGGCGAAAACCAGCCCAAAGAAGACCAGATACAACAGGTTATTGATCAATGCCTTGTGCCGCACCTTGCTTTGAATATAAGTGAACAAAAACCCAAGCAGTAGGCTGAGCGCAGACGGCAGCAACGGTAAAAATAGGACACAAAGTAAAAAGATAGGGATGAATAAAACGCTAAAACCCGTAAAATACAGGTAAACACCACCCGCGGGCAGCAGGATAAACAGCGTAAAAACAATATTTTCAAGGTAAAGAGAAAGCACTTTAGAAAGCAAAATGGGGAAGGTGCCCACCGGCATAGCAAGCAGAATGTCGTTGTCTTTGCCGCCAAACACAAAACCCGACGCACTGATAACGCCAAACAGAAAACACATCGAAACCGCAATTAACCCAAGTAGGGTCAAAATTAAATCAGTGCGGCCAAACAGCGAAAAAATCTGTGCGAATGAAAAACTATAAACCCCGCCAATGTACAGCATCAGCAATGACATCAATGCCAAAAACCCAATGCTAGAGGCGGATTTCTTTTTTGCTTTTGAAGACGGGTTTGCGGAAAAAATCATACCGCGGAAGCTGACCCGCATCAGCGCCAGAAATTTTTTCATTGCACAGCCTCCACGGCCTCGCCACCCTGCCGGGCCAGTTCAAGAAATACATCTTCCAGCGACGAGTTGCCCACAACATCTTCGGTTTTACCACACTCTATTAGGTGCCCACCCCGGATGATGGCAATGTGGTCACACAGTTTTTGCGCCACTTCCAGCACGTGGGTCGAAAAGAACACCGCTGCGCCATTGTTGCACAATTCGTGCAGGTATTCTTTTAAGATATGAGAGGCAACCGGGTCAAGGCCAACAAACGGCTCGTCCAACACCAGCAGTTTAGGCTCACGAATCAGCGCCGAAATCAACGCCAGTTTCTGCTTCATGCCGTGCGAATACCCGGCAACAGGGCTGCCCAGTGCACCGGTCAACTCAAACGCGTCGCCGTATTTAGAAATCAGGGTTTGGCGTTTTTCGGCAGGGATCGCATACAGGTCGGCAATGAAATTTAGGTAGGCAATCCCCGTCAAAAAGTCATACAGGTCGGGGTTGTCGGGGATAAAGGCGGTCACCTGTTTTGCCGCGACTGGCTCGGTGCGGATGCTATGCCCGTCGATCAGGATGTCGCCCTCTTCAAAATCCAAAATACCGGCAAGGCTGCGCAGTGTAGTGGTTTTGCCTGCACCATTGTGGCCGATAAACCCATAGATCGAACCCGCTTCCACCGTTAGGCTTAAATCATCCACGGCCCGTTTGCCACTGGAGTAGGTTTTGGAAAAATGACGAATTTCAAGCATGATGTTCCTCTTTCCGGGGAAGTCCCCTTTGTCAAACAAATAACAATTAGAGATTAATCTAAATGTGCTATTATTATATTCTTGCGGGACAGCGGTTGTCAAGCTACAGAAAAGCGGCAAAAACAGCCAAAAAACACCCCCCAGCGCAATTAGAATCAAAGAGAATAACAAAATGCCGCCTACCCAAGGCAGGGGCAGCGGCATTACGTTTTATGCTAGTTTAACATCAGTTTTTCAAGCTTTGCAGTGGCGCAGGGATGCGCCCGCCGCGGCCAATAAATTTAGCGGGGGAAAACCGGTTAATCTGCATCACCGGGCCCCAGCCCAGCAAGCCGCCAAAGTCCAGCGTATCGCCCACCTGTTTGCCAATGGCGGGGATCACGCGCACGGCGGTGGTTTTGCTGTTCACCATGCCAATTGCGGCTTCGTCGGCAATCAGGGCCGAAATTACCTCGGCTGGGGTGTCGCCCGGCAGAATCACCATATCAATCCCCACACTGCACACGGCGGTCATTGCCTCCAGCTTTTCAATTGACAGGCTGCCGCACTGTGCGGCGGCGATCATACCGGCGTCCTCTGACACGGGGATGAACGCGCCCGAAAGGCCGCCCACAAAGTTCGATGCCATCACGCCGCCTTTTTTGACAGCGTCGTTTAGCAGGGCAAGCGCGGCAGTGGTGCCGCAGCAACCGCAGCTTTCCAGCCCCATTTCCTCCAGCACGTTCGCCACCGAATCGCCAATGGCGGGGGTGGGGGCCAAGGAAAGGTCTACAATGCCAAACGGCACGCCAAGGCGCTCGCTGACAAGGTTACCCACCAGCTGGCCCATGCGGGTAATTTTAAACGCGGTGCGTTTCACCAGCTCCGCCACTTCGCCAAGGTCCATGCCGGCCGATTGTTTTGCCAGCGCGGCGCGCACGGCACCCGGGCCGGAAACGCCCACGTGGATGACACAATCCGGTTCGCCCGGGCCGTGGAAGGCGCCCGCCATAAAGGGGTTATCCTCCGGCGCATTGCAAAACACGACAAGCTTTGCCGGGCCAATGCAGTTCCGCTGTGCGGTAATCTCCGCCGCGCGGCGCACAATGGGGCCCATCAGGGCCACGGCATCCATATTGATGCCTGCCTTGGTAGAGCCGATGTTGATGCTGCTGCACACGATGTCGGTCGCTGCAAGCGCATCGGGGATCGAGTCGATCAGCAGCCGGTCGCCGGCCGAAAAGCCCTTTTGCACCAGTGCCGAAAAGCCGCCCACAAAGTTGACACCCACCTTTTTTGCCGCGGCATCCAGCGTGCGGGCAAACTCTACCGGGTCGGGGTTTTTGCAGGGGGCCAGCAGCATGGCAATCGGCGTCACCGAAATGCGCTTGTTGACAATGGGCACCCCGTAAGCGGTGCTCACTTCCTCTGCCACCTTTACAAGGTCTTTGGCGCGGGTAGTGATTTTGTTGTAAATTTTTTCGCACGCGCGGTGCGGGTCCTCATCCGCACAATCCAGCAGCGAAATGCCCATCGTGACGGTGCGCACATCCAGATTTTCGTCGCTGATCATGTGAATGGTCTCAAGTATATCTTTGGTATCCAGCATGGTTTTTCTCCCTCTTGCCCGTCAAATATGGTGCATGGCGTCGTAAAGCTCCTGCCGGGTCACTTTAATATCAACGCCTTTTTCTTCGCCTGCGGCGTTAAAACACTGCTGCAATTCGGCAAAATCAATCGTGCAGGCAGTTACGTCCACGACCATGATCATGGCAAAGGTACCCGACAGAATGCTTTGGGTCACTTCCTCCACATTGACATTGGTTTCGGCGCATACGCCCGCCACCTTGGCAAGAATGCCCACGGTGTCGCGGCCGACTACGGTAACAACAGCTTTCATTTGCGTTTCCCCTTTTTTTACCAGGGCGCGCGTTTGCCCTGTTTATAATTACTTTATTATAATGCGAATACGGCAAAGCCGCAAGCGCTGGCCGATATTATTATACCAAATAATTTACAAGGCCTCAATTATCAAGTATAATGGTTTAAATTGCCCCTTTGGGCAATAAAACAACAAGAGTGAAGCAGGGAAAGGGTGGACAAAGACATGGAACGTATTCTGAAGATCCTTGAAGACAACGCGCGTCTTCCGCTGGAGGATATTGCAGCAATGGCCGACAAAACACCGCAGGAGGTCGCAGCGGCGATCGACGAGTACGCAAAGGCAGGCGTCATCAAGGGCTACAAAACGTTGATTGATTGGGATAAAACCGACGAGACCCGTGTGCGGGCCATTATTGAGCTGAAGGTCAGCCCCAAAAAAGACCGCGGTTTTGACGAGATTGCCTCCACCATTGCCCTGTTCCCCGAGGTGGACAGTGTGATGCTGATGAGCGGCGGGTACGACCTTGGGCTCATCATGACCGGTTCCAGTTTTCAGGAGATTGCACTGTTTGTCGCGCTGCGCCTGTCGCCGCTGGACGACGTGCTTTCTACCGCAACGCACTTTGTGCTGCGCACCTATAAAAGAGACGGCGTAGTGTATGCCGATGAAAACAAGGATGAAAGAGGGTATAATTTCCTGTGATGGATTACAGCAAAATACTTGCGGGGAAAGCCAAGCAGATCAAGCCCTCCGGCATCCGCAAATTTTTTGACCTTGCCGGCACGATGGAGGGCTGTATTTCACTGGGGGTGGGCGAACCGGATTTTAAGACCCCGTGGATGGTGCGCGATGCCGGTATTAAAAGCTTAGAGCGCGGTAAAACCTGGTATACCAGCAACGCGGGCCTTGCCGAAATGCGCCGCGAGGCGGCAAATTACCTTGCCCGCCGTTTTGATTTGCACTACGACCCCGAGACCGAAATGTTGGTCACGGTGGGCGGCAGCGAGGCCATTGACCTTGCGCTGCGCGCCGTGTTAGAGCCGGGCGATGAAGTTATCATCCCCGAGCCCTGCTATGTCAGCTATGCGCCGCTGACCCAGTTGGTGGGCGGTGTGGCGGTGCCGTTGCCGCTGAAGGCGGAAAACGGTTTTCGCCTGACCGCGCAGGAGTTGCGTGACAAAATTACCCCGCGCACCAAAATTGTGGTGTTGCCGTTCCCGTGCAACCCCACCGGCGCCGTGATGCGCGAGCGCCACCTTGCCGAAATTGCAAAGGTGTTGCAGGACACCGATATTCTGGTGTTGACCGACGAAATTTACGCCGAGCTGACCTATGGCACGCGGCGGCATGTCAGCATTGCTTCAATGCCCGGCATGAAAGAGCGCACGGTCTACATCAACGGGTTTTCAAAGGCCTATGCCATGACCGGCTGGCGCCTTGGCTATGTGTGCGCGCCGCAGCCGCTGATGCAGGTGATGACAAAAATTCACCAGTACGCCATTATGTGCGCGCCCACCACCAGCCAGTACGCGGGCATTGTTGCGCTGCGCGACGGTGACGAGGCCATTGAGGGCATGCGCGACGAGTACGACATGCGCCGCAAATATTTGACCAGCAACCTGAACCGCATGGGCCTGACCTGTTTTGAGCCGGAGGGCGCTTTTTATGTGTTCCCCAGCATTCAAAAGAGCGGCCTTTCGTCAGAGGAGTTCTGCGAAAAGCTGCTGATGTCGAAAAAGGTGGCCGTGGTGCCCGGCACCGCTTTTGGCGCGTCGGGCGAGGGGTTTGTGCGCATTTCTTACTCTTATTCGGTTGCCCATCTGTCTGAGGCGCTAAACCGCATTGAAGAGTTTTTAAAGGAGCTTTCGCATGAGTGAGCCATCCGGCCACCTGCTGTTGCGCGGCGGCCTTTCGTATGACCGCCCTGCCGGTGTTGGCGCGGCGGTAGAAGAAATTTTTGCCCTTGCGCCCGCGGTGCGGGCACTTGGGCCACAAAGTAAGGTGCTGCTGAAGCCGAACCTGCTGGCAAAGCACCCGCCCGAGCATGCGGTGACCACCCACCCCGTTGTGGTGGCGGCCGTAATCGACGCGCTGCACCGGCGTGGGGTGACGCAGATCACGCTGGCAGATTCCAGCGGGGGGTTGTATACCGAGGGCGGCATGCGCGCGGTGTACCGCGCCAGCGGTTTGCTGGACGTTTGCGAGCGCATGGGCGTTGCCGTGTGGGGCAAAACCACCAGCGGCACCCGGGCCGTAGAGGGCACGCGGGTACACCAGTTTACGCTGATTGACCCGGTGCTGGAATGCGATTTCCTGATCGACCTTGCAAAGCTGAAAACCCATGTGATGACCGGCATGACGGCGGGGGTCAAAAACCTGTTCGGCTGCATCCCCGGGCTGCAAAAGGCCGAAATGCATATGCGCTTCCCCCAAAGGGAGGACTTTGGCGAAATGTTGTGTGACCTGTGCTGTGCGGTGCAGCCCCAGCTTGTGATTGTGGACGGCATTACCGCAATGGAAGGCAACGGTCCCGCAGGCGGCACGGTGCGCGAAGAAGGGCTGCTGCTTGGCGGCGATGATGTGTGGCAGCTTGACCTTGCGGTGGCGCAGCTGATGGGGCTTGACTCACAGCGTGTGCCCTACCTTGCCGCGGGTGCACGCCGCGGGCTGTGTGGCACAAAGCTAGACCCCGCCGCACTGGTGCCGGGCAGCGACCCGGTGCAGCCACTGCAAAACTGGCAGCTGCCGCAAAGCTTTCGCAGCCTGACTTTTCAGGAGAAATTCCCCACCGGGCTGCGCTGGGCCGGGCCGCTTGTCAGCCGCCTTGCCGCGCCGCGCCCGGTGATACGCAAGTCAAAATGTATCGGCTGCGGGCGCTGTGCCGAAATTTGCCCCGGCAAAACCATCCGGCTGCAAAACCACAAAGCCGTCATTGACCCGTCGGGTTGTATTCGCTGTTTCTGCTGCCACGAAATGTGCCCCGAAAAGGCGATTGACGTGCGCCGCATTGCATTTTTTAAACTTTGACCTGCTGCCCGTTTGCGGCCCGGCGCCCGGTGTGCCGGCAGGCAGCAAACAGGGGGGAACTGGAATGAACGGCATTACGCTGCGCGCACCGGCAAAATTAAACCTCAGCCTCGACATTACCGGTGTGCGGCCGGACGGCTACCACACCATGGATATGCTGATGCAAGCCGTCAGCCTGTACGAGCGGGTGACGGTGCGCCGGTCGGGCATTTTGCGGGTTACGGCAAACGGCGCGCTGTTGCCGCTGGGTGAAAAGAACACGGTGTGGAAAGCCGCGGTCGCTTTTTTTCAAGAGGTCGGCCTTTTGGCCGGGGCCGAAATTCACTTGCAAAAAAAGACACCGGTGCGTGCGGGCATGGGCGGCGGCAGTGCCGACGCCGCCGCCACGCTGGTAGGGCTAAATTTGCTGTACGGTGCCAAGCTGCCGCTGGCAGAACTTTGCCGCATTGGGGCCACCATTGGTGCCGATGTGCCGTTTGCACTGCTGGGCGGCACTGCCCGGGTGCGCGGGGTGGGCGATGAACTGCTTGCGTTGCCGCCGTTGCAAGGCTGCGTTTTTGTGGTGTGCATGCCCGGCTATGGCATTTCTACCCCGCAGGCCTTTGCCGCCTACGATGAGGTGGGTGCCGGCCGGCGGCCGGATACTGATGCCGCAGAAGCAGCGCTGCGCGCGGGCAGCCTGCCACAGCTGTTGCCACACCTTGCCAATGCGCTGCAAAAGGCCTCTGCGGGCAAAGACACCGAAAAAATTTGCCACCTGCTGCGCGAGGCGGGGGCCGGTGCCGCACTGATGACCGGCAGCGGCGCTGCCACCTATGGCGTGTTTGCAGACGAGCAAACGGCGCGCGCGGGCCTGCGTGCCCTGCGGCGGGCAGGCTTTGGGCAGGTGTGGCTGCTGCGGCCGGTGGCAACCGGCCCGGTGGTGGACGAAATATTTTAACGCATACGGCCGCCGCAACCCCTGCAAAGGGCTGCGGGCGGCTGTTTTTATTGCAGACAAAACAGGGGGTATTTAAATGAGAACAAAGCTGGAGAGAATTCGCGCGGATATTGAGGCGCTGGCGGCCTTTAACGCCACGCCGGGCGAGGGGCTGACCCGCCTTTCGTTTACCGAAGAGCACCGCAAAGCGGCACAGTATATCACAGAGCAAATGCAGCAGGCGGGCCTTGCCGTGCGCACCGACGCGGTGGGTACCATCATTGGCCGCATGGAGGGCACCGACCCTGCCGCGCCGGTCGTGATGTGCGGCAGCCATTTTGACTCGGTCAAAAACGGCGGCAATTTTGACGGCCCCGCCGGTGTCATCACCGGGCTGGAAACAGCGCGCGTGCTGCACGAAAACGGGGTTGTGCCGAAACACCCCATCGAGTTCATTGCGATGATTGAAGAAGAGGGCGCGCGGTTTGGCGCCGGGCTGTTTGGCAGCCGCGCGATGACCGGCCGCCTTGGCGAGCAGGAGCTTGCCACCTTTACCGACCCGGACGGCATTACCACCGGGCAGGCCATGCGCGCCTTTGGGCTGGACCCCGCGCACTATGCCGACGCGGTGCGAAAAAAAGGCGAAATCAAAAATTTCATCGAGCTGCACATCGAGCAGGGCCCCATTTTAGAGAACAGCGGCGATGCGGTGGGCATTGTAGAGACTGTAGTGGGCATTAAAGAAGTAGAGGTCACGGTGACCGGCCGCCCCGACCACGCGGGCACCACGCCGATGGACATGCGCGCCGATGCCTTTTTAGTGGCGGCCAAAACGGCCATTGCGGCAAACGAGGCGGCGGTGGCAGTGGGCGAAGGTACTGTGGCGACGGTGGGGAAGCTGGAGGTGCGCCCCGGCTCGTTTAACATTGTGCCGGGCAAAGTGGTCTTTTATGTGGATATTCGCAGCAAAAGCACCGACTGCATTGAAGCGGTGTTGGCCGCGGTAACGGCAAAGCTAAACGAGCTGACGGCCGGTAACGGCGCGCTGTCGTATGCGCTGCGCATGATGGTGGAAACAAAGCCGGTACAGGCCGACCCGCATGTGTGCGACCTGCTGGCAGAAAGCGCTGAAAAGCTGGGCCTCACCAGCCGCCGCATGCTGTCCGGCGCGGGGCACGACGCGATGATTATGGCCGACATCACAAACATCGGGCTGGTGTTTGTGCCCAGCCGCGGCGGGCGCAGCCATTGCCCGGAGGAATGGACCGATTACGACCTTTTGCAGAACGGCATTGAAACCGTGTGCGAAACCGTGCAGCGGCTTGCGTGTGAATAAACAGTCAATCAAAAAAACCGCCTGCGTTTTGTGAAATAGTCAATAGTTAATAGACACAAAAAGCCGATCAAGCCACCTGTTCGATTCTAAATTGGACGGGTGGCTTTCCATTGAGCTTGCGAATGGGACGAATGGTATTAAAATAGTCGATTGTG
>JAQVCK010000271.1 GCA_028689835.1 Pygmaiobacter sp. | reverse complement strand
GGCAGACCCGCTGGCCGCTTACCGCCGCTGTGTGGCGGAGTTTGGCGCAGTAGCGCACAAGTAAGGAGACGGATGAGAGATGGAACAACGAAAAAAAGAGATTGCAAAACAACTGCTTTCAATCGGTGCGGTGTTTTTGCGCCCGGACGAGCCGTTTGTGTGGGCATCGGGCATCCACAGCCCCATTTATTGTGACAACCGGCTGACACTGACCGCCCCTGCGGTGCGCACGGCGGTAGAGGAGGGGCTGGCAGAAGTGATCCGCACCGAGTACCCCGACTGCGAATTGCTGATGGGCACTTCGACCGCAGGCATTGCCCACGCGGCCATTACCGCCCACCTGCTGGGGTTGCCGATGGGCTATGTGCGCGGCGGCAGCAAGGACCACGGCCGCAAAAACCAGATTGAGGGCCGCTTGCAGGCGGGCCAGCGCGTCGTGGTGGTAGAGGATTTGATCTCGACCGGCGGCAGCGTGCTGGAAGTGGTGAACGTGTTGCGTGACGCGGGTGCCGAAGTGCTGGGCATTGCCTCTATTTTTACCTACGGCATGAAAGCGGGCAAAGAAAAGCTGGCGGCGGCCGGGGTGCGCAACGTATCGCTGTCTGACTTTGACACGCTGGTTGAGGTGGCGGCAGAGCTGGGTACCATCCGCACCGAGGACTGTGCGCGGCTGCGCGCGTTTCGCGATGACCCGAAAGACGAGAGTTGGATGCAGAAAACCGAAAACTGAAACAATAAAGCGCAGGGGGCCCTGCGCTTTTGCTTTTGCCGGTACAGCACATTGCGGACAAAGAGCCACCAAAACACGGGCATTTTTGGCAACAGTGCCTATTTAGGGCAGTGTGGGCCGGTATATTGTTGCACCGGTGGGCGCGCGCGTGGTATGCTAAAGCTAAAACAGGCCGACAATTTGCCGCTGCCGGGCAGCGGCAAGCCGGACCGATAACAGGCCGTACCCCCACGGGGGGCGGCCCGTAAAATGTGCAGGGGATGCGGGCAACAAAGCGATGCGGTGCCCCTGCAAGGAGGACAAGGTATGTTGGAAACGACCCCGGGGTTGCCCCGTGCTGTTATTTGTGATATTGACGGGACGCTGGTGACAAAAGAGCGCCCGCAGCTGACGGAGCAGCAGCTTTACTGGTTGCGGCACGCCAAAGAAAACGGCGCGCTGATTATGGCGGCGACCGGCCGCATTCGGCTGCTGGTGCCGCAGCCGCTGTTAGAGCTTGCGGATTACTGTGTGTGTGGCAATGGCGGCATTGTGTATGACCACAGCGGCGAGGTGCTTTGCGAGACCCCGTTTCAGCCGGAGCTGGTGGATGAACTGGTACAATTTTGTGACGAGGTGGGCGGCGGGCTGAGCTTTTCGTTTGCCAGCGGGTACGGTGCGTACCGCGATTATCAAAAAATGCGCAGCATGTACCTGGAAATCACCGGGATGGATGGAAATATCACCGACGAGCAGGGCACCCGCACCCGCCATTTGGCAGAACCGCCGTTCAGCGCATTTTTAATTGCAAACGAAAGCGAAGTGTACCGCTTTTTGCGCCACGAGTCGCGCATACAGGCGGCGCGGCAGCACCGTGACCATTTTGACGTTTACCCCGTGGCAACGACGAAAGCCGCGGGCATCAGCCAGGTGTTGCAGCGCCACCACATTGACTGGAAAGATGTAGTGGCATTTGGCGACAGCCCGAACGACCTTGAAATGCTGGCCGCCGCAGGGCGCGGATATGCGATGGGCAATGCCAGCCCGGAGGCAAAGACCCTGACCCGGCTACTGGCCCCGACAGTGTGGGAGGACGGCGTTGCACAGATTTTAAAGGGAATTTACAGCGAGGCTGCGGTGTAATAAATACCGAAGCTGGTGCGTTATAACAGCAAAACAAAAATAGCGCGGCTACGGCGGCATGCCCGCCGCGCCCTGGCCCGTTTTAGGGGAAAGAAGGCGCAGACAGATGAAAGCAAAATTGCTGATTGTGCTGCTGGCGGCAGCACTGCTGTGTACCGGCTGTGGTAAAACCGCGCAAAGCGGCAGCACCAGTGCGTCGCCTACCGCCACGGCCACACTGGTGACACCCACCCCGGCGCGCACGGTAAAGCCGCAGACGACCCCGACCCCAACGCCGGCCCCCACCGGCAGCCCGTCACCGTCGCCCAGCGCGACACCCAAAACCACCGAAGCCCCGCCCAGCGCGGACGGCTGGGTGGGCAGCTATGCGAAAGATGCGGGTAGTGCCGGGCAGGTAACGATGACCGTCACCGCAGGCAGCAAAAGCGGTGCGTTTCATTTTGTGCTGGATGCGAAAGGCCTGACCGCAGAGGGGGACGCGGTGATTGATGCAAATGGCCGCAGCGCTGTGTGTAAAGAGCAGGGCAACCTTTCGTTTGCGCTGGGTGGCGGTGGCATCACCGTGACCGAGGGCACCAGCATCAACGATAATGTGGCGTTCAGCGGGTTTTACCAGCTGGCAGACGGGCGCTGAGCAACTAAAAAAGCACAACAAAAAACAGGGCCATTTTGGCCCTGTTTTTTATGTCTGCGGCTATTCTGGC
>JAQVCK010000270.1 GCA_028689835.1 Pygmaiobacter sp. | reverse complement strand
GTACCCACCAGCGGGCCGGGGTCAAAAAGCTATTACTAGTGCTGGTCATTGTATTTAATATCGGCATGTTGTTCTTTTTCAAATACAGCGATTTCTTTATCAGCAATATTAATGGGTTATTGGGCACCTCCATCCCCTTGCTGCAACTGACACTGCCGCTTGGCATCAGCTTTTATACCTTTCAGACCATGAGCTACACGCTGGATGTTTACCGCGGCAATATTGAGCCGGAGCGCAACATCATCACGCTGGGCGCTTACGTGGTGATGTTCCCTCAGCTGATTGCGGGGCCAATCGTGCTGTATAAAGATGTTGCGGCACAACTGAAGGTATTAAGAGGCCGCTACACACTGGCCGGCATCAGCGAGGGTGTGGGGCTGTTTATCTTGGGCCTTGGCAAAAAAGTGTTGCTGGCCAACAGCATCGGCGCCTTGTGGGAGGATGTCAAAACCTTGGGGTATGGCAATATTTCCACCCCGCTTGCTTGGTTGGGTATCCTTGCTTTTGCACTGCAAATTTATTTCGATTTTTCAGGTTATTCCACAATGGCCATCGGCCTTGGCAAAATGTTGGGGTTCGATTTCCCACAAAACTTCAACCAGCCCTATATCAGCCGCAGCATTACCGAGTTCTGGCGCCGTTGGCATATGACGTTGTCCGGCTGGTTTCGTGAATATGTGTATATCCCGCTGGGCGGTAACCGGCGCGGTTTGGCCCGCCAGATTTTCAACCTGTTTATCGTGTGGACGCTGACCGGCTTTTGGCACGGCGCAAACTGGAACTTTTTACTTTGGGGCTTTTACAATTTTGTGCTGCTGGTTATCGAAAAGCTGTTTTTGTACGAAAAGCTGCAAAAAGGCCGCGTTTGGCCCCATATC
Source organism: Pygmaiobacter sp. (assembly GCA_028689835.1). Classification (GTDB taxonomy): domain Bacteria; phylum Bacillota; class Clostridia; order Oscillospirales; family Ruminococcaceae; genus Pygmaiobacter. The sequence goes on along the minus strand of JAQVCK010000270.1, from coordinate 1,693 downwards.
TATGCGCTGTTTTTTATCTTGCTGGGCTGGGCCCTGTTTGCGGTAGATACCAACATGGCCGCACTGGGGCTGTTCTTCTCTCGTTTGCTTTGGCCGCACGCAGGCGTCTCTGCGCTGTATTTTGTGCGCAACTATGGTGTGGTGTTGCTGGCTGGGGTATTGTTTAGTACCCCGTGGCCACAGCATTTTTATGAATGGGTTTGCAAAAAAAGCCCGGTGCTGCGCATTGCGCTACTGGCTGTTCTGTTGCTGGTGTCAGTGGCTTACCTTGTGGACAGTACCTATAATCCGTTCATCTATTTCCGGTTTTAAGGGGGCGATACAATGAAAGAAAAACTAAAAACTTTGGCACACTATCCCCTCGTTTTTCTGTTCTTCGCCTTTGTTGTGGTGTTCTCTATCTGCGACAGTTTTGCCAACGACCGCAAGATGAGCGAGCTTGAAAACCGGCAGCTTTCGCAAAAGCCGGCTTTGACGATGCAAAACCTGTTTGCCGCAAATGAGACTGAAAAATTTTCGTACCTATACGAACAGTATATCAACGACCAGTTTTTAGGGCGAGATAACTGGATTTCACTGAAAAGCCGCACTGAGAGCCTGCTTTTGAAAACCGAAAACAACGGGGTATTGTATGGGCAGGGCGGTACCATGTATCAGAAATTCTTTACTCTGCCACAGGCCGTGACCGGAGGCACCCAGCTGGACGCCAACATTGCCAATGTTTCAAAGTTTATGGCGCGCCACCCCGGCCTTGTGAAAGTGATGGTCGTGCCCTCGGCCGACCGCATTATGGCCGACAGAACACCCGCCGGTGCCCCGTTTGTAGACGAGACGCCGTGGATGGGTAGCATGGCAAAAGCCTTTAGCCAAAACGGCACTTTTATTGACCTGACAAGCCTGCTACAGGCGCACAATGGCGAATACCTCTATTACCGCACCGACCACCACTGGACCACACTTGGTGCCTATTACGCCTATACCGCTTACGCAGCCGCTACGGAGCGGCAGGCGGTGCCGGTAGACCCCAGCACAGCCACTGCCGTGCCTGGCTTTCTAGGCACCCTGTACAGCAAAGCAAAGCTGTATGATGCCGTGCCGGACGAACTGGATTATTACCCGGCGCTGGACCGCACCATGACCGTGATGGAGCTTGCCAGCGAACAAAAGAAATCTGAAGCCGCACAGGCATATAAAGACGGCCTGATGACAGAGGATGCGTATAACGCACTGGCGGACCAGCAAAAAAACCTGTATGACACTGAAAAGCTGGGCACACGGGACAAATATGCGCTGTTTTTGTACGGCAATAATGGGTTTTCGCGCATTGCCGGCACCGGCACCGGGCGGGTACTCGTGATTAAAGACAGCTACGCCAACTGTTTTGTGCCATTTTTGGCGCAAAGCTATGCACAGGTGGATGTCGTGGACCTGCGCAGCCTCAAAAGCACCAGTATGGATGCACTGATTGCCGAAAACAGCTACGATGATGTATTAGTGTTGTACAATTTTCAAAGTTTTTCATCCGACACAAACCTTGTTCTGCTCAACATGTATAACAACTAAACATTCGCAACCAGCGTGCTACCATGATAAATACAAACAGCATCCCACGGCGCCACATGGGCGCCGGGGGATGCTGTTTGTATGATTCTACGCTTTTTCGCCGGCCTACAAAACAGTAAGCTTGTCTGGC
>JAQVCK010000079.1:6865-11648 GCA_028689835.1 Pygmaiobacter sp. | reverse complement strand
TGTACATTGATGCAGTACAAAATCCGCAGGGCGGTACGGTAATCATCAGCAGTGATGAAAAAAGTGTTAGCTTTACCCCCACTGTCGCGGGCGTGGGCGGCTCGTTTGAAATTCGCATTCGCGACCGCTATGAAACCGGCGAAGGTTCTGGCGTAGAATACAGCGGCTGGGCCACCGTACACCTTGGGGTAGGTGGGTCTGCTTCGCTGTGGACTGAAAACGCATGGGTAGAGCGCGATGAGGATTCTGCGCCGTACAGCTTTGATTTAATACCGTCGTATATTCACAAAAGCGGCAACTTCAGTGAAATCACACTTGATACCAGTGCCCTGTCTGCGGCAACGGCCTCTTTGGCCACGGATGTCGACGCGCAAACGGCGACCCTGACCATTACACCAAAGCCGGATGCTTATACGACAACGACCGAATCCCTGACCTATAAGGTGGTAGACACCGTTAACAACCTTACGACCACTGGCACAGTATATGTCACGCTGTACCCGGTGAATGACGCCCCCACCATTACGGCGGCAGCGGGCTCGCAGCCCCTTGCAGATACTACTTTGTCGGAGGACACGGTGGCAGGCCCCTATATCGTAGACCTTGCCGATGTGGACAGCAGTGATATTTCGTTTCAGGTTTACCTACAAAACAGCGACGCCGACCACCCGGTATTGCTGGATGCCGGAGTTTCTCTGCAGCGCACAGGGGATGAAGTGACAATAAATCTGAACCCGGTCGAAAACGCAAACGGCAGTGCCACTGTGACGCTGGCGGCAAGCGACGGGATGATCAGCACCAGCAAAAGCTTTACCGTCACCTTTACCCCGGTGAATGATGCCCCGGTGGCGGCCGGCAGCACGCAGGTGGTGTTTGAGGATACAAAAGACAACGAGTTTGGCATTGAACTGGACCACGCGGACCCGGACGGCGACACGCTGACCCTCAGCATTGCAGAGGGCGGCGCGCCGCAGCATGGCACGGCCAGTGTGTCGGGGGCGACGATCCTGTATACCCCCACGTCAAACTACAATGGGCCGGACAGCATTACTTACCAGCTGACCGACCCAGACGGCGTGGCGGCACAGGCGACCATTCAAATTACGGTGCAAAGCGTGAATGACCTGCCGGTCGTTACAGGGCTGCCCACCACCTATGCCACGCAAGAGGATGCCGCGGCCTTTACGCTGCCATTTACAGTCAGCGATGTGGACGGCGAAGCGCTGCAAGTGACCATGACCCACACCAATGAAACACTGTTCCCCGGTTTGAAGCTGGTGGGTAGCGGCAGTGACTGGCACCTTGAGGCGGATTCTGCCGACAACGCGTTTGGCACCGACACGGTGACGGTGACTGTAAAGGACGCCGAGGGCCTTGCGGATGACACAAAGGCCATTACCGCAGTGGTAGAGATCAGCGTTGCATCGGTGAATGACCTGCCGGATGCCCAGCCGGACAGCGGTACCACACTGGAGGATACCCCCGTTTTGCTGGACGTGCTGGCCAACGACAGTGATATTGAAGACGATGCGGCGGGCCGCGCGCTGCAAATTATTGAAATCAGTGCCCCGGCACATGGCACGGTGGCTTACAGCGGCGGCAAGCTGCTGTACAGCCCGGCGGCAAACTATAACGGTACTGACAGCTTTACCTACACGGTGTCGGACAGCAACGACGGCCATGTTGCCAATGTGCCGGTGTCGCTGCAAATCACCCCGGTCAACGATGCGCCAAATGCAAAGCCGGACAGCAGCACGATTGAGGAGGATGGCGAGGCAGAAATTGATGTGCTGGCCAATGACACCGATGTGGAAAATAACGACCTTGTGCTGGTGGCAGGTGGCTTTTCGGCGCTGGCCGATGGCAGCGGCACCGTGCAGCACGGCACGGTAAGTATCAGTGCCGGCAAAGTGGTGTTTGCCCCGTATGACAACTGGAACGGCACGACGGTGTTTTATTACACAGTTTCTGACCAGCAGGCAGAAAACTCGACCAGCCGCGCCAAAGTAATGGTGACGGTGCGCCCGGTGAACGATGCGCCCACCATAACCGATGCGGATGATGCCGCCGATGACTGGGTGATGAACGAGGACGAAGCGGCCGCTGCAAACCGCACCTTCTCCTTCACGGTTGGGGACGTAGAGACGGCACCCCAAAACCTGATCGTCACGCTGGAAAGCTCGAACGCCAGTGTGTTCCCCGCAACGGCCATCACGCTGCAGGGCACAGAGGTCAAAACCATTGTACTGCCAAAGCCGCCCGCCAACTGGAACGGCGTTGTCAACATTACGGTTTCGCTGAGTGACGGGGTCAACACGACACAAAAGGTCTACCGCGCCGTCGTGGCCCCGGTCAACGATGCACCGGTGCTTGCCGTGCAGGCAATTACAACAAAAGAGGATACTGCTAAAACCGCAAAGGCAACTAGTACAGACGTGGATGGTGGCATTCCGGCATACAGCATTACGGCCCCCGCAGTGCACGGTACGGTGTCAATCAATGCGACAACCGGCAGCTATACCTATAGCCCGGTGGCAAACTATTATGGTGCGGACAGCTTTGTGGTGCAGGTCAGCGACGGCAATGGCGGGGTTGTAACTAAAACAGTTGCGGTGACGGTAACGCCAGTCAACGATGCGCCAACAGCACAGGATGACACGGCCGAGACCGACGAAGATACGCCGGTGCTGATTGGTGTGCTGGCGAATGACAGTGATATTGAAAACGATACGCTGAGCCTTGTGGCCAGTGGTATTACCGGGGCTACCGGCGGCAGTGCGGCGGTGCAGGGCGGCCAAATCAAGTTTACCCCGGCGCTAAACTTTAACGGCACCGCCGGCTTTTCGTATACTGTTACCGATGGTACCGCGCAAACAACCGCACATGTCACGGTGACGGTACACCCGGTGAACGATGCCCCTACCTTGGTGGCGCCTACACTCAGCGTGACAGAAGACGTAACGGTGGTCGGCAGCCTTGTGGGCAGCGATGTGGATGGCGATACGCTGCACTATGCAGCCACCACGTTGCCCGCGCACGGGGATCTCGTGCTGGATACCGGTAGCGGCAGCTACACCTACCGCTCGGCGGCCAATTACAATGGGCCAGACAGCTTTGTGGTACAGGTGAGCGACGGCAATGGCGGCACTGCCAGCAGAACCGTGTCGTTTACGGTACTTGCTGTAAATGATGCCCCTCGTACTGTGGGTGTGGCTACAACCGCAGCAGAAGATACACCGGTGTTGGTTGATGTGCTGGCGCTGGCAAGCGATGTGGATGCCGACCCGGCGCTCAACCAAGACCCGTTGTTGCCCGCCGCCAGTAAAACGCTTTCAATCCTGCCTGCGGGCTTTAGTGGCGTGGAGCACGGCACGGTACAGCTTGTCGATGACGGCGGCACGACAAAAATTAAATTTACCCCCGCCGCCAACTGGAACGGCATCGAAAGCTTTGCTTATACCATCACCGACGGTCTGGGTGCGCAGGCGACCGCCAGCATTACAATTGTGGTAACCCCGGTGAACGATGCCCCCACCGCGGTGGCGGACAATGTACTTACGGCGGAGGATAGCAACATCACGGTTGACGTGCTTGCCAACGATACCGATGTGGATGCAAGCGCGACACTGAACACCTACCCGGGCGTTGTGCTAGAGCAGAATTTACAGGTCATTTCGCTTTCTGGGGTGGATAACGGCACCGCCGAAATTACAAACAATAAGGTGGTATTCCACCCGGCGGCAAACTGGCATGGGGACGAGAGTTTCCAATACACCATAAAAGATGCCAGCGGCGCGCAGGCGACGGCCACGGTTTCTATCACCGTTGTCAGTGTCAACGATGCCCCGGCAGCGGTGCGGGACACTGCGACGACACAAGAGGATACGCCGGTCGTCATTAATGTGCTGTCCAACGACATTGATGCCGACACATTGACAGATGCCGAAGTGCTGACGATTACTGCGGTGAGCGATGTGACCGGCGGCAACGCCGTAATTTCAGCAGATAACAAAACTGTCACCTATACCCCGGCCGCGAATAACAATGGTACCTTTGGGTTTAACTACACCGTGCGGGATGTAGCGGGCGCAACGTCCAGTGCGGCGGTAACAGTGACAGTGACACCGGTCAACGATGCGCCTGTGGCACAAGACGATACTGCCACAACACCGGAGGATACGCCCGCAACGCTGGATTTGCTGGCCAATGACACCGACGTAGACCTTGCGCAGGAAGGTGATACGCTGACCATCACGCAGGTGACCGGTGCGCTGCACGGCACCACACAAATTGCGGCAGATGGCAAAACGGTGCTGTATACCCCGGCGGCCAACTGGCACGGGGCGGAGACACTGGCTTATACGATGCGCGATGCGGCGGGCGAAACGGACACTGCGCAGGTGGCACTGACGGTGACCCCGGTGAACGACGCGCCGCTTGCCCCCACACTGTTGACCCCCACCCCCAGTGATGCCTATAAAGACGGGCAGACGGTACACGTCACCTGGGCTACGGCCACAGATGTAGACGGCGACAGCGTGACCTACCGGCTGGAATTCTATGACGGCAGTACATGGCACACGCTTGCAGACGGGCTGGCGGACACCGCCTATGACCATCTGCTGGCAGACACGGACCTGACGAGCAACATGGTTTGCTACCGTGTTACCGCAACAGACGGGCTGGTGCAGATGCCGGCCACCGGCGAGCGGTTTATCATCGACAACACGGCCCCCGCGGCCGTAGTGGTCACCGCGACACAGGGCAACGGCAGCTGGGCGGG
>JAQVCK010000079.1:0-6855 GCA_028689835.1 Pygmaiobacter sp. | reverse complement strand
CAGCACCGGCGGCATCAAGTGGGTGACACTGGCCAGCGGGCAAAAGGTCAGCTTTGCCACCCGCACCATGGTGTATTACCGCGCGGTCGACCAGCTTGGCAATACCTTTGCCGGCAGTGTGGAATTGTTTGTAGACCTTGAAGCGCCGGTGTTTGAAACATCGGCCCCCACGGCCCCCACCAACCAAAATGTACCCATTACCCTGCAACTTGCAGCGGACCCCGGTGGCAGCGGCAACGATTATATGCTGCTGCCGGACGGCACCCGCGCTACCCCACAGGATACCATCGTTTGGTCTGCGCCAGACAACGGCAGCTATCCCTTTACGCTGGTGGATGTCGCCGGCAACCGCACCGAAAAAACGGTGACGGTCAGCAATATCGACCGGGTGCCGCCCGTCATTCAGCTGTCCAGCAGTGCGGCGGCTGGGCGTGTTTCCACAAAGCCCATCTCGCTGAACATTGAAGTGACAGACGCGGCTTCGGGTATTTCGTCAAAAACCATCTCGCTCAGCGGCGCAGCCGGCGGGGCAATGGGCAGCACGGTGTTCAGCCTTGCGTCAGACGGTACTTATTATGTGCATGTCACGGCGACGGATGGGGCGGGCAATACCTCTACCGCGGTGTTTGGGCCGTTTTCCATCGACAGCACGCCGCCCAAGGTCAGTTACAAGGTCAGCGATCTGACGGCAAAGGGTGGCAAGATTTTGCTGGATGTTCCGCAGGATGCCACCGGTACGGTGAAGCTGACCCTGCCGGATGGCACGGTGGTGGAAAGCACGATTGCCGATTTCAACTTTACCGCGACCCAAAGCGGGGAGTATATCCTCGAGGTTTCAGACGCGGCGGGCAACGTAACAAGGCAGGTCATCACCGTGACTTTGCCGGATGACGCGGTGCCGCAGGCAGCCCCCACCCGCCCGGCAGAGACACCGGCACCGGTGCAGGCGCAACTGAACCAGGACAGTGGCATTGTGTATGCGGCCCTGGTGCTGGGCGCGGTGCTGTTTTTCTTACTGCTGTTGCTTGCACTGCGGCGCCCGGTGAAGCTGCAATATGAGGGCACCGACCGAAACGGCAAACAAAAGCGCATTGTAAAACGCCGTTTTGCGTGGCGCCCGGCGGAGGGTAAAACGCTGAAAATTGACGCGACCCGGCGCTTTGCGGGGGTCACGGTGCGGCTGGTCACCGTCAGCATGACCAAGGGCTTTAGTAAACGCATGCGCAAGCGCTATGTTTCCATTTGGCTGGACAATGTGGAGCGCGCACATATTTTGGTGCCGCCCCAGCAGGACGAGCGCTGGTCGCACACGCTGCCGCGCTGATTTGGCTTATTGTAAGTAGCGAAACAATAAAAATGCAGGCCCCGCGGGGCCTGCATTTTTTGTCGGCTTTTTTGATTTTAACGGTAGCAGCCGGGCCGCCGCAATGTAAAATAGGGGTTTTGGCCGCGCAGTGCGGCAGCTGCCGCAAGGTCAACGTCGCACAGCAGCAGGGTTTCATCGCTGCCCGTTTGTGTGGCAACATTGCCATGCGGGCCGATTACCAGTGACTGCCCGTTAAAAAGCATGGCATCCTCCCGCCCGGTGCGGTTGCACATCGCCACCCACACACTGCTTTGCATCGCCTGTACCCGCAGCTCCCACTCAAACAGTTCCATCGGCTCACCCTCGGTGTTGGCGGTGGGGATGAGGATTAAATCGGCCCCCAGTGCGGCACAGGTGCGAATACTCTCTGGCAGGTGGCGGTCAAAGCAGATCACAATGCCCACCTTGCCCCACGGGGTGTCGTAGACGTGAAACCCGTCCTCTGCTGGGGTGTAATAGTCCTGCTCGTAAAACAGCGGTGCCTGCGTAATATGCACCATTTTAGAAATACCGCGGGCCACGCCGCCCGCGTCGATTAGCAGCGAGGCGTCGTAATACCCCGCGCCCTGCTGCAAATAGACATTGGGCGCGGCCCAAAGGTGCAGCTGGCGGCAGGCAGCTGCCAGTGCCTGCAAGGTGTCGTCGCCCAAGGTGTGTGCAGCGCCGTGCATATCGCGCCCCGCGTACTGCGGGAAAAACGGGGTCAGCTGCAATTCGGGGAACACAATCAGTTCTGCGCCCTGCTGTGCCGCTTGCTGCATCATGTCGAGTGCGTGCTGTAAATTTTCTTCTTCAGTCGGTGCCAGTTTCATCTGTGCCAGTGCCAGCTTCATCTGCAATTGCCCCCTTTTTTATCGTCTTTGCAGTGCCCGCTTTTTGAAACAGCCACAGCCCGGCCAAAATTAACGCCCCACCCGCAAAGGTGGCGGGGGTGGGCGCTTCGCCCAGCAGAGCAAAGCCCAGTACGGTTGCAAGAAAAGGGGTGACAAACATAAAGTTCGTCACGTCGCTGGTCTTTTCGGCCTGCGACAGCGCGGCCGACCACAAAAGGTACCCTATCGCACTGGGGAAAATGCCGAGATACAGCATCATGCCCCATTCGTAAGCGGGTGCCGCCCAAAGCTGTGCCGCAGCCTTGGGCAGTTGGGGCAGCATCAGCAAGGTGCCGCCCCAAATGCTGTAGGCGGTTGCCTGCAAGGCGGTGTAACGGCCTTTAAAAAAGCGCTGCATCAGGTTGTACCCGCTAACGGAAACAGCGGCAATCAACATCCAAAACACCCCGCTGTTCAGCGAAAATACGCCGTCCCACAGCGTCAGCACCAAGATGCCGACAAACGACACGGCAATGGCACCCCACCCGCCCGGTGACAGGGTCTCTTTTAGCAGAATGCTCGCCGCCAGTGCGGTGAGGATGGGTCCGGTGGCAATCAGCACGCTGCCGGTCGCGGCACTCAACGTCATCGACGCCCGGTTAAACGCTGCCATATACAGTGCAAAGCCCAGCCCGCCCGAAAGCAAAAACAGCGGGATATCTTTTTTGCGTGGCAGCCCGATTTTGTATTTGGGGGCAATGGCGATAAAGCAGAGCGACGCAATGACATAGCGCAACACCCCAACGGAGGAGGTTGTAAAACACACCAGTGCAATTTTAGTAAAAACAAAGGTGGAAGCCCATAGAATAATCGTGGTCAGTGCGAACAGGGTGGTTTTCTTTTTCATGCGGGTGGTGGGCGGCGCGGCCGCCATCCTTTCAGGTGAAAATTGGCGTTTTAAGGGTTGTAAATGGTGTTGCAAAACACGACCGGCACACTGCCGTTATTTTCATAACGGTGTGCTTCATCGGCAAAAAAGTGAATGGCGTGCTGCGCCGGCACCGTGTAGGCAGTGTCGCCATGGCGCAGTGTTAAGGTGCCGGCAAAAACGGTCAAATGCTCTTGCACCCCGGCTTCGTGTGTGCGCACGCTGCTTTGGCCGCCGGGCTCAATTTCGCCCCAAAAAATTTCGAACTTTTTTTGCCGGTCGGCGGGGAACAGCGTATAAATGTGCATGCGCCCGCCCTCATCCTCTACCGGGGCAAGCTCGTTTTTATCAATGATTGTCGGCGTGGGCTGTGCGCTGCTGACGAGCTCTGACAGCGTGATGTGAAACGCCGCCGCAATTTTATAAAGTGTGTTCAGGGTGGGGCTGCTTTGCGCCTGTTCAATCTGGCACAGCATTGTTTTGCTGACACCGGTGCGCTCGGCCGTTTTTTCAAGGCTGAACCCCGCTTCTTCCCGCAGCCGCTTTAAATTGCCGGCGACAATGCGGTTGATGTTTTCCATCAAAATCCCCCTTATCAAAATTTGATATAGTGATATTAGCATACCAATATAACGAATGCAAGTAAAATAATGGAGCTGGCGGGCAGGGGGCGAATGCAAAACGGGCGCACTTTTGTGGCACTGCCCATGTAAGCAAGGATCCCCCAAGGTTGCAGGGGGGGCGCAACCACAGTAAAAACAAACAACAGCACCCACGGCAAAGCCATGGGTGCTGTTGTTTGTGTACTTATAAAAAACTGATGCAAAGGGCTTATGCTGCCGCTTACGCTAAAAATTCGCAGGTAAACGCCATGTCGGGCTGGGTGCACAGCGCGCCGTTTTGCCACGCAAATTCAAGCGCAGTGCCGTTTTCGCCGTAAAACGTATAGCTGCCGTTTTCACCGGCAAATACAAAGTGCAGCGGGTCGTTTGTGTGCACCGCGTTGCCCACGTCGCTGCCAAGGCCGCCGCCGGGGGCAAGGTGCAGCGCAAGGCCGCAGCCCCCACGCACCCACACCGGCAGCTTGCCGGGCAGCGTTGCTGTCACGGTTTGCCCGCCCTGTGTGTGCTTGTGGGTAAAAAGCGAATACCACTGCCCACCGGGCAGGTATACCTTGCGGCCGGTGGCGTTTTCGGCCAGCAGAGGGGCAACCAGCAAGCTGTCCCCCAGCAAAAATTCGTCGTCGCAAACGGCGGCGGTGGCGTCGTCAGGCCAGTGATATACCAGCGGGCGCAGCATGGGAGTGCTGGTGGCGGCACAGTGCAGTGCCGTGCTGTACAAATAGGGCAGCAGGTTCATGCGCAGCCGGTGCCAAAACCGCAGTTCCTCGGTGAGGCCCGGCGCGTCAAAGGCGGTGGCAAGGTTCCACGGGCTGCGCTCGTTGTCTCCGGCGGCGCCCGCCATCAGCTCTTTAAACTGCCCGCCGTCCGGCTCTGAATGCCATTGCATAATCGGCGCAAAGCAGGCCATCATCGTGGCGCGGCGGTACAAATCCGGCGTGGGCAACGGCCCTGCAAACCCTGCAATGTCAAAGCCCCAAAATACAATGCCGCTCATTGCGGCAGAAAGCCCGGCGTGCAGAACACTGCGCAGTTCGTCGTTTGTCGACTGCTGGTCGCCCGCCCAAAGGCAGGGGCTGGTGTGCTGCCCGGCATACCCCGCGCGGCTGAACAGCACCTTGTCGCTGCCCAAAAATGTGCTGTAAGCACTGGTATAACTTTGCGCGTACCGGTTTTTTTGCGTGCGGCCGGTGCTGCCGTCGTAACACTGTACATCATCACTGTAAATAAATTCACCGCCGTCGGTTTTAAAGCCGTCCACCCCCATGTCCAGCAGGTATTGCCGTTTGGCAAACCAGCTTTGCCGGGTGGCGGGGTTGGTAAAATCGGGGATCATCGAGCCGGGGAACCAGTGCCCCGGCGGGATGGTGTACGGCGTGCCGTCGGCATTTTTTACGCACAGGCCGCGCTTTACCGCATCTTCGCGGTCAAGGTCGTTTTGCGGGCAGGGGGGCTCGTCGTCGCTTTGCTGTTTATACACCGGTATCTGCCACAGCACAAGGTGTACCCCGGCGTCGTGCAATTTGCCAATCATCCCACGCGGGTCTTGCCAGTGGGCGCTTTCGCTGAAATCAAAATCCTCATACCGCAGCGCCTCGCCGTTTGGCCGCGGGGTGTAGCGCGCGCCGTTCCATGTATAAAAGGTGGCTTCGTCACTCCACGCTTCCACCACCAGTACCGTGGCGGGGTAGCCGTGGTTTTTTAGCAGGGCAAGCTGTTGTTCTACCTGCCGCTGGGTGTTCCACCGGTTCGCCGAGATCCACGGCCCAAACGCCCATTTTGGCGGTACGGGTGCCGGGCCAAAGTGCTGCATGTAAGCGCGCACCAGCTCGGCCGGGGTGCCGGTGCCGGCAAATACCGGGGCACCGCCGGGTAGCAGCACGGTAATGGCATCACCCGTAAAATCAAAGGTAGTCACTTCGCCGGTGTCTACCAGCAGGCCAAAGCCGCTGTCGGTGCAAAAAAACGGGGCGGGGCAGTAGGTCTTTTCACCCTGGTAGCAAAATTTTTCCTCTACTACATTTTGGCACACAAGGCCCTTTTGGTTAAAACGGTTAAATTTTTCGCCCATGCCGTAGGCACCGCGGTAGGGCAGGCGAATGGTCAACGCAGTAGTTGCCCCCGCTGTTGCGGTAAGCACGGCGTTGCCGCCACCGGGCAGCGGCAGGGTAATGGGCATTGCGTCAAGTGCTAATAGTTGCATGTAATCACCCCTTCACGCCGCCCACGGTCAGCCCGTCTTTAAAGTATTTCTGCGCGGCAATGTACACAATCAAAATCGGCACAATGGACACGAGCGCGCCGGCCATCATCAGGTTGTACTGGTTTTTAAATTCGCCAGACAGCGTGCTGAGCAGCAGCGGCAGTGTGTACTTCGATTTTTCGGTCAGCAATACCAGCGGCAGCAGGTAGTCGTTCCACAAATCCATAAACGACAGCACCGCCAGCGTTGCCAGCGTGCCGGAGCATAGCGGCAGAATGATCTTGCCAAAAATCGTCCACAGCCCGGCCCCGTCAATCACCGCCGCCTCAATGTAGGCATTGTTGATGGTCATCATTTTTTGCCGCAGCATAAAAATAGCAAACGCGTTAAACATCTGCAACAGCAAAAAGGCGTTTAGGCTGTTGGTCAAGTTCAGGCGGGTCATCACGATAAACAGCGGGATAAACGTAATCTGCGCGGGAATCATCAGCGCGGTGAGGTAAATTTTAAAAGTTGCCTCGCGGCCTTTGAACGCAATTTTAGTCAGCGCAAAGGCGGCCATGCTGGCACAGATGAGCCGTGCTAAGGTAGAAGCAATGGCAAGGTAAAAGCTATTGGCAACCGAGCTTGCAAAATTTGGGATATGGAACAGCTTTTGGTACACCTCCAGCGTCGGCTCTTTTGGTATCCACTCCACCGGCACACTCATCAGTGCGCCGCGGCTTTTGAGGCTGGTTACCACCATCCAGAAAAACGGGATGCACACGATGAACGCGATTACCAGCGCAAACAGGTAGAATAGTACTTTGCCGGTTGTGCGTTTGAGGCGCGGCATATTAATCATCGTAATTCACCCACTTTTTCTGTAATTTCATCTGGATGCCGGTCAGCACCAGCAAAATAGCAAACAAGATCCAGCTGTAGGC
>JAQVCK010000078.1:2042-11731 GCA_028689835.1 Pygmaiobacter sp. | reverse complement strand
ACCAGCACACAGGGCAGCACCGGGGCACCTGTGTCTGCCGCATAGCAAAATGCCCCGCGTGCAAACGGGCGCAGGGTGCTGCAATAGGGCACCAGCACCCCTTCGGGGTAAATCTGCACCAGCGCCCCCTGACCTAAAAGGGTGCGGATTGTGCGGCTTAAATGCACGCCGGCGGCGGCCGTCTCGGGCAGCGGCAGCCCGCCCAACAGCCGCACCAAGCGGCCCGCTACCGGCAGCTCTAAATTGGCTTTTAAGCTTAAAAAATACATTTCGCGCGAAAACAGGGCGCAGGCAAGGCGCACACAGTCCAGCGGGTGCACATGGTTGCACACTGTCACCGCGCCGCCGGGCAGCCCGTTTAAATGTTCTTTGCCGCATACCTGCCAGCCCCAAAGGGCAAACAGTGGGCCAAACACCACCAGCACCACCCGGCGCAATGCTTTATGCAACCAAGGGGCCGCCCCGCGCAGGCGGTAGACGTAATCGGCATTCACCTTTATTTTGCCGGGCTTTTGGTGGGCAATCTTTTCAATATGGGTGTGAAACGGGTGCACCCGCCGCCGGGCTGTTTCATCCATATTCGCCTTCATACCACAGCCCTCCGTTGTTGTTCGTCAATGGCAAGCTGAAACATCTGCTCTGCCTGCGCCACACAGGCATCCAGCCCATAGGCCTTGCCCGCCTGCGCATAGCGCAGGCCCATTGCCTGCCGCTCGGCCGGGCGGGCCAGCCAGTAGTCAATGCGCCCGGCCAGTGCCGCCGCACTGCCCGCGGGGAACAGGCTTTGCGGGGTAAGCGCAAACTGCGGGGTGGCAGACAGTGGCGAATCGGCAATCACCGGCACCACCCCGGTTGAAAACGCCTCGATACACGAGATGGCCTCAATTTCGGCATCCGACGCGTGTACATATAAGTCGGTCATCGACAAAATTTGCTGTAACTCTTGCTGGGTGTAAAACCCGATGATGGGCGGGTGGGGCAGCTTTTCGCCCTGGCGGCGCAACGCCGCCTCTTTGGGCCCCTGCCCTGCCAGCACCAGCTGTATTTCGCCGCTGTACCGGCTGCGTGCCACCGCGTCGATTAGCACATCCTGCCGCTTTTCCGCCGAAAGGCGACCAATCATCAACAGCACTTTGCGCCCTGCAAACTGCGGCGTTTTTTCGCTGCGGCGGTAACAGAACGACGGGTCCACCCCGTTGGAAATGACATGCAACTGTGCGGTGTACCCGTGCTTGCGCAGTTCGCCCGCAATAAAGTTGCTGGGGCAATGCACATGCGAAAACCGGTTGTAAAAATGCCCCCGCAGCTCGCGGTACAGCAGCTCGTTTGCCGCCCGCCGTTTGCCAAGGCCAATACTGTAAGTGATATTCTCGGGCTGCACATGAAACGCCGCCGTGTGCGGCACGCCCAGCTCTTCGGCAATGCGCAGCCCCGCGCGGGAAAGCGCAAACGGCATTAAAAAATGTACGACGTCCGCCCACGCGATGGCCTGCCGCAGCAGGGCTTTGTCCGGTTTTGCAAGCTGCATACCCTGGCTGCGGATCAGCTTTGCCGCGGGCGCGGGGAACCACAGCGTGGGCATGACATACCGCCCTTCGCCCGGCGCGCCCACCGCCGCCACCCGCACCTCGTTGCCGCGCCGCTGCAACGCCTGCGCAAACCGCTGTGCGCTGACTGTCGTGCCGTTATTCGCCGTGTCAAATTGATCCATTACCAATAAAATTTTCATGTGATTGCACACCCCTGTGCCCTGCCGGGCCGCTTTTGCCGCCCGGCCCGCGGGCGGCAAACCCATTATACCACATATTCCCATCCTGTGGTCTAACCAGTTTTATCGTTTTGTCCTGCCCGCCGGGGGGTTGCGGCGGCGGGGTAGGCAGGGTATAATAGGCCCAATAAACGATAGACAGGGGATGTTCCGTGTGGACGAGCTGCTTGCCGCGCGCGCAGAGATCAACGAAGTGGATACCGAGATGGCGGCGCTGTTTGAGCGGCGCATGGCCGCGGTGGAAAAAGTGCTGGACTATAAGCGCGCCCACGGCCTGCCGGTGCTGGATGCCGGGCGGGAGGCCGAAGTGCTGCGCAAGGGTGCCCTGCGGGTGCACGACGCGGCGCTGCGCGGCTATTACACCCAGCTTTTGCAAAAGATGATGGAGCTTTCGCGCGACTACCAAACCAGCCGCCTTGCGGATTTTTGCGTGGGCTACCCGGGGGTCGAGGGCTCGTTTTCGCACATTGCCGAACAGCGCATTTTTGGCGATGCCCCCGCCCGCGCCTATGTGACGTTTGAAGAGGTGTTTGCCGCTGTGCAACGCGGCGAAGTGACGGCGGGCGTGGTGCCGTTTGAAAATTCGTACACCGGCGAAGTGGGCGAAGTGCTGGATTTGCTTTGGAAGTACGACAACTGCCAAGTGGTGGACAGCTACGACTTTGACATCCGTCAAAACCTGCTGGGGGTGCCCGGTGCCGAGCTGGGGCAGATCAAACAGGTCTACTCGCACCATCAGGCCATCAGCCAGTGCCAGGCCTACCTCACCGGCAAAGGGTACGAGCTGGTGCCCTACGCCAACACGGCGCTGGCCGCAAAGTATGTCAGCGAATGCGGCGACAAAACCAAGGCCGCCATTGCCAGTGCGGACACTGCCGCGCTGTACGGGCTGTCGATTTTGGCACGCGACATCAACACCAGCGCGCAAAACGTCACCCGGTTCATCGTCATCTCGCGCCTGCCGCGGCGCAGCGGCGGCAACCGCTTTGGGCTGGTGTTCACCGTGCGCCACGATGCCGGCGCCCTGGCACAGGCAATGCAGATTATCGGCAGCCGCAATTTTAACCTTGAAAGCATCCGCTCGCGCTCGATGAAAGAGCTGCCTTGGCAGTATTTCTTTTACGTGGAGGTGGTGGGCGACAGCGAAACACCAGAGGCGCACCAGATGCTGGACCAGCTGGCGGCGGCCTGCCGGCAACTGCGGCTGATTGGCAGCTGGGCGCGGCGTGAGGACTGACATAACCCCACCGCGAGACACTTTACCAAAACTTTTGTTGACAAATGGCGCCGGTTCTTTTATACTGTTACCAATCTCAACACAAATGGAGATTTTATGATGAACCGTCTCAACACCACAGCAGCATATTTTTATTTTAGCTTTGCTTATTTTTATGGCAAGGCTACTCTGTGCTGCGCAAAACCGGTTTGATACGGCGATTATGGTAAAATGATTCGCTTAAACTCAAATGTCGGCGGCCTGCACAGCAGGCCGCCGATTTTTTTGTTAGTTAGCACAAAAAAGGGGGCTTTACTTTGGAAACACTGCACATGGCGCTGGGCGCTGACAGCTACGACATCTTGTTGCAGCGCGGGCTATTGGCCAAGGCAGGCACGCTGCTAAACCTGGGCCGCAAGGTGCTTGTCGTCACCGACAGCGGGGTGCCCGCACAGTACGCCGCACAGCTTGCCGCACAGTGCGCACAGCCGGTACTTGTTACCGTGCAGCAGGGCGAGGGCGCAAAAAGCTTTGACGGGCTGCAAACACTGCTGGGCGCAATGCTGGATGCCGGGTTTCACCGCGGCGACTGTGTGGTGGCCGTGGGCGGCGGTGTGGTGGGCGACCTTGCGGGGTTTGCCGCCGCCACCTATATGCGTGGCATTGATTTTTACAACATCCCCACTACCTCGCTTTCACAGGTGGATTCGTCGATTGGCGGCAAGACGGCCATCAACTTTAACGGGGTAAAAAATATTGTCGGCACCTTTTACCAGCCGCCCCGGGTACTGGTAGACCCCGACCTGCTGGCCACCCTGCCCCCCCGCCAGCTGGCCGCCGGGTTTGCCGAAGCCATTAAAGCCGGCATGATTGCCGACGAAGCGCTGCTGGCCCTGTTTGAAACGGGGGCCGCCGAAGCCCGGCTGGAAGAAGTGCTGCTGCGGGCGCTGCGGGTAAAAAAGGACGTCGTAGAGCAGGACGAAAAAGAAGCGGGCCTGCGCCGCATTTTAAATTTTGGCCACACACTGGGCCACGGCATTGAAAGCGTGTACGGCCTGGGCGGCCTGTTGCACGGCGAATGTGTGGCACTGGGCATGCTGCCGATGTGCAAGACCCCCGCACTGCGGCAGCGGCTAAGTTCTGTTTTAGCCCGGTACCACCTGCCCACCCACGCGGCGTTTGACCCTGATTTGGTATTTGCCGCCGTCTGCCACGACAAAAAGGGCGCGGGCAACAAGACGGCGATTGTAGAAGTGGAGACCGCGGGCCATGCGCTAATGCGCACGGTGGAAAACGAAGCCCTGCGCCAGCTGCTGGTGCGGGAGGCAAAGGAGGGCATTGGCGCATGAAAAGCAGTTTTGGTAACAATTTGACCGTCAGCCTATTTGGCGAATCGCACGGGGCCGCCATTGGCATTGTGCTGGACGGCCTTGCACCCGGCATCCCGCTGGACCTCGCGCTGATCCGCCGCCGCCTTGTGCTGCGCCAGGGCGCGGCCAGCCTTTCCACCGCGCGGCGCGAGCCGGACGAGTTTGAGATTGTGAGCGGTTTTTTTGACGGGCACACCACCGGCACCCCGCTGACCATTTTGATCCGCAACACCGACACCCACAGCAAAGACTACGGCGAGCTGAAAGACAAAATGCGCCCCAGCCACGCCGATTACACCGCACAGTGCAAATACCACGGCTTTCAGGATTACCGCGGCGGCGGCCATTTTTCGGGCCGCATCACCACCCCCGTCGTTGCGGCGGGCGCCATCTGCCTGCAAATACTGGCGCGGCACGGCGTGACGGTGGGCACCCACATCGCGCGGTGCGCGGGCATCACCGATGCGGCGCTGCCGGCCCAAGAACCCGCGCTGACCGCGGCGCTGCACGCGCTGAACGACACTGATTTTGCCGTGCTGGACAAAACTTCGGGCGATGCGATGAAGTTGCAGATCGAGCGGGCAAAAGAGCAGTTCGACTCGGTGGGCGGCGTGCTGGAGACTGCGGTGACCGGCCTTGCCCCCGGCCTGGGCGAGCCGTGGTTTTGGTCGGTAGAAAGCGAGCTTGCACACCTGCTGTTCAGCGTGCCCGCGGTAAAAGGGGTGGAGTTTGGCGGCGGGTTTGCCCTTGCCGATGCGCGCGGCAGCGCCGCAAACGACGCATTTTGCTACGATGACGCGGGCCGGGTGGTGACCAAAACCAACCACAGCGGCGGCGCACAGGGCGGCATCACCAACGGCATGCCGCTCGTAATCCGCACCGCCATCAAGCCCACCGCCTCGATTTATCTGCCGCAGGACACCGTAGACCTTGCCACCGGGCAAAACACCACACTTGCCATTAAGGGCCGGCACGACCCCGCCATTGTACACCGGGCGCGCGCCGTTGTGGACAGCGTGGTGGCACTGGCCCTTGTAGACCTTGCCGCAGGGCGGTTTGGCACCGATTGGATGGCGGGCGAAACCGCACAGGAAAAGGAGATTTGACAATGGACACGCAGCGCTGCGGCCTTGTGGGCCGCCACCTTGGGCATAGCTTTTCAAAATTCATTCATGGGCAGCTGGCACCTTACCCGTACGACCTGATTGAACTGGAGCCGGAAACCCTTGCCCCGTTTTTTGAACAGCGGCAGTTTCGCGGTGTCAATGTCACGATACCTTATAAAGAGGCGGTGCTGCCGCTGCTGGACGAAATTGACCCGCGGGCCGCTGCCATTGGCGCGGTGAACACCGTGGTCAACGAAAACGGCAAACTGAAAGGCTATAACACCGATTACGACGGGCTGGACCACCTGTTATACAACAACCGCATTTTCCTGTCCGGCCGCATCGTGATGATTTTAGGCACCGGCGGCACCAGCAAAACCTGCACCGCGCTGGCCAAAGCGCGCGGCGCGCGCGAAATACTGCATGTCAGCCGTAGAGGCAAAGACGGCACGCTGACTTACCGTGATGCGGCGATGCGGCGCGACGTGCAGGTGCTGATCAACACCACCCCGTGCGGCATGTACCCGCAAAACGACGACATGCCGCTGGACCCGGCGCTGTTTCCCCAGTTGCAGGCGGTGGCCGACGTGGTGTATAACCCCTTGCAAACCGCACTGGTGCAGCGCGCGGCCGAGCTGGGGCTGCCCGCCACGGGCGGGCTTGCCATGCTGGTGGCACAGGCCAAAGCCGCGGCCGAGCTGTTTTGCGGCCACCCGCTGCCGGAAGAGCAGATTGACACCATCACCACCGCGCTGCGGGCCGAGCGCTCGAACTGTGTGCTGATTGCGATGCCGGGGGCGGGCAAAACCACCGTGGGTGGCAAGGCCGCTGCGTTGCTGGGCAAAACCTTTGTGGACGCGGACGACGAAATTTTAAAAGAGACCGGCAAAACCCCGGCCGAGCTGATTACCACGCAGGGCGAAGCGGCGTTTCGCGACATCGAAAGCCGCGTGATTGCCGCGCTGTCAAAGCGCGGGGGCATGGTGATTGCCACCGGCGGCGGGGCGGTCACCCGCGCAGAGAACATGCGGCGGCTGCGGCAAAATGGCGTCGTGCTGTTTGTTGACCGCGACCTGTCGCTGCTGGCAACCTCCGGCCGGCCGCTCTCGTCTGATTTTGAATCGCTGCGCCGGCGCTACCTAGAGCGCTACCCGCTGTACAACCAGTACTGTGACGCCAAGCTGGACAATGACAAAACCATTGACACCGCTGCCGAGCGGGTAAAGGAGGCTTTTGATGCGTATTTTGGTCATTAACGGCCCAAACCTCAACTTTTTGGGCATTCGCGAGCCGGGCATTTACGGCAGTGACAGCTATGCCGACCTGCTGGCACTGGTAAAGCACACCGGCGAAGAAGAGGGCGTGGAGGTGCTGACCTACCAGTCGAACCACGAGGGCGCCCTGGTGGACAGAATACAAGAGGCCTATGGCACGGTGGACGGCCTTGTGCTGAACCCCGGCGCCTACACCCACACCAGCATTGCACTGCTGGATGCGCTGAAAGCCGTGGGGCTGCCCGCGGTGGAGGTGCATATCTCTGATGTGCCCGCGCGGGAGGCCTTTCGCCAAGCTTCTTACATCCGCCCCGCCTGCATTGCCACCATTACCGGCGAGGGCATTGCCGGGTACGCAAACGCCATTCGCCTGTTAAAACAACATCTTATCGCCGCCGCGGCGCAATAACAGCAGAAACGGAGTAAACACCATGATTATTACGATGAAAAAGCTCGCCCCGCAAGAGGAGATCGACCGCATGGTCGAAAGCATTGAACTGAAAAGGTTGCAGGTCACCATGATCAGCGGCACCGACTACAACGTGTTTGGCGTTGTGGGGGACACGACGGTGCTGGACGCCGCCAAAATCAGCGCGTCGCCCTATGTGGACAATGTGCAGCGGGTGTCGGCCCCGTATAAGCTGGCGAACCGCGTGTTTCACCCCGCGGACACGGTGGTGGACGTGGCCGGTGTGCGCATCGGCGGCAGCGAGCCGGTCGTCGTGATGGGCGGCCCCTGCTCGATTGAAAACGAGGAGAACACGCACGAGATGGCGCGCCTTGTCAGCGAGGCGGGCGGGCGCATCTTCCGCGGCGGCGCATACAAGCCCCGCACTTCACCCTACGCGTTTCAGGGCCTTGGCACCGAGGGGCTGCGCTACATGGCAGCTGCGGGCAAGCAGTACGGCTTGCCCATCGTCAGCGAGCTAATGAGCGCCGACAAGCTGGACGAGTTTATTGAATACGTCGATTTGATTCAAATCGGCGCGCGCAACATGCAGAATTTCAGCCTGCTCAAAGAGCTGGGCCGCACAAAAAAGCCCATCTTGCTCAAACGCGGGCTTGCGAATACCATTGAAGAATGGCTGATGAGCGCCGAATACATCATGGCCGCCGGCAACGAAAACGTCATTTTGTGCGAGCGCGGCATCCGCACCTTTGAAACCTACACCCGCAACACGCTGGACCTCAGCGTCGTGCCCATCATCAAACAGCGCAGCCACCTGCCCATCGTCATTGACCCCAGCCACGCCACCGGCGACCGCAAGCTGGTCGAGTCGATGTCGCTGGCCGCCATTGCCGCCGGGGCCGACGGGCTGATTATCGAGACCCACTGCGACCCGCCGCACGCGCTGTCGGACGGCGCACAGTGCCTGTACCCCAGCCAGTTCGCCTTTTTAATTGAAAAAGGCCGTGCCATCGCCCAGGTGATCGGGCGCGGGCTGTAATGCGCGTCACCATCACCCCCGGCGCCGCGCGGGGCACCGTGCAGGTACCCACCTCTAAAAGCATTGCGCACCGCGCACTGCTGGCTGCCGCGCTGGCAAACGGCAGCAGCACCCTTGCCGGGGTGACCCCCTCGCAGGACATTGACGCCACCTGCCGTGCCGCCGCCGCGCTGGGGGCTGCCGTCACAAAGCTGCCGGGCGGGCAGCTGCAAGTTGCGGGCACCGGCGTACTGGCAGCGCCGAACACCCCGGTAGACTGCGGCGAATCCGGCTCTACCCTGCGGTTTGTGCTGCCGCTGTTTGCGCTGGGTGGCAGCGAAGTGACCCTTACCGGGCACGGGCGTCTGCCCCAGCGCCCGCAGGGGGTGTACCAAGACCTTTTTGCGGCAAACGGCCTGCCGTTTGAAACCGGCCCCGCCGGGGTGCGCTTTCGCGGGCCGCTGCCCGCAGGGCAGTACCAAATCCCCGGCTGGGTCAGCTCGCAGTTTATCACCGGGCTGCTGTTCGCGCTGCCCCTTGCCGCCGGGGATTCCACCTTGCAAATCGTGCCGCCGCTCGAATCGCGCCCGTACCTTGATTTGACGTTAGCGGTGCTGCACCGCTTTGGCATTAAAGCCGACTGGCAGGGCCCGCTGGCCCTTGCCATCCCCGGCGGGCAGCAGTACCGGCCGGTGCCGGGCTTTACGGTAGAGGCCGACTGGTCGCAGGCCGCCTTTTTTGCGGTGCTGGGGGCACTGGCCGGCAGCGTGTGCTGCACCGGCCTTGCCACAAACTCGCTGCAAGGCGATAAGGCGATTGCCGGCTTCCTCTCGCAAATGGGCGCTGCCGCCACCCAAAACGCCGGGGCGCTTTGCTGGCAACAAACAGCGCTCGCCCCCTTGCAGGCCGACCTTGCCGACTGCCCGGACCTTGGCCCCATTTTAATGGCCGCCTGCTGTTTTGCTGCGGGCACGTCGCACATCACAAACGCCGGGCGGCTGCGGCTGAAAGAGTCTGACCGCATTGCCGCCATGCAAGCAGAGCTGGCAAAGCTGGGCCTCACCGTGCAGTGCGAGGGCGATACTTTAACCATCCCCGGCAATGCAAACGGGCGCTGCACCGCCCCCGGTGTGCCGCTGCAATGCTGGGGCGACCACCGCATTGCCATGGCGCTGGCCGTGGCGGCCACCCGGGCCGACGGCCCGGTGACGCTGCTGGGGGCCGAAGCGGTAGAAAAATCGTACCCGCACTTTTTTGTTGACCTGCAACAAACTGGAATAAAGGTGGAGATAGAGCAATGAAACCAGAGGATACCCGATTTACCATCGTCGGCCTTGGGCTGATTGGCGGCAGCTACGCGCGTGGCCTGACTAAAAAAGGCTTTTGCGTCAACGCCATCGACACCAATGCCGACAGCATACGCTATGCGCTGGGCGAAAAAATCATCTGCCGCGGTGCCACCGCACCGGACGCGGCACTGCTGGCCGAAACCGACATTGTCATTTTGGCGCTGTACCCCACCACGATG
>JAQVCK010000078.1:0-2032 GCA_028689835.1 Pygmaiobacter sp. | reverse complement strand
GATCGACTGGGTGCGCGAGCACCAGCACCTGCTTCGCCCCGGCACCTTGCTCACCGATGTGTCGGGCGTCAAATGCCACGTGCTGGACACGATACAGGGCTTTTTGCGCGACGACCTTGAGCTGATTGGCAGCCACCCAATGGCCGGTCGCGAGGTTTATGGCGTGCAAAACAGCGACGAGCGCATTTTTGCCCCCGCCAACTTTATTGTTACCCCCACCGCCAAAAACACCCCCGCGGGCATTGCCGCGGCGCATGAGATTGGCAAGCTGCTGAATTTCCACACGGTGGTCGAGCTGGACCCGCGCACCCACGACGAGATGATTGCCTTTGTCTCGCAGCTCACCCACGCCATTGCCGTCAGCCTGATGACCTGCAACGACGACCAAAACCTGCAAAACTACACCGGCGATTCGTTTCGCGACCTCACCCGCATTGCGCGCATCAACGAGACAATGTGGAGCGAATTGTTTTTGCTCAACCGCGGGCCGTTGATTGAGCAGATTGACAGCTTTACGGCCGAGCTGCTGAAAATGCGGGGCTTTTTGCAGCAGGGCGACCGCGCCGCGCTGGAAGAAATGTTCCGCCATTCCACAAAGCGCCGGGCGCTGTTTGACCGCCCCGCCGTGCCAAAAGAAAATTGATAAAAATTTCACACTTCGCCTTGTATTCCGCCACCGCTTTCGCTATAATGAGTTTGTAACTCGACCCTAAAGGCATTCTGCGGGGGAGAGCGGTACCGGCAGCACAAGACCTGACGCGCCGGGGCCTTTGGCCCGGGTGGAAAGGCGGAGTGAAAATCACGATAGTACCAAGGGCCTTTTGGGGCCTTTGTTTGCGAACGATTTTCCGCGCCTTCGGGCGCGGTTTTTTTATTGCCCGCGCCCATGGGTGCTGCACATCAGCCGAAAGGGGGAAGTTTTCTGGAAAGTCGTCTTTCTGTCATCAGCATTCTGGTAGAGGACCGCGCGTCCTCTGCCAAAATCAACGACCTGTTGCACGATTGCGGCGAATACATCGTCGGCCGCATGGGCCTGCCGTACAAAGAGCGCGGGCTGTCGGTCATCTGCGTTGTCATCGACGCACCCGGCGACGTCACCAGCGCCCTTTCCGGCAAGCTGGGCATGCTGCCCGGCGTCACCGCAAAAACGGTGACCTCGAAAGCGCCGGTGCTGCCCAAAGACTAGCAGCCCGGCAACCCGACCTATTTTAATGGAAGAAGGAGAACCCCATGAAAAAACTGCTTGCTCTTGTTCTGTCGCTGGCCCTTGCGGCGTCGGCCCTTGCCGGCTGCGGCACCGCCGCCAGCTCTTCTACCGTCTCTTCTGCCCCCGCCTCTTCTGCGGCGGTATCGTCCTCTGCCTCCGCCGCGTCGTCGACGCCGGTCACCCCCGTTGACATGCGCATTGCCGGCCTGAAAGGCCCCACCTCGATGGGCATGGTAAAGCTGATGCAGGACGCCGAGGACGGCACTGCCAAAAACAACTACACCTTTACGATTGCCGGCTCGGCCGACGAGATTACCCCGAAGCTGACGCAGGGCGAGCTGGACATTGCCGCCGTGCCCGCCAACCTTGCCGCCGTGCTGTACAACAACACCAAGGGTGCCGTGCAACTGCTGGCCGTCAACACGCTGGGCGTGATTTATATTGTGGAAAAAGGCGACAGTGTGCAGTCGCTGGCCGATTTGAAGGGCAAGACCATTTACGCCACCGGCAAGGGCTCTACGCCGGAATACGCGCTGAAATATATTTTAAGTGAAAACGGCATTGACCCCGACAAAGACGTGACCATTGAGTGGAAAACCGAGCCCACCGAAGTGGTGCAGACCTTGGCGCAGGCCGACGGCGCGATTGCCATGCTGCCGCAGCCGTATGTCACCGTGGCACAGGGCCAGGTAGAGGGGCTGCGCGTTGCGGTGGATTTGAACCAGGCCTGGAACGACCTTGACAACGGCAGCCTGTTTTTGACCGGCGTGCTGGTGGTGCGCACCGAGTTTGCCAAAGAGCACCCGGAGCAGATTGACGCGTTTT
>JAQVCK010000269.1 GCA_028689835.1 Pygmaiobacter sp. | reverse complement strand
TGAGCTGGGCATCCACGAGGGCATTGCGGCGGCAGACGGTGTCGTGATTTGCGTTTCTGCCCGTGACGGGTTGGAAGTGGGCAGCAAAAAAGCGTATGACCTTGCCTGTGAAAACAAAAAGCCCGCTATGGTGTATGTGTCGAAGATTGACGTGGAAAACGCCGATTTTTATAAGGTGTTTGAGGCGCTGAAAAGCGAATTTGGCCCTTCTGTCTGCCCGGTAGTCGTGCCGGTGGAACAGGCCGGCGGGCGCGTGTATATCAATTTAATCCGTATGGAGGCCTATACCTATGTAAATGGGGTGGCCCGCACGGTGCCGATGCCGAGCTTTGGCCACCGGTTGGACGGCCTGGTAGAAGCGATGAGCGAAGCGGTGGCCGAAACGGATGAGACACTGATGGAGAAGTTCTTTTCCGGCGAAGCGTTTACACAGGAGGAGCTGCAAAGCGGCGTGCGCGCGGGCATTAAGGCGGGCACCATTACCCCGGTGTTCTGCGGCTCGTCGACCCGGCTGGAAGGCATTGACGCACTGGCGCACTATATGAAACACTTGATGCCATCGCCTGCCGAGGCAGCCCCGGCCAGTGGGCAGGACGAAAACGGCAATGAGGTGGAATGTGTATGCGATGCCGCCGGGCCGCTTGCAGTGTATGTGTTTAAAACGGTGGCTGACCCGTTTGTGGGTAAACTGAGTTATGTAAAAGTGCTTTCAGGTGTACTGAAAGCGGATTCCCCGCTGGTGAACGCCCGCACAGGAGAGAGCGAGAAACTGGGCAAGCTATTGTTTGTGCGCGGCAAAAAACAGACCGATACCGACAGCGTTTTTGCCGGGGATCTTGGCGCCGTGGCCAAGATGTCGGGCGCCAAGACCGGCGACACGCTGTGCGCGCCGGGCAAGCTGTTTAAAATGACACCGCCGACCTTCCCCCACCCGACCTATGCGATGGCGCTGAAGCTGAAACAAAAGGGCGATGAGGGCAAAATTTCCGGTGCGCTTTCACGGCTGATGGAAGAGGACTGCACACTGAGCTATCAGGTGAATGCCGAGACGGTACAACAGGTGATTTCTGGGCTTGGCGAACAGCACCTGGATGTGGTGGTCAGTAAATTAAAATCGAAATTCGGCGTGGAAGTGGAGCTGGCCGAGCCCCGGATCGCCTACCGTGAAAGCCTGCGCAAAAAGGTGAAAAAGCAGGGCCGGCACAAAAAGCAATCCGGCGGGCACGGGCAATTTGGCGATGTGTGGATTGAGTTTGAGCCCACTGACAGCGAAGGGCTGGTATTTGAAGAAAAGGTGTTTGGCGGCGCGGTGCCGAAAAACTATTTCCCCGCGGTAGAAAAAGGGTTGCAGGAAGCAGTGGCCCACGGGGTGCTGGCAGGGTACCCGCTGGTGGGGCTGAAAGCGACATTGGTGGACGGCTCGTACCACCCGGTGGATTCGAATGAACAATCGTTTAGAATGGCGGCAAAGATTGCCTACCGGGCGGCATTGCCGGAGGCAGGGCCTGTGCTGCTGGAGCCGATTGGTTTGTTGCGGGCGACGGTGCCGGACGCCAACACCGGTGACGTGATGGGTGAAGTGAACAAGCGCCGTGGCCGTGTGCTTGGGATGAGTGGCAGTGGCAACGGGATGCAGCGCATTGAAGCGGAAGTGCCGATGAGCGAAATGCACGATTTTACAACCTTTGTGCGCAGCTTGACCCGCGGACAAGGGACTTTTACCTTTGATTTTGCACGGTATGAGCAGTTGCCTGCCCAGCTTGAAAGCAAGGTCATTGAGGACGCGAAGACATTTATGGACCGCACGTCGGAGGACGAGTGACCTGACGATATCTTCCCCCCTTTCCCTCTCTTGCAGCCGCAGGGCCCCCTTGATACAGGGGGCCCTGCGGCATTGTAAGTAAAAGAAGGGTTTGCCGATACCAAAGGGAAAAGGGTGGTAAAATTTGCTGTTTTTTGTTGAAAAATGGTTGACAAAGCGGCGAAAAGCATGGAAAGGATTGGCACACTTGACACAGAGGGATAACTATACTATAATACAACTTACTGTTTAAGCCGGGGAGGGGCATGGTATGCCGATTACCGGTCTTTCGCATACTATTGCGAGCAGCGGGCAAAGCACGCTGCGTGAGAAAGGACGACAGAATTTGAACAACAAAGAGCTGGTTATTACACCGGAGGGCCTGAAGGCGCTGGAGGATGAACTTGAACAACTGAAAACCGTGAAACGGCGGGAAGTTGCCGAGAAGATCAAAATTGCCCGGGGCTTTGGAGATCTGTCCGAAAACAGTGAATATGATGAGGCTAAAAACGAGCAGGGTCTGGTGGAAAGCCGCATTATTTTCCTGGAGAAGACCCTGAAAAATGTACGGATATTGGACCACAGCGAGCTGACCAATGACCAGGTGATGGTGGGCAGCAGAGTGAAAGTAAAGGACGAAGACGGCGATGAGGACGAATACTGCATTGTCGGTTCGACCGAAGCCGACCCGGCCGAGGGTAAGATCTCGGATGAAAGCGCGGGAGGCAAGGGGCTTTTGGGCAAACGTGTGGGGGATGTCACTGAGATCACGGTGCCCAGCGGTGCGGTAA
>JAQVCK010000268.1 GCA_028689835.1 Pygmaiobacter sp. | reverse complement strand
AAGGTAGTGGTTGCGGAGGATTACGAGACCCGCGCCAGCATGGATATGGCAACTGGCGAAAAAACCCCCATTGAATTGCCGCGCGCCAATGTGCTGATCTACCACCTGCAGGGCGGTGTCAGCGTGATCGTGCGCCCGTCCGGCACCGAGCCGAAGATTAAAGTTTACTATTCGGTGCCTGCGGCGACGCGCGAAGAGGCCGAACAGCAGCAAAAACTGCTGGCAGACGCGGCGCGTGGCCTGCTTGGGTTTGTAAAGTAACTGGGCTATCTATTCTCAATAAAAGGTATTGCATTTTTGCAGCGTGTGTGATAGACTACTATAGCAATCGTGTATTCCGGTGTCCTGAAAAAACCCGGCAAGTCAGGTTGTGATGCTGCGTATGCCAAATCACATGCGCTAATAATCAGAACCAGAGTGAGGTGAACGAAGATGAAGGAAGGTATCCATCCGAAGTATGAGGACGCCGTCATCACCTGCGCCTGCGGCGAGGTGATCCACACCCGTTCCACGAAAAAGGATATCCGCGTCGAGGTGTGCTCCAAATGCCACCCCTTCTATACCGGCAAGCAGAAGCTGGTGGATTCCGGCGGACGTGTTGATCGCTTTAAAAAGCGTTTCGGCATCGAGGGCTAATTTCAATCAAGCAAAAACGACCTTGCCGTGTTTTATCGGCAAGGTTATTTTTTACGGTTTGAAAACGGGGGGCGGCCATGCAAAGCTATACCACGATACAGGGCGGCGCAACCGCGCGGCTGGTAGAGAAAAAAAGTGAGTTCATCGCGTCGGCATTGTTTGCTGACAGCGAAGAGAGCGCACTGCAATTTTTGCAGCAGGTGCGTGCAGAGCACCGCACCGCGAACCACAATGTGTATGCGTATTTGCTGCGTGAGGGTGCGCGCACCCGCTATTCCGACGATGGCGAGCCGCAAAAGACTGCCGGGCTGCCGGTGTTAGAGGTCGTGCGCCATTCCGGCCTTGTGGATTTGATTGTGGTGGTCACCCGCTATTTTGGCGGTACCCTGCTGGGCACCGGTGGGCTGGTGCGGGCGTATACCGGCGCGGCACAGGCAGCGCTTGCGGCGGCGGTGCAGGTGACGGTACAGCCCTGTGTGGATGTGCAAATCACCTTGCCCTACCCGCTGTACGAGCAAGCCCTGCGCCTTGCTGAAAACTCCGGGGCTGTAGTGGCGGATACTGCGTTTGCTGCCGAGGTGACGCTGCACCTCACACTGCTAAACGGGGCACAGGCCGCCCTGCTGGAAGAATTGCGCCAGCTTTGCCGCGGAGCGCTTTGCGCAAGGTGTACCGACCCCTATTATGCCCCATTTGAAATAAAAAAGTAAAAAAGTACAAAAAACAAAAAGGGTTTTTGTGAGGAACGTCGTATAGTATATATGAGACCGTTTTTATCTGCGCGTTTTTGTGCCACCAGCGGAGGTGAATAGTTTTGACTGTACGCGAACGTACTGAAGAGATTGAACGATTGACCTTTTCCCCACAGGCGCGCCTTGCCGAAAACAGTGAAGGGCGTGAAAGGGAAGAAGAACCCTGCCCGTTGCGCACCTGTTTTCAGCGGGACCGTGACCGGGTCATCCATTGCAAAAGCTTTCGCCGGCTTAAGCAAAAAACGCAGGTGTTTTTGGCACCGGAAGGCGACCATTACCGCACCCGGTTGACCCACACGTTAGAGGTTGCGCAGATTGCGCGCACCCTTGCCCGCAGTATGCGGCTGAACGAGGATTTGACCGAAGCCATTGCATTGGCACACGATTTGGGCCACACCCCGTTTGGCCATGCGGGCGAGCGGGCACTTGCCCAGCTTTGCCCCGGCGGGTTTGCCCATTATGTGCAAAGTGTACGGGTGGTACGGCAGTTGGAAAAATACCCCGCGGGGCTCAACCTTTCACTGGAGGTGTTGGACGGCATTGCCTGCCACACCAAGGGGCAGGAGGCCGCTACCAAAGAAGGGCGGTTAGTGCGCTATGCCGACCGCATTGCCTATATCAACCATGATATTGAGGATGCCATGTCGGCCGGGGTACTGACACAGCAAGATTTGCCGGTGCGCGCGGTGGAGGTGCTGGGCCCCACCAAAAGCAGCCGTATCACGACGCTCATCCTGTCGCTGGTCGAAAACAGCCCCGGCGAAACGCTGCACATGGCGCCGCAGGTGGAAGAACAGTACAATGCGCTGCACGACTTTATGTACGCCACAGTATATGTGGACCGGCGAGCCAAAAAAGAAGAACAAAAGGTCGGCAATGTCATCACCGAGCTGTATGCATACTACAAAAAAAGGCCCGAAAAAATGCCACAGCAGTTCCAGCAAATTGCGGCAGAAGAGGGCATCGACCGTGCGGTGACTGATTATATTTCGGGCATGAGCGATGAGTTTGCCATTCGCACATTTCAGCGGCTGTTTGTGCCGCGTGGCTGGGCAATGGAGTATTGAGCCTTTATTGCTGCAATGTGCGGGAAGGGGGTGTGGCCGATGTCGATTTCACCGGATTATATACAAGAGCTTTCACAGCGTATCTGAATACTTGATGATTAGATTTCAATTTTAAATCTATTGCAGCAAGATATTTTGATATTTCAAACATTGTTTT
>JAQVCK010000077.1 GCA_028689835.1 Pygmaiobacter sp. | reverse complement strand
CCTGTTGCAGAAATGGTGATATTATGTGCAGAACAATCCGTGATTTCTGAGGAGGCATAAGGTGCTCCACATATGCTTCCAATACCCCAGCACGCATTGCCCTCTGCGCTAATCGAACCGCCTGAAGCTGTACAGCCAGTAATAGAACTATAGGTTGCACCACCAACAACAATACCCGCAGAAGCACCATCATCACCTAAGACTGTAATATCTGCAGTAGCTGTGCAATCCTTAATCAACGAAAAGCCTGTTCCAACAACACCGCCAACTCCCTGGCAGCCTTGCAGTGCATTTTTTCCTTCGAGCGAAACGTTTTCAATTGTACAGTAAGTAAATTGCAAACCTGCAGCACCACCGACCAGGTAGCCGCCTGTTATAGATACATCAGAGACTTTGAGATTCTTTATCGAAGTTGGCGCAGTTTCCGTTCCTGCAACACACCCGAACAATCCCACTGCCATGGACTGTGGTTCATTGACTGTCACATGGGAAATCATATGACCGTTTCCATCAAAGTTTCCCGTAAAGGCCACCTCTGGATTTGGCACTTCGGCATCTTCAGGTTTATCTGATAGAGATTCAAAGGTCCCAATCGGACTCCAATTGTCGTAGCTGGAAAGATCAATATCAGATTCAAGGATAAAGCTGCTGTCAAGATGCTCCCTTACTTTATCCAGTTGTTCCGCTGTTTCAATCTGATAAGGCGAACTTACGCTCCCATCTCCTCCGGCAAAATCACTGTTCATTTTTGTTGTTCCACCACATGCCGTGAGCATAGAACACATAATTACCAATGTTGAAATTGCGGCTATACCAACTCTGCCTCTTGTTTTTTTTGCATTTGTTTGTGTAGAAATCATATCATTGCTCCCTTCTTATCTAATTTCATAGACAATAAAATATAATTGGCGTAGTTAGTTTTTTCTAATCACGCCAATTATTTTACCTTACTTTATTTTACTATAAAACCCAAAAGCAATCGGATACTACCCAAAAACAGTATTTATTTCATTTCTGTCGCACCGTTTTTTGATCTTTATAGTATTTGGGAACCACTCCATATTTTTTCTTAAACGCTGCTGCAAAATTGCTCGGCTTCGAATACCCCACACAGGCAGCAACCTGACTAACGTTCAAGGTGCTTTCTAACAACAGACTGGCAGCCTTTTCCAATCGTTGGTCGATAATATAGGAATGGACCGATGTACCAAGCATCGCATGAAACCCTTTTGTGAGTTTAGAAGTACTCAAATTGATTTCTCTTGCAAGCATTTCACAACTCGGAGCGTACGCAAGTTGGCTGTCTATAATACGTTTCGCTTCAAGAATAGCATCACGATCCGTTCTTGATATGTCTGTTTGTCCAGAAGCTAATATGCTGATTTCCAACACTTCACTTAAATATACCGAAAGCATTTCAAGGGTTTTACTTTCTAAATATAAGTAGCCCAAGCCCCCGCGATATTGGGAAAAGTCTTTTATCTCCGCCCAAATATGATCCATATAGGGTGTAGTTTTTACCTTGGATATTCCATCCAGCAACTTTTTTTCATAAGCATCAATTTCACTGCTTTCAAAATGTTCATGCAGGATTTGGGTAAAATAATTTACAGGTAATTTTATACTCTTAAAGAGAAAGTCACTATTTTTCCCATAGCACATATACTCTGTTTTTCCATGTCCACGATAAATACAGGATTCACCCTTTTGTATGGTAATAGCCTTCCGTTCATTTGCTATATTCCATGAGATACCTTCATTCAGGCAGAAAATGATTTGCAAATATTCCTCACTATGTAACCCCTGTACGTTCATATCGGTTAAATAGTTCATGTTCCAATCGGACAGTACAACGCCTTGTTTCGTAGTTGTCTGTGAAATATAACCGGTTCCCATGCCTAACGGAATATCAACCGATACGGTTTGTGGAGAATTGGAAAAGAGATCATGATACAACGCGTTTAGATATTGGTTTGAAGCATACACAATTGTACCTCTTTTCTTGGGCGTTAGCTTATGCTAACTATGATACAAGAGATTGATGTCACAGTCAAGTATAAAAGCTCGTAATTCCCGGCATTGCAATACCGGCAAGCAATGCTTGTGGCCACCCCGATAGCCCGCAGCTTTGCTGAAAAACGCCAATATGCTTGCGCTTGCGCTGCTTGAAGCCGCGGCGTTTGGCAAAACAAACTGCTTATTTTGCGCAGGGCTTTGCCTGCGCTTCTGCTGTAAAAATGCGTTTTACCGTTGCATAGGCCAGCTTGCGGTGGCGGTGCTCGTCCACCACGCCCTTGTTGTTGTGGCTGCGCGGGCGCGCCGCAAACCATTCGCGGCTGACGGGTACATCGCCAAACTGCCAAATGTACACGCCGCTGCACAAGGGGTCGGCAAGGATGGCGGTCAGCTGTTTTTCCAGCGCATCGGCCTGGTACTCCTCGCTCCATTTGCAAAGGCCCGGGTCATGGCAGCCGTACACCGCCCCGGCGCCAACCTCACTGATCAGGAAGGGCTTGCCGGCACCCGGCGTTGCTTCAATGCCGCCATGCAACTGCCGCAAAAAAGCGGAAACATCGATATCAAAATACCACAGCGGGTAAATGTTGTAGGCCACCACATCCGGCAAATCCATGCAGATATCTTTCACCGTCACCTCGCTGCCATCGGGCTGGTGGGCAAAGCGGCAGGTGGCAAAGCTGAGAGGGCGGCTTTTGTCAAGGCTGCGCAGCTGTGCCAGCTGCTTTTGGTAGCAGCCGCGGCCATATTCGGTTTCAGAGGCGCACTCGTTCAAAATGCCCCAAATGTAGATGCTGGGGTGGTTGTAGTGGTTTTCCACCATCTCGGCGTTGCACTGTTCGCACTGCGGCGCAAAGTTGGGGTTGCGCATATCCGCCTCCCCCAAGCCGCGCGCGTGGTTTTCTTCCCAAACCAAAATGCCCTGCGCATCGCACAAATCCAAAAAGCGCTCATCGTTGGGGTAGTGGGTGGTGCGCACCGAATTTGCACCCATGTCCTTCATCAGCGCCAAATCGCGC
Source organism: Pygmaiobacter sp. (assembly GCA_028689835.1). GTDB lineage: Bacteria > Bacillota > Clostridia > Oscillospirales > Ruminococcaceae > Pygmaiobacter. Next base: position 8,858 of record JAQVCK010000077.1, on the reverse strand, counting down.
TGCATGGCCTGCACCGGCAGCGCACAGCCAAACCCGGCCATATCCTCATGGCGGCAAAAGCCCTTGATGCAAATGCGTTCGCCGTTGAGCAAAATTTGCCGCCCCTCCAGGCGGATTTCACGGAAGCCGATGCGGTCAATCAGGTCATCCACCGCGCTGCCACCTTGCAGCAAGCGCGCCGTGGCGGTGTATAGGCGCGGCGCTTGTGGCGACCAGGCAGCGGGCTGCTGATTCGGCTGCCAAACGCCGGCCACGCGGCATTCCTGCCCGGGCGTTTGCGGTGCATTTAGCGGCAAAACAAGCGCGGTGCCATCGATTGTAATTTCAACCGCCATGGCCGCCGCCGGGGCATCCGCCACCGCGCAAACGCAGGCCTCCACGGCACACTGCCACAGGCCGCCTTGCCGCTGCGGCGTGTAGTGTACCCACTTGATGTAATAATCTCCCAGCTGCTCCAGCGCAACAGGGCGGATGATGCCGCCGTAGGTGGTGTAATCGTTGGGGGTGTGCAGGGCCGAAGCCGGGCTGAAGCGGTTATCCACCTGCACCTCCAGCGTATGCTCGCCGGCCGGCACGCCGGGCACGATTGCCGCAAAGGGGGTGTAGGCATTGTAATGGTGGGCGATGGGCGTGCCATCAAGCCGCACCGATGCTGTGTGGCTGACCCCCTTAAATTCAAGCCGCAGGTTGCCCCCGGCGGTAAATTTGCGGCTGTAAATTCCCTCGCCGCGGTAGGCCTCGTAGCCGGGCAGTGTTTCCCAGCAGGAGGGGACAACCGCCGCCGTGGCCACACCGGCCAGCGCCCCCTGCAAGGCGCGGAATTGCCACAGTGTTTCACTCAGCTCCTGCTGTGGGCGGATGGTATGGGTTTCAAATTGTCGAAGCATCTCTGTACGCAGCCGGGGTGTTGCCGGCTGCCCTCCCTTCCAAAAATTAAAGTGAATTGTAAGCTTTTTTGCCCGCCAAAGCTCGCCGCCGGGCAGGCAAATGGTTTCGTGTTCTACGGTAAAGTATACCGTGGTAGCGGTGGGTTTGCAAACCATCTTTCCGTTTGCGCCGGCCTAGCAAAAAAGGACACTGGCCAGGGGCGTTCAGCGGATAGCGGTGGCCCCAAAGGTGGGCCGTGGGGCCTGGCGTGCGGGCAGGGCAGGGGGCCTTGCTAAAATTAGACAAGATGTAGAAAACCGTGGAGGGGGAGGAATTGGGATGAAGCTATCGGCTACCGAGTATGAAATTATGCAAAGGATATGGGCGAAGGATGGCCCTGCAACCAGCGGCGATTTATCTGCGCTGAGCACAGCGCGGGGGTGGAAAGCGCCTACGGTGCTGACTTTTTTAAAACGGATGTGCGAAAAAGGGCTGCTTGCCACCGAAAAGCGCGGGAAAATGCGTTTTTATACCCCGCTGTTATCGAAGGAAGCGTATGCGCGGGAGGAAACGCAAAGCCTGGTGAACGAGCTGTATGGCGGCAAGATGAGCAATTTGATTGCCAGCTTAACGGAGCAAGGCTCCCTATCGGCGGCGGACTGTGCGGAGCTCAAAAAAATATTAGACGGAGAATGGAAATGAGCAGGTTCTTTTATGGGCTGCTGCTGCCGCTTACCCTGATGGGAAGCACAGCAACCCTTTTGCTGATGGCGCTGCAAGCGGCCTTTTCGCGGCGGGGGAAGCGTTTTTCCGGCTTATTGGCGTGGGGCATTGCCATGGCATTCTTTTTGCTGCCGGTTTCGCCACGGTTTGCCGTCCTTTTTGGGGGCCGGCCGGTTCCCTTGGCACCCGGCGCCCCGTTGGCGTTTCACGCCGTGCCTGGGCCACCGCAGGCATTGGCGGATGGGGCGCTTAAATTTGCCACCTTCTCGCCGGTTGCCAACATGCTGCCGCTTGTGCCCATCCTGTGGCTGGCAGGGGTTTTTGCTTCGCTGTTGCTGCTGGCCGTGCGGTTGCGCCGCTTTTCACGGCATCTTCAAAGCAAGCGAACGCCGCTTGCAAGCGGGGCAAGGCAGGCGCGGTTCCAAAAAATATGCGCTGCGCTGCCCTTCAAAAAAGAGATACCGGTATATGAACTCCCGGATATCCGCTCCCCCTTTGCGTATGGCTTGTTGCACCCGGCCATTTATTTGCCGCAGAGGCCACTGCCCGAATGGGCGGAGGAGCTTGCCATCCGGCACGAGCTTTTCCATATTCGGCGCGCGCATTTGTGGATCAAAGCGGCCGCAGAATGCACCTGCTTGCTGCATTGGTTTAACCCGTTGGCCTATACCTTAAAACGCAGGATGGACGCAGTGTGCGAGATGGACTGCGATTCGCTTGTGACGACAAACATGAACGCAAACGAGCGAAAGGCTTACGGCGCGCTGCTGCTAAAACTGGCGGAGCCTATTTCGATGGATGCCGTTTACGCGCTCTCACAAAAAGGCAGGCGGCTCTCGGTTCGGCTGTTGGCGTTGCGGCACACGTTGCCCAACAAACAGCAAAAGCGGTTTGCGGCGCTGCTTGCGGTGCTGCTTTTGCTCCCTTGCGTACTGGCCTCTGCCCTATGCGAAAGCACCCTGCAAAGCACGGCGCGGGGTGCTACGCTGCTGCGCGGTGCCCTTGCCCATGCAGAAGACTTTTTGCCCACCGGAAAATCCCAAACGGGGCCGCTTGCCGCCCCCGAAGCGGTGATGGATTTGGCGTGGCCGGTGCCGGGGTGCAGCTATTGCTCCCGCGCGCAGGACACTGGGCTTTGCATTGTGGCCGAACCGCAAACGGAAATTGTGGCGGCGGCAGATGGCGTTGTGTTGGCAACCTCGGATAGCAACGCGGAAATCAACCCAAGCTACGGGCAAACGGTGATTTTGGTGCATGGCACCAGCCCGGATATATCCACCTGCTACACCCACTGCGAAACGCTTTATGTGCAGCCGGGGGATACGGTGCACGCCGGGCAGGTGATTGCCACGGTTGGCAGCTCGGGCGATGCGAGTGGGTCTATGTGCCGCTATCAGGTTTCGATTGACGGCATTTTGTATAACCCGGCAAGGTGGTACCCGGCCGCCTACCTCGGCGGTGATTTTGCGCCCTAAAATTTTTTGAAATTTCCTAAAATCCCCCGAAATCCCCTAAAATCCAATTACAGATAAGGAGTAACAAGTGAATCCAAAGAAAATAGCCTGTTTTTTGGCAGGCTTGGTTTTGTGTACCCTTTTTTATAGCGGCTGCGGGGTAAAAACGGTGGCGCCCACACCGCCGCCCACCGCAACGGCCACGGCGGAGCAGGCACCACCCACCCCAACCCCCAAGCTGACCGGCACGCTGACTGTTTATTTGGAACGCCCGTACACGGATGACTACCCGGTTTGGTTGGCGCTCAAGCAGTTTGAGGCCGAAAACCCGGCGCTTACCGTGGACTACTGCACACCGCCTATCGGTGACGACCCGGACGGTGTGCGCGAGGCAACGATTATGCAGCTGGAAACAGAAATTATGTCCGGCGGCGGGCCGGATGTGTTTTTGCTCGGCTGGCGACACTCGGGCATTCAGCCGTTCCCCGATATGCAAAAGGCGATGCGAAATGGCTCCTTTTTGGATTGCAAAGCCTTGCTGGCCGCCTGTGGGGCGGATGTGGATGGCCCGGATTTTTGGCCGGGGCTGATGGCTGCCGGGCAGGTGGATGGCGGGCAATATGTGGTGCCGCTCGCCTTCAGTATCCCGGTGGCGGTGGCCGCAGCTGCAACGCTGGAGCGCTGTGGCTTTGATGAAACGGCGGCCCTGCAAAACACCGCTGCCTTTTATGCCGCGCTGGCGCAAATCTATGCCGAAACCGGCGAACCCTCCTACAACGAAGTGTTCCAAACCACCAACATGGCGCTGCCCGTGCTGGATTACGTGGCGGGGCAGGTCAACTTTTCGGGCGATATCTCCCGCCGGATGCTGACGCTTGACCGTGAAAATTTTACCGCCGCATGGAACCAGGGGCGGGAAAATTTTAAGAACGAATTTAATGTGGACGGCAGCGGTAACTTTGCCTGCCAAGAGGCAGCGCGCCTTGCCGCCGGCACGCGGCTGCTGGATGCAAACCGGGCCGATTGCCAGATGGAAACCGCATGGGCGCTGGCTGACCGGGGCGAGAGCATCACGTTTTTGCCGGTGCCCAATGAGAATGGCGGCAGCACCGCCGTGGTGGATAACTACGCGGCCATCAACGCCAATACGGCCAACCCGCAGGCCGCTGCGGCGCTATTAAGCTATCTGCTGGCGGAACCGCAGCAGAGCGCCGCTGCCTGGCCGGGTAGTATGCCTACGCTGGCTGTGCGCAAAAGCAGCCTTGGCGCAGGGCTAGAGAGTGTGCGGCAGTTTTATTGGAATACGTGGTGGTATTACCCAACCGAGGAAGAAAAGCAGGCTTATTTTAACGAAAACGGCGTTGCGCTGGAGGAGCTATCCGATGCGGAGGTAGCCGAGCAGCGCAAAGAATACGGCGCAGCGCTGGCCGAGGCCGATGTGGCAACGCTGGCCAGGCTGTGCGGTGGCATCGATGCGGTGTACCTGCAAAACATCTGGGACCATGCCGTCAACATCGGTACAAATGCCGATGGCGACGATTTGATGAACAGCCTGTATGACCGCTATTTGTACGGCGAAATTTCACTGGACGAACTGGTCAACCAAATTGAACCACGCCTACAGCTTTACTTGGATGAGTAGGCGCTGGCGCACCCGTAAACACCCATAACTACAGGAAACAAAAACGATGAAAAAATTTTGCAAACACGCACCAAGGCTTACCCTAAGCATGGAAAATAAAAAAGAGATGCAAGGCGTGTGCTTTTGCATCCCCACGCTGGCAGGCGTTTTTGGCCTTTATTTCCTTCCGTTTTTGATGGCGCTATGGCGCAGCGTACACCAGGGGATGGGCAATGTTTTTGTTGGCTTGCAAAACTACGCCGATTTATTTGGCAATGCGGCCTTTCGGTTGGCGGCAAAAAACACCTTGCTGTTTTGGGGTGTTTCGCTGCCGCTCAATCTCATTCTGGGCATCCTCATTGCGCTACTTTGCGAAAGGCTGTTCGCCCGTGGGCAAAAGGCAACCCTGTTTTTCCCTGCCATGGTTCCGGCAGCCTGCGTGGTTTTGCTGGCGCAAAGCGTATGGCCGGTGGCAAACCTTGGGCAAGGCGCAGCGCTTCTGCTTCAAGTGGGGCTGTTTTTGTGGAAAAGCAGCGGCTATACCATTTTGATTTTATCCGCGGCACTGCACGAGATTCCGCGTGAGATGATAGAATCGGCAGCATCCTGTGGGGCAAACGGCTGGCAGGTGTTTTGGTGCATCAAGCTGCCACTGATTGCCCCGGCGGTGGGGGCAAGCGCGCTGGTTGCCTTTTTGAACAGCTTCAAAATTTTCCGAGAGAACTACTTGCTGTGGGGCACGCACCCCGATAGCCACCTCTATGGAATCCAACATTTTTTGTACAACAATTTTGCAAATATGAATTACCCACGCCTTGCCGCGGCCTCCGTTTTGCTCATTGCAGCCGTGGCGGGCGCTTGCGCAGTGGTATGGCGGATTGCGAAAAAGCGGGGGATAGCCGATGATTAAACACAACCCTTATAAAGCTTGGATAAAAAAGGCGCTGCTGCAAATTGCCTTGGCGGTGCTTTGCCTGTGCGTTTTGCTGCCGCAGTATTTGCTTTTGCGCACCTGCGGCTTGCTTGATACGCTGTGGGCCTTGATTCTGCCCGGGATATTTTCCCCCTTGGGCACGGTTTTGCTCTGGCATGGGTTTTCCAACCTGCCCAATGAAATGGTAGAAGCCGCCGCGTTGGAGGGCACCGGATGGGCGATCACCCTTTGGCGCATTGTGCTGCCGGAATGCAAGCGCGAGCTTTCGGTGTTGGTTTTGATTGCACTTGCCGAAAACTGGAACTTGCTTGAACAGCCAATGGCCTATATAAAATCCGCAGAGAAGTACCCGCTCTCCGTCTATCTTTCAACGGCCATTGCCGATACGGCACAAAGCGCGGCTGCTTGCATTGCCGCGCTTGTGCCGATTTTTGTGCTGTTTTTATTATTGGTTCGGTGCGTTTTGCCGGGGCGGGCGGCGGATGCGCGGAACAGTGGGAACCGGCGCGGGTAAGGGCGGCGGCGGAAACGGCAAGGGAATTGGGGGGCGGCAGGGTATTGATGGCGCGGCTTTATTGTGGTATAATTGTGCCACAAAAGAGGTGGCGTATATGCCGGAAATCATCCCGATTCGTGATTTGAAGAACACCAACGCAATCTCACAGCGCTGCCACGAGAATGCCGAACCGATTTTTGTCACAAAAAACGGGTACGGCGACATGGTTATTATGAGTATGGAAGCCTACGAGCGCCAAAAAGTAATGGCTGATGTTGAAGCCAAATTGGCCGTAGCGGAAGCCCAAATGGATGCGGGGTTGCTGCGCCCCGCAAATGCCGTGTTGCGCGAGGCGAAAGCGAAATATGGCGTATGAAGTTTTTTTGACCCCCGCGGCGGAAAGTGACCTTGCCCGCATTCTGGACTATTTGAATGTGCAATTTGGTTCACCGCAGGCAGTTGGCAACTTTTTGAATCCGTACGCTGCGGTGTGTGGCGAACTCGCAGAGCATCCGCAGATGTATAGCCACGCACTGGCTCCCGAATTGCAGGCGCGTGGCTATCGCCGCTTTTTGATTGGCAAGTATGTTGCGCTTTGCCTTGTGCGCGAAGAGCAGCAGCAAATCATCATTGCACGAATTTTCCACGGCACACAAAACTACACGAAATATATCTGACATTTTAATTTTGACCGCTCCGGCCGCTCCAAAAAGAGCGGTCTTTTCTTATTATGGGGGCATCACAACCAACCCCCCGCAGGGAACCCGCGCATGGCAGAAGCCGGTTTTTGGGCTTGTTTTTTGGGCTGCCTACAGCGCTACCGCTTTGCGGGCAGCCATGCCACGGCTGGTGGGCGGGTGCAAGGTGAGCAGGGGTTTGCCGCCGCAAAAGGGCGGGGCCGGCAGGGTTTTTTGCCAATTTTAGAAAAAATCAAAAAAATCAAAAAAATTTTAAAAAAACATGAAAAAAAGGGCTAAAAAGATGCCCATCCTTTGGGTGGACGACAAAATGCAATTGGGTTTGGTATAATACTAGATGTGTAAAATTATCTTTCGAGAAAACCAACATTTTGTAGCGCGTAGAACAAGAAAAACAAGAGCGCCAAGAACCGCAAGAACGGAAAAACCGCGCATCGCAAAGGCGATACCGAGATTGCGAAATGCTTTTAGCAGAACACCTAAAAACGAGAGAGGAGGCGCTGTATGCACAGTTGCCAACCAAGCATCAAGCCGGCGTGCATTGCCAAAATTATGCGCGGCATCACCGAGGGTAGCGGCCCCGGCGGTGGCCCCGGCGGTAGAAAAATCGCGGCGGTTTTGTAGGGGGCGGCGCGGCCCCGGCGGGCCGGGATTGCCACCGCCCCCCGGACGTGCAAAGCACGGCCCTACAGGGTATTGACGAAGGGCCACAGGTTTCGCGGGAGGCGTGTGGCCCCCGGCAGGGTTCCGTAGGGCAAGGGCTCTGCTCTTGCCGTGGATGTTTATGGTGGCCCGCGGGGTTGCACAATGGTTGTGGGCGTTTTCAATGCCGCCTGTGGGGGGGCTGTGGCCCCCGGGTAACCTTTCCGCCCCCCGCCAGGTTCGGCAAGAGCAGAGCCCTTGCCCTACAGGGGATTTGCAAGGTTTACCTAAAAAACCGCGCGATTGAATCCATTGTAGGGGTCGATGCCCACATCGACCCGCAGGGTGGCGGTAATTCCCGGGCCGATGAGGGCATCGGCCCCTACGGAACGCCGCCGCGAAATGAATTGCCCCGGGCCAACCCAAAATGCCGCGCGGCGGTGGCACCGTATGGCGGTTGCCACCGCCCCCGGACGCGCAAAGCACGGCCCTACAGGGTATTGACGAAGGGCCGCAGGTTTCGCGGGGGGCGTGTGGCCCCCGGCAGGTTCGGCAAGAGCAGAGCCCTTGCCCTACAGGGGATTTGCAAGGTTTACCTAAAAAACCGCGCGATTGAATCCATTGTAGGGGTCGATGCCCACATCGACCCGCAGGGTGGCGGTAATTCCCGGGCCGATGAGGGCATCGGCCCGTACGGAACGCCGCCGCGAAATGAATTGCCCTGGGCCAACCCAAAATGGCGCGCGGCGGTGGCACTGTATGGCGGTTGCCACCGCCACCGGCATTGCGCTGGGCGGCAGCTGGGGCGCGAACTACACCCTGACCGCCACCACCGCCACCGCCAAGGCGACCATTACCAAAAAGCCCGCGGCCGATTTGGCGGGCAGCAACGTCACCTTTGACGTGGCGCAGGGCACCTTTGCGGGCCTTGGCGACCAGTACGAGTACAGCTTGGACGGCGGCAAAACCTGGCAGACCGCCGCAAGCGGCGTTGCCTTTGTACCCGGCGAGGTGCTGGTGCGCACCAAGGCCACCGCCACCGCAGAACCCAGCAACCCCGAGCAGATAGGCACCATTGCCCCCGCCCCGGCGGCCCCCACGCTTGGCATTGACTATGCGGGCGAGCAAACAACCCACCCCGTGCCTGCTGATTACGAGTACACCACCGACCCCACCGGCGCAACCGGCTGGCAGCTCGGTAACGGCGGCAAGCTACCGCTGGAACCCGGCACAACCTATATCATCCGCAAGGCCGCCACGGCAGGCAGCCTGCCCGGCATGGCCACAACCCTGCACACGCCCACCCGCCCCGCTGCCCCGCAGCAGCCGACGATTGCCGGCAGCACCGATACCACGCTGACGGTTTCCGGCAGTGTGCCCGGGCAGGAATACTCGGTGGATGGCATTGCCTGGCAGCCCGGCA
>JAQVCK010000267.1 GCA_028689835.1 Pygmaiobacter sp. | reverse complement strand
TTAAGCAGTCGTTCCAGTCTGCCCTAAGGCCCTTACAAATACCGTGCGCACCCACCATGCGGGCCGAAAAATCTAAAATGCGCAGCAGGTGCTCGTAAACCGTGCCCTTGCCGCCGTCGGCATAGCCCACCATTAAATCAAGCAGCGCGTCGTCGCCGGTTTCTTTCACATAGTCGGCCACCGTGGCCACCAGCCACAGCGCGTCGTCGCTACAGGCATCTTTCAGCCCGTGCACCCGCTGCTCGGCGCCCGGCATCGGGATGAGCGTGGGGCTTTTAAAGCTTTGCTTTTTTTGCTCTTCAAACCATTCCGGGCTAAACAAATGCAGCCCATACCCCTCACTGACGAGGCCCTGCATCAGCTGCAAAATGCGCTCGCGGCATTTTGCGGGGTTTGAGTGCAGCACTGTCATTGCGTCCTGCGCGGTGTCGCGGTAACCAAGGCCGGTGCGCCCGCCTACCTCAATAAAGCTGGCAAACCGGCTGAACATCACGTTAATTTCGCTCTGGTACAGCGTCCAGGTGTTCAGCATCGTGTTCATCGCTTCGTTGGGGGTGCACACCGTCAAGGCGTCGCATTTGGCCTGCCAATACAGCCGCAGCTCGGCCAGCGCCGCATCGCGCGCGGCGGGGGCTGTATATTTTTCGCGCACGCGCAGCCCTTCGCTGCGGCGGCCCTCCCCCAGCAAAAATGCACCGCGCCACACTTCGCCCGCGGCAAGCTGTAACCGGTGGTGCAGCCCGCAACACTGGTTGCCGCCCAGCGCCGTGCTGCCGTTCAATACGCCCTTTTCGACTCCGATGGGGTTTGTCTCGGTGCGGTAGGGGCCGATAAACTGCTCGCGCACCGCGTCAAAGCTGTCCGGCTGAAAGGTGGCGGTAAAGTACTGGTAGCCGTCTTCTTCATAATACAAATCCTGCTCAATCACGCCATCGGCATAGCTGCTGCCCGCGGCGTACAGGCTCATCTGGAAATTGCGGTTATCCATGTCGATGTGGTGAAACGACAGCTCGGCATAGCTGAACACGCTGATGTGCCGCGCGCGGCCCGAGCGGTTTTCAAGCCGCAGGTCCCAAATTTCCACTTCTTCGCCGCGCGGGATTAACAGCGTTTGCACCGCGGCAATGCCGCTGTACTCGCATTCGTATGCCGTATAGCTAAGCCCGTGGCGGCAGGTGTAGTGTGCCTCCGCCAGCGGCTTGCCCACCGGCTGCCAGCTGACGCTCCAGTAATCGCCGGTGTCGTCGTCGCGCAGGTAGACGTACTGCCCCGGGCGGTCCATCGGCACACTGTTTGCCCGAAACCGCGTGATGCGGTGGTATTCGGCGCTGCCGCAAAACACATACCCGCCCGCGGTGTGGTTAACGACCGCGCACATTTTTTCGGTGCCAAGGTAATTTGTCCAGCTGGTGGGCAAATCGACCCGGTCAATGACGTACTCCCGGTGTTCATTGTCAAAATGACCGTATTGCATAAGTTTCAAGGCTCCTCACAAAAGCATTTGCCCGGCCAGCGTGGGCCCGGCATTTTCTGCTTTTATTGTAAGCGCATGCCCCCGGCGCGAACAGCGCACCGGTTGTCAAATCTTTGCTGTGGTTGCCCAGTGCAACAATGTGCCGCAATTTGTCACCATTTATTTACAATATTACCGGGCCGGGCCGCATAAAACCGGTGCCGGTACCCCGCTGGCAAACCAAAAGGCGCCCTGCCTGTATGGTATGTTGACCATATCAGCAGGGCGCCTTTTTTATTTTGTTACCGCCGGCGCCACCACAAAGCAAAACGGGTGGCCGGCAGGGTCCAGCAGGGTGACCCAGTGCGTTTCGTCAAACTGCACCGGCGCTTTTTTTGCGCCACAGCACAGCGCGTGCTCTACCGCTTTGTGCAGCGCGGCGGTATCCGGCACCTCAAAATCCAAATGCATCATCTGCTGGGGCGCGGGCGGGGGCGCCGGCCACTGCGGCGGGGCGTAATCCTCATCGCGCTGAAACGCCAGCTTTGCGCCGCCGCCGGGGCAGGCAATGTCCACCCAGCCGCCGCCCGGCTCTTCATCCGCCAGCTGCCAGCCCAATAGCTTTAGGTAAAACCCGGCAAGGGTGGCGGGGTCACGGCAGTCCAGCACCACCATGCTGATTGGCATCCATTCACTCTGTGACACTGCATTCACCCCTTTTATTTATTCTTCCGCACACAAAATATCGGCGGCAATGGGGGTGTAAAACAGCCGCTTTACTTCCCTTTGCGCCGTTGCTTGTGCCAGCACCCACATCAGCTTGGCAGTCACGGCTTCGGTGGTCATGTCGTAGGCTTCCAGCACACCGGGGGTACCCTTTAGTGCGTGCCCCACCATGTATACGCCAAGGTCACTGCCCTCGTTGGGCACCTGCGTTGTCATCACAATCGTTTTGCCCGCGGCGGCAGCGTCGCGTATCGTCTCAAAATAACCGCCGTACTCCGGCACGCCGCCCACGCCAAAGCTTTCCAGCACCACGGCGTCGCTTTGCCGCAGCAGCACGCCCAGCAGCTCTGCCGAAGCGCCGGGGATGAGCTTTAACAGCGAAACACGGGTGTTGAGCGCGTGGAAGAACACCGGCCGCGCCCCCGCGGGCGGGCAGAGGT
>JAQVCK010000266.1 GCA_028689835.1 Pygmaiobacter sp. | reverse complement strand
CCCTTTTGAACAAGAGCTGCCTTTACTGGGGCAAATCCCTATCCCTCTGCTTCGTTGGTACGATGCCGGCAACCGGGTGCTACCCTGGCGCACCGACCCCCAGCCCTATTATGTTTGGCTGTCTGAAATTATGTTGCAGCAGACTCGTGTTGAAGCTGCAACCCCATATTTTGAGCGTTTTATCGCCAGCCTGCCCACCATTGCCGACCTTGCCGCCGCACCGGAAGAGCAACTTCTCAAGCTGTGGGAGGGCCTTGTCTATTATAACCGGGTGCGCAACCTGCAAAAGGCGGCGCGCGTGGTAATGGACGAATACGGTGGCCAGTTGCCTGCCGATTTTGACGCATTGCAAACGCTACCCGGCATTGGGCGTTATTCTGCGGGGGCAATCAGCAGTATTGCCTTTGGCCTTGCCGTGCCCGCCGTGGATGGCAATGTATTGCGGGTACTTAGCCGTGTGCTGGCAAGTGAAGCCGATATTGCCCGTGAAGAAGTAAAACGCAACATGGGGGCAGCCCTGACACAAATACTGCCTGCAAACCGCCCGGGGGACTTTAATCAAGCGCTGATGGAGCTGGGTGCCATGATATGCCTGCCCAATGGTGCACCGCACTGTGAAGCATGCCCCCTTGCCCCTCTGTGCCGTGCAAAAGCAGAGGGCCTTACCGCACAGTTGCCGCGCAAGGCCCCAAAAAAAGCACGCCGTGTTGAACAACACACTGTTTTCTTACTGTTTCAAAACGGCCGTGTTGGGGTACAAAAACGCCCATCTACCGGCCTGCTGCGCGGGCTATGGGGCTTGCCCGGCAAACCGGGTCATCTGTCACCAGATGAAGCAGAACAAGCCCTTGTCTCGTTAGGGTTTACAGTAGCCAGTTTACAAGATGCAGGCAAGGCAAAGCATATTTTCACACATATTGAATGGCAGATGCAGGGTTACACCGCTAGCGTGGGCGGGCAGTGCGACGGCGTTGTCTTTGTAGACCCACAGCAACTGGCTGATGACTACTGCCTGCCCAGCGCTTATCGCGCTTATACCGGGCAAATTTCTAATTTTTTAGGAGCCGCAACATGATAATACGTAATTATGAGCCAGCCGACCGCGAAAAAGTTGCCGCACTTTGGCTGACCAGTACCATCAAAGCGCACCCTTTTATTGCAGAGGATTATTGGATCAGCGCCTACCGTACCGTCTACCATGACTTATTACCAACGGTAACAACTTTGCTGGCAGAAGTGGATGATGTGATTGAGGGCTTTTTGAGCTTTAGTAGCCCGTGCGAAATTGGGGCTTTGTTTGTTGGCCCCAGTTGCCAGGGCAAGGGCCACGGCACCGCCCTGCTGAATGCCGCAAAGCAGCGTTGCCCCGTATTGCAATTGAAAGTTTATACCCAAAATGAAACAGCGCTGCATTTTTATCAAAAAAATGGATTTACCTTAATGAAAGAGCAAACCGACCCTGACACCGGTTGCGAAGAATTGGTGTTGCGCTGGCATAGCGTCGCTGGCGCCGAGTAATAAAATGTCCGTTTTGTTTTATTCGCATTTACCTTTTTGCCCTTTTTCGACTTTTCATTTTCTTTACTTTTGGGGGCAGGTGTGGTATTTTTATAGGCAATAGCTGCCGTTTTTTAAGGCATATTTTAAGGAGTTGTTTAGTTTTGCATTTACCGCAAGGTGGGGTTTGCACCCTGACAAAATCTGTTTTTCGCCGTGCGCTTGCGCTGGTTTTCAGCGTCGGCGCTTTGATTTTTTTGTTGCTTTCACGCGATCTTTTTTATTATGGAAGCAACGGGTTTCAAACCACGTATTATGTGGGGTCCTTTTTGCTGGTTTTCGCTATTGTGGCATTGCTGCTAACAGAGTTTCATCTTGCTGTTTCGCTGCGAAAAACAGTCTCGCTTGTCGTCTTCATTGCTAGTTCGTTGCCACTACTTATCATGATGGAAACCTTTGATGTTAACAACTTGTTTTCTGTGCACTCCTATGCCATTCTATTTAATTTTCTCTTGGTTTGGCTGATACTATGGGTTTTTTATTCCATCACCAGCCGGTTTTCACGCTCTATTCGGATTACCGCTGTTATTTTGTACATCATGGCTTTTGCAAACAGCGCAGTGCGCATCTTCCGCGGTACCCCTATCTCGGCACTTGACCTTTACAATATTCGCACAGCCGCCGCTGTATCCGACCGATATGAATACCCGTTCGACTTTTACTTCTTCACCGGTACTTTGCTGCTGATTTTTATCTTTTTGCTCGCAGGCCTTGCCACTTGGCAGGTAGAAAGCAAAAAAGCCCGCTGGGCTGCACGGGGTGGCTGCGTGGCAGCACTTACGGCGTTTGCCTTGGTGTTTTCTAACACCGCATTTTTAAACAGCCTTAAAATTAGTGATTATCTTTGGAACCAGAATATTGCCTTTGAAGAAAACGGCATGCTGCTATCGCTTGCGTATAGCACAAAATACCTGCATATTACCACACCAGAAGATTACAGTGTCTCAAATGTACAACAAATCATTGCCGAAAATGAGACCGACCCCAAACAGGCTTACGCCAAAGAAACGTTGCCGAATGGCCAAAAGCCAAACCTTATTGTGATTATGAACGAAAGCTTTTCTGACCTCTCGGTACTGGGCGATTTTAATTCCACCC
>JAQVCK010000076.1 GCA_028689835.1 Pygmaiobacter sp. | reverse complement strand
GCAGCCACGCGCCATGGCCGCCACCATTAACTCACGGCTGGAGGATGGGCTACCGGAGCTGCATATCCCGGAGTTGACCAACGAAGCCCTGCGCGATATTGAGCATATCCATATTGTAGCCTGTGGCACCGCAATGCATGCTGGCATGGTGGGCAAAACCGCAATCGAGCGGCTTTGCAGAATCCCCACCGACGTGGACATCGCCTCTGAATTTCGGTACCGTGACCCCATCATTGGCAAAAAAGACCTTGTGATTATCGTTTCGCAAAGCGGAGAGACGCTGGATACCTTTGCAGCGCTGAAACTGGCAAAAGAAAAAGGCGCTAAAACGCTGGCAATTGTCAATGTAGTTGGCTCTTCTATTGCACGCGCCGCTGATTATGTGATGTATACCTATGCAGGCCCCGAAATTGCCGTGGCCAGCACCAAAGCATATAGTGTACAGCTTGCGGTGCTTTATATCTTCTCTTTGCGGCTTGCACTTGCGCTTGGTACCCTAACGGAAACTGAAGTGCGCCGTTATGTCAAAGAGCTGGAACGTTTGCCCGATTTGTTGAGTGGCCTGTTGGAAAACACCGAAGAAATCAAACATCTCGCCTCTTTGTTTATGAACTGCGAAGACCTATTCTTCCTTGGCCGCGGGTTTGACTATGCGCTCAGCCTAGAGGGCTCGTTGAAGCTCAAAGAGATCAGCTACATCCACTCTGAGGCATATGCCGCGGGCGAGCTGAAGCATGGCACGATTAGCCTGATTGTGGAGGGCACCCCAGTAGTCGCACTTGCCACACAGGATGCCATTTTTGAAAAGACCATCAGCAATGTGAAAGAAACTAAAAGCCGTGGGGCAAAAGTGCTGCTGTTCTGCAAAGAAGGTGTCGACTTGCCCGGCGATGTGGCGGACTACGTCGTAAACCTACCACGGTATGAAGAGCTGTTTATGCCCATGCTGCTGGTGGTACCCCTGCAGCTGTTTGCCTACTACATGGCAGTTTTGCGAGGCTGTGATGTGGATAAGCCCCGCAACCTTGCGAAAAGTGTTACCGTAGAATAAATAAAAAGCAGACCCCGGCAGTTTTGCAGCAAATAAAAGCTGCACTGCCGGGGCTGTTTTTTTATTATTTCAGCAACAGGGTAATTACATCCTCAACCCTATTACATTGGTGGGCAGCATGTGCCAGCACCACAGGGTCGGCTGTTGCCATAGCGTAAGAATGCTGTGCATATTGCAGCATGGTAATATCATTAAAATTATCCCCAAACGCCATAATTTCCTCAGGCTTTATGCCATGCTTTTGCGTAATCTGTGCCAGTGCAGCACCTTTGTCTGAAAGGGTGATATCAATCCACTTTTCACCTGCAACAGCAACATTCATGGTTTCGCCCCAGCGGTTTTTGAAATAATCTACTAGTGCTGGGGTGACCCCGCCGGTGCACCATGCCGAAATTTTCAAAAATGGCTCTTCTACCTGTGTAAACTCGTTTACCGTGTGGGTGTGGTTACAAAGCACATCCCGAATATGGTGTACATAACTAGCATCCCGCGGCGAAATATAGCACGACTGCCGGCAGTTTAGCAAGACTTCCAGCCCCGGCTGCGCCTCAATATCTGCAATCAGGGCAAGGCCGGTTTGCCGGTCAATCACGGATTGAAATAGCGGCTCGCTGCCTTCCATCACGAGCGACCCATTTTCACATACATAGGTCAATAGTTCTGCCACCGGGGCAAACAAGCGCCGCATACTGGGGTATTGCCGGCCGCTTGCCGGTACAAACCGTATACCTGCATCATGTAGCCGTTGGATTAAAGAAAACATTTCATCGCTGATTTCCCGCTGCCCATGGGGCAAAAGCGTACCGTCAATATCACTTGCAATCAATCGAATCATATCTTGGGCTCCTTTGTCATTTGCCGGTTTCACTCTTTCACTTTTTTGTAATGTGTGATAAGATAAATGGCAGAGTTTATTTTACCATAAACCAACAATTTTTAAAATGGTAGGAACCGGGAATGAATATCGCAGAACAAAAAACGGCGCTACGCAAACAGGTAAAGACACAGGGTTCATCTGTGTATGCCGCGCAAAACAGGGTATCGCTTTCTGCCAAAATAATCGCACAGATAACGGCGTTACCCGAATATCAGCAGGCACGTATGCTGTTTTGCTTTGTCGGCACTGGGCAAGAACCTGATACGCTGCCCTTGATACAACAGTCACTTGCAGTTGGCAAACAGGTTGCAGTGCCCCTTTGTACCGGCCCCGGTCAAATGCAGGCAAGGAAAATCACCACTGCCGCAGACCTTAAAAATACGGGGGCATTTGGTATTTTAGAACCTCGGCCCCACTGCCCGGTTATTCCAAAAGGAGAAATTGATTTTGCACTTGTCCCCTGCCTTGCCTGTGATGCCAACGGGCATCGGCTTGGCCATGGCGGCGGCTATTATGACCGATATCTAGCAAACGCCGGTTTCCACTGGGCGGTGGTTTGCCCCGAAGTTTTTCTTTTGCCCAATATCCCGATGGGGCCGCACGACCTTGTTGCCCCTTGCATTATTACCGAACAACGCATACTGCGTTTTATGCCATAAACATAAAACAGTTGAAAATAAAGAATTAAAAGGAGCGTACCGCATGTTTTTTCGTCAAAAAGGCCCTGTTCCTGAAAGTATGGCCCCCGGTAAAGACCAGCGCCCTACCGGCGCAAAACTGCTTGCCCAAATTGTAAAAGAAAACTGGGGAGAGCTTTTTCTGCTCAACTTCTGCTATGTTGCCTGCTTGAGCGTATTTTTGCTTCTCGGCTTCTTTTTATTGTCTGCCGGGTCATTGCCCCTTACCCTGGTGGTTTTCTTCCTTTCCTTTTTCATTGCAGGGCCCGCAACAATTGCATTTTCAAAAGCCTTTGTTGACTGGCAGTGTGCCAGAGGGTACGAACCTGTGCGGGTTTTTTGGCATACTTTTAAAAGCAATTTTAAAAAGGGTGTAGTCGCAGGGCTGGTTTACCACAGTTTAATGACAATAACCGCGTTTGCCGCCGGTTTTTATTTGACCACGGGGGAAGGCTCCATGCCCTTTATGGTGCTTGGTATTTTGGCAGCCATCGGTTTTTTAGTGACAATGATCTCATCGTTTTATGGTTATATGATGTTGGCGGGCGTTGATTTGCCGACAAAATCCATCATCAAAAATTCTTTTTATCTTTTCTTTTTGGATCTTAAAGATGACCTTGCCATGCTTACTACTGTGCTTTTGACAAGCTTGCCTGTTGTCTTGTTTATCCCTTATTCATTTGCTATTCTTTTGCTCCTTTACTTTTCGGTGCTGTGGCTGTTTGTTTCGCATTTTGCGTGGCGTGGCATCTTAAAGTTTGTTGTGCCAAAAGAAGAACCTGAAGATTTAACTGAAGAGGTTTAACTTTTTATACCGCAGTCTGCATAAAGTTTCTGCCAATATATAAGTGGTGTTGCTAGTAGTATAGCGGCATCACTTTTTATTTTGTTTTAACTGATCTGATTTTTTGTTACTGCTTTGTTGCTGTGCCAATTCCCCCGCTTGTTCCACCCATTGGTGTAGCGCGTTGGAATAAAAAAACATACTTGATAAATTTTAAAAATTCGCAACAAAGGGCCACGGCAATTGCCGTGGCCCTTTGTTGCATTTGTATTTTATTTTTTCTTTTTGTGCCAACGCAGCCGCCTTTTTTCAACCGTTTCCTCCCCCGACAGCAACAACCTTTGAAAGCGAAGCCGTGCACGGTGGCGATTACGTTCGTTATACGAGTGCAGCAACATGCCGCCCAAAGCTGCAACATACAGCAGCGCCTGTAACAACGGAGTTTGGTTAAACACCCCCGCCAGTGCAGGAGACAGCGCGCTTACCAAAGCAAGCAATAAAACGGCAAGCATGCTTTTACCCATGCGCCCAGCCGAAGCCCAAACGGCAACCAACGCAAGGTACCCTTCACCTCGCGGCATAATCGTAAAATCTTTTACCTGGCCAGCAAGTGCAATGACAATGCCGCCAAGGCTTGCCAAAACCCCGGCAAACATCATACCTTTGAGCTGTAACTTTTCCACGCTGATCCCCGCATCAATCAATGCGGCATGGTTTTCTTGTGCAGCGCGCATCCGAAGACCAAAATCAGTTTTGTTTAACAGATAAAATACCACAAATGGCGCGGCAATTGCAAAAGGCAAACTCCAACTCATTGTGCCAAACAGCCCGCCAAGTACCGGTATTTCTTGTATTGTAGGTACCGAAATCGCCGGCAGTGGCGCAGGCAGTACAAAACTGGTACTATCGGCACGGTCTGCCAGGTTAAATGCAAAACCAGAAATGGCAAACGCAAGCGTATTCATAGCAAACCCTAAAATCAATTCGTTTGCCCTACTGTAAAGTAATAGCGCACAAAATAGTAGCGTAAACAAAAGGCCCGCAAGTAGCCCGGCAAAAACGCCGCCAAGCCAGCCAAGTGTATTCGCTTTTCCCACAACAGCCTCATACGCCGCACTGCCTTCTTGCGCGCCGCCAAGTAATTTTGCCCGCAAAAAGCCGTCAAAATAATAACCTGCGGTCGCACTGACTGACATGACACCTTCTACTGCCAGAAAGAAAATGCCAGCCCTGCGCCCAACTAACACACCAAGGGAAAGCAGCATGAGGTAAATGCCAATAAAAATAACAGAAGAAAGGTATTGGTTGCTGAAGATTGAACCAACCACAGATTGTAACATCTCCGTCTGCATTTATTGCACCCCCCCATCCTGTTGCTGCTCTTCTTTTTTTGCAGCATGGGAAGGCTTTTTTGCAGCCGTTTCTCTTGCTTCCGCCCTTGCCCCCTGCAAACTGGCGCGCAACTTGCGCCAAAGGCGTTGCAGGCCGCGCCCTATTGCCTTAGCAACCCTGATAACCCAACGGCCAAACCGCCTTAACTCATCTGCAACAACCACCTGCCGCAGTGCAAACAGAACAAGAACCATTACCGCAGCCGCTGCAAGGCCAAGGTAAACTGGAAAGTCCGTATCGGCGTAAAGCAACTGGGCACCTTTCCATAAATAGCTTAAGAACAACGTGGAAACCGGTACCCAAATGGGGTTGTAGTCCACTAGAACTGCCGCCAGTATCCCCACTAGAGTGATGAATGGAAACGTCTCGTTCCACTGGTAACGCGGCTGAATCCCCATCATTTCAATTGCCCCGCCAAGCCCTGCCAGTGCACCGCCCATTAACTGAGAAACCAGTGCAATTGCCCCAGCCGAAAGCCCCACATAGTTTGCGGTAGCTTCACTGGCACCTACCATGCGAATACCATACCCGGTTTTGCCACGGTAAAGTAACAAGTACAACACGATGGTGGCAACAATTGCAAGCAAGGTGCCCCAGCGCAAACCCAATGCGGGCCAAAACTCTGCAAGCCACATGCGCTGTGGTATTTGAAACGATGTAATTTCTCCTTGAGAGAAATCCTGCATATGGCTGATAAGCAAATAGCTGGTCAACTGTAAAACTAGATAGTTGACCAATAGCGAGGAAAGCGCCACGTGGATTTTACTTTTATACGAAAGCAATGCCGGCAACATACCCACAAGCGCACCTGCCAAAATGCCAATTAATAAGGCAACCGGGATCAGATACCAATTTGGCTTTTCGTTGCCTCGCAGTAAAAACATGGTAACAAGTGCCGACGAAAGCATAAACGCACCGATTGAAGCAAAGCTGTATTTTCGGCATTGAAACATTAAAGATACGCCAAGCGCAATAAAGATTGCCGGGGTCGCCATCGAAATAAGCCCACCAATTTGAGATGCAGACGAAAAAGGCTCAATAAAAAAGCTATAAAGGGCACGTCCCTTTTGCGGCTCAAATATCACCACGCACAACAGGCAAAAAAGTAACGTCAAAAACCCGGCCGCCAAGCGGCTTTGCACCCCCGGAGGTACTTTTCTTTTTATTTTATTCAAAGCAAACCGCCTCCAATTCTTCGTTGCTCATGCGCGCTTGCCCGTTGATATAGGGGTTGAGATCTTCGTTGCCCTGCACTCCATGAATGCATGCCGCAACAGAGCCCTGATGCAGTACGACAACACTATCGGCAAGGGTCGAAAACTCCCGCCAGTCAGTCGGCACTAACAAAATAGCGGTCCCTTCGTCACGCAATTCAATCAGCTTTTTTTTCAAAAATGCCGCCGCGCTGTCCCCTGTATAAGCAGTAGGCTGATAGGCAACAAGCAACACCGGCTCATTTGAAAATTCTCGTGCCGCAAGCAATTTTTGGGCTGAAGAGGTTGACAGTGTTCCTGCATTCTCTTGCCCACTGATACAACGAATATCGTATTCTTTTATCAGCCGGTCCGCTTCTTCTTTCAGCTTTTCTTTATCCAAAAAGCCGTGGTTACGGTACTCTGGGTTTGTGTACTGGTAGGGCAACAAATTTTCCTGAATGCTCAGCGATGGTACAACACCGGTGCGCTGCGGGTTGGAAATTAAAAACGAAACGCCAAAATCACGCACCCCACGCACGCTTTCGCCTAAAATGTCATCATCATAAAGTAAAACTTGGCCCGTCACGGCGGGCACAAGGCCCGCCACTACTTCGCAAATTTCTTTAATTCCACTGCCCGGCTTCCCCACCAAGGCAAGGATTTCTCCCGAACGAATGGAAAAGCTCACGTTGTTTAAAACCGGGTGCGTTTTATCCCGAAAAGTAGAAAGCCCGCGCACCTTTAACACGGTATCTCCAAGGTGTGCCGGCGGGCAAGATACCTGATACGCCATGCCCTCATGTTCCATATCGTGTTTCATTTGCTGCGCCGCAGCAGCCCAAGCCGGCACCGTTTTGGTCGTAATACCATCAACCAAAACGGTAATGTTATCACAGAGCTCCAGCATCTCATCCACTTGGTTTGAAACATATAAAATGGCAACACCCTTTGCAGCAACTTTACGCAATAGCGCAAATAATTCCTGAGTTTGTGCCACACTAAAATACGAAGCGGGTTCATCCAAAATAATCAAATGAGCCCCTGCATAATAGGCCTTCAAGACCTCGGTTTCCAATGCATCTTCTGCGGTCAAGTGCTGTGCAAGGTCTGCGGGCCCGGGGTCCATGGCGAATTCTTTCAAAAGCGCCGCAATTTCACTGCGCATCTGTTTGCGAGGTAGTGGCCGAAGAAACCCCTTTTCATGCCCCAGCAAAATATTTTCTTCTACGGTTAACGACGGCACCAAGCCGGAATGCTTTTGCAGCCGTACAATCCCAATTTGCGCAGCTTCCGTTGCGCTTTGGGGGTGAACGGGCTTGCCCATCAGTTCAAATAGGCCGCTATCGGGTTTAATTTGCCCGCTGATTATTTTAGAAAAGGTTGACTTGCCTGCACCATTTTCACCCAGCAGACCGTGGATTTCACCCTGCTGAACGACCAGACATGCATCTTGAATTGCAACAACGCCTTCGCTATATGCTTTACAGATATGCTCTATCCGCAGACACTCTTGCGGCATACAATCGCCTCACTTTTTAAAGCAATACTTTGCCGCACTGTTTTGCGGCTGCCATTCAAATTTTATGGACTTTCTTATTTTATCCTATAAACGGTCAAAAGTAAACCGCTGCCCCCTATCGAAACGGGTTTTCACAGGACAAACACAAAATATGGGCCCGGCAAAAATACCGGGCCCACAAAATATGAACTAAACTCAATAATCGTTGCGTTTTTTCTTGACACTCTTGCGCCAAAATACCACCGCAATGCCCACAACTGCAATTGCCAAAACGCCGGGGATCAAAAGATCATTCCCTTTTTCATCATAGCTTTTCACATCACTCCATGCTTCGTCCATTGCCTGATTTAGCTCATCCGGTAACACATTAAAGGTTTCGGTATTCGCCAGCACTTCTTTAGGCGGGTACATGATAGGGCTGTTTTTCAGCTCATCCGGCAGCAGTTCCTCTGCATTTACCTGCGGGGTGGAATACCCGATAAATTCGCAGTTTGCAAGGGCAACTTGCGTTTCACACATAAAGTTAATATACATCTCTGCCGCCTCTTTTTGGGTGCTGGTGGCAGGCACACACATAGCATCTACAAAATAATTGGTACCCTCTTTGGGGATGGCAAACGCGAGGTCTGGGTTCTCGCCGATCATCGTAATGGCATCGCCTGCATAATAAGGGGCAAGGGCGGCCTCGCCGCCTTCCATTTTATCGAAGATCTCGTCCATTACATACGCCTGCACAACGCCCTTTTGCTTTTTCAACTCTTGTGCTGCTTTTTGAATTTCGTCAGCGGAAGAAGGATTCAGGCTCATACCCAGCTTTTTAAACGCAATGGCAAAAGCATCACGGCTGTTGTTGAACATCAGCACATTTCCTTTATACTGCTCATCCCAAAGCGCATTCCAACTGTCAATGGTACCTTTTACCATGGTTTTGTTGTACACAATTCCCACAACGCCCCACGTATATGGTACAGAGTATTCGGCATTGGGGTCATAGTCCAGCCCTTTGTATTGCTCGCCAATCATCGCAAAATTGGGGATGTTGTCAAAATTCAACTTTGCAAGCATGCCTTCTTTTGACATCTTGCCGATCATATAATCGCTGGGTACAATGACATCGTAGTTCGCCCCACCGGATTTCAGCTTGGCATAAAGGCTTTCATTGGTATCATAGGTCGTATAATTCACCTTAATACCGGTCAAATCCTCAAATTCCTTGTTAATGTCCATCCCACCGTCGGACCCATCCGAAATATAAAGCCCCCAGTTATATACATTCAACGTGACATCCTGCCCTTTAAAGCGCTCCCAGTTATAACTGGGGTCGTCCGGCGTAATGGCCGCCTGTGCAGGTAAAGCAAATACCGTTGCCAGCAACAATGCGGATACCACAAAACTTACCACCTTTTTCATACCACATTCTCCTCTCGTTTTCACGACACTCTCTATAAAAACTTTATAACGTGTTAACTGTCAAATACGAACAGCATTCTTTTTTTCATTGCGGCTGTCTTTTGCATTAATCAAAAGAATAATTGTAAAAATCACCACAAACAAAATGGTGGACAACGCATTAATTTCTGGGCTAACCTTTTTGCGGGTCATACTATAAATCGCAATTGGTAAGGTTTGCATCGTGCCACTGGTAAAATAGCTGATGATAAAATCATCAATCGAATAAGTGAGACAAATTAAAAAACTAGACAAAATTGCTGGCATCAACTCCGGCAATACCACCTTAAAAAATGCCTGTATGGGGGTACATCCAAGGTCTAATGCAGCCTCCCACATGCGGATATCCATCTGCCTCAATTTAGGGCTGACATTAAAAATGACATAGGGCAAGTTGAAAGTGATGTGCGCCACCAATAACGTAGGGATGCCAAAAATCTGCAAATGAATCGAATTTTTCACCACCACAAATAGTAGCATCATTGAAACACCGGTGATGATTTCTGGGTTGATGACCGGCATATAGCTGACATTCATAATAACCCCACGTACCGTGCGCCGCATGGAATAAATGCCGATGCTGGCCATGGTGCCAAGCACCGTCGCAATGACAGAAGAAACCAGCGCAATGACGAGCGAAAGGCCGAGTGCACTTAAAATCATGTCGTTGTGAAACAGGCTTTGATACCACCCCAGCGTAAAACCAGTAAACAGGGTACGGCTTTTTGACTGGTTAAAGCTGAATACCGCCATAACGGCAATTGGCAGATACATAAACGAAAAAATTAGTACCAAGTATAATTTGGAGAAGGCCCCCATCTTTTTCATCAGACGACGCCCCCTTCCTTGTTTTCGTTGTCAAGTTGGTTGGTAAAACTCATGCACAGCAACACAACCACCATTAAAACTAAACTCATTGCACTACCAAGGTTATAGTTATAGCTGTTGCCTAAAAATTGTAATTCAATCAAATCGCCAATCAACAGATTAGAACCACCGCCCAGCATGCGGCTGATGATAAAGGTAGAAATACTGGGCACGAACACCATGGTGATGCCGGTCGTAATGCCAGGTACTGAAAGCGGCAGCAATACTTTTGTGAGGGTATGTACTCTGCCCGCGCCAAGGTCCTGCGCAGCTTCAATTAAACTATCATCAATTTTTACCATAATGGTATACAAGGGTAAAATCATATAAGGCAGATAGTTGTACACCATCCCCAGTACCACCGCACCCTGCGTATTGATCATGTTGAGCGGCCCTATACCAAAAAGCCCTAAAAAGCGGTTAATAAGGCCGTTACGCTCTAGCAATGTCATCCACGCATAGGTGCGCAGCAAAAAGTTCATCCACATGGGTAGCATAACGAGCATCAACATAATGCGTTGCTTGCCCTCGCGCAGGCGGGAAAGCATAAAGCTAAGCGGATACGCCAGCACTAAGCAGATTACTGTGGCAATTGCAGCAAGCAAAATGCTGCGCACAAAAACCGGAGTATATTGGCTAAGCCCCGACAAATTTTCAAGTGTAAAGCTTCCTGCCTTGTCAGTAAAAGCAAAGTATAACACCATCAGCAACGGCGCAATAATAAAGGCCGTCATCCATACAAGGTACGGTGCAGCAATAATTTTGGATTTCAGCTTCATGGCTTAATCCTCCATCTTGTGCATGATGTGGATTTCATCCGGGCCAATGTTCATACCAATAATCTGGCCTGGTTGCTGGGCCTGCGTGGAATGAATTTTCCAATCGGTGCCAGCTTGCTCGACAATCATCTCGTAGTGAACGCCTTTAAAAATGACACTTTTCACCACGCCGGAAAGTTGCCCCTGAATGGCCGGCACAACTTGGATATCCTCTGGCCGAACAACCACATCCACAAGGGCGCGTTTTGCAAACCCCTTATCCACACAAGTAAACTGGTGGCCGGCAAACTCCACGCTAAAATCGCGTTCCATCACAGCAGAAAGGATATTCGACTCTCCGATAAAATCTGCAACAAAGGCATTTTCCGGCTCGTTATAAATATCCACCGGGCTGCCAATCTGTTGGATATACCCGCCGTTCATCACGACGACGGTATCGCTCATGGTCAGTGCTTCCTCCTGATCATGCGTGACGTAAATGAAGGTGATATCCGCATTTTGCTGAATGCGCTTTAATTCACCTTGCATTTCTTTGCGCAGCTTTAAATCTAGCGCGCCAAGTGGCTCATCCAAAAGCAGCACCTTAGGGTGGTTTACCAGTGCCCGCGCAATGGCAACACGTTGCTGTTGCCCGCCCGAAAGGGTCACTGGGTTACGGCGTTCAAACCCCCGTAGGCCCACCATCTCCAGCATCTCAAGCACACGTGTTTTCAGCTCTTTTTCATCCACCTTGCGCAAACGCAACCCAAATGCCACATTTTCGTAGACATTGAGGTGCGGAAACAGCGCATACTTTTGAAACACGGTGTTGACCTGCCGCTTATACGGCGGCAGGTGTGTAATGTCTTTTGCGTTAAAAAAAACATTGCCCGATTTTGGTTCGAGAAAACCGCCAATGACCCGCAGCGTCGTGGTCTTACCACAGCCGGAAGGGCCAAGTAACGTGACAAATTCCTTATCGTGTATGTCCAACGACAACCCGTTAAGGACTGCCTCCCCATCAAAATCTACAACAATGTTTTTGAGTGCAATGATCGTATTATTATCCATCCTGCATCCCCCTTTGCGGTATTGACCCCGTGGCTCTACGCCGGCGGGCAGGCATCAATTATACTGCCCCGCAAAAGGTTTGTTACACCACCGCAAAATAAAACGGAGGCTACAGCAGTACATACAACGCCCATGTTGCTTCAAGCTTTGGCGGGTGGAAAAGCGCCCAAAACTTCAGATGCAAACACACAATATGTACTATAAAGGCGATGGTTTGTTTTGTCAATAGTTTTATGTAAATTTCTTCATTTTTCTGAATAAATTGAAAAAAGCATGCGGTTTTTGCAAAAATTATCCAAAAACCTTCTGTTTCCTTTGTTATCCTTTAAATTTCTTGTACTTATTACCTGTTTTACATCTATTTTAATATTTGCGTTTTTGGTTTTTAAGGCTGCCTTATTTGCTGTTTTTTCATCTGTATGACTTCACCAAAAATGCAACAGCTGGCGAACCCCAAGAAACAAACCATACACCCCGACCGTCGTCAAAAAACCCGAAACCACAACCCCTGCAAAAATCGCCACGGCGGCGCGTTTAGG
>JAQVCK010000075.1 GCA_028689835.1 Pygmaiobacter sp. | reverse complement strand
ACCACCCTTTTCTCTTGGTTGCTAAAAGTACAGCTTTGCACCACAGCGCCACTGTGCGCCATGATGCAAAGCCTTTCGCATTCACATTTCTTTTACCGTACGCCGTACACTGACCACCGTGCGCTGGTTTTGGATCGACAGCAGCACATCATCAATCGGCATCGGCATCGAGTCGGTACGCAGTGTCACCGAAACCACTGCCGTGCCGTTTTCGGGCGCGGACTGGTTAATGGTGACAATACTGGCGCCGGACGCCGAAAGCTCACTGAGCAAAGCTTGCAGTGCGCCGGTTTCATCCAACAGCACCGCTTTGACCGTGACAATGGACTTTGCGTTCTCAAAATCAAAAACGCTGTCTTTGTACTTATAGAACGCACTGCGGGAGAGATCGACCATTTTGGCTGCAGCCGAAACATTTTTTGCCGCGCCGCTTGCCAATAATTCTTTGGCGCGCAGCACCTTTGCAAACACTTCTGGCAAAATTGCCTGATCGACGATCAGATATTTCTTCTCCACTTCCTGTCCGCCTTTCAAAAACATTTGTATATTCAAGTGATACTATAACACTTTTGGGCGACTGGGGCAAGCCGTTTTTTCACATTTTCCCTGTTGCACAAAACAAATTGCCTCATCTAGTCAGTCAAGGATATTTTGACGGAACAGATTGTAGTTAATTCAAAAACAAAACCACCCAAAGCTGTGCTTTGAGTGGTTGTTTTTGCAGCTATTGTTTTTTATGGGTGCACAGTGCACGGGTCTGGCAGATGATCTTTTTTGTAATAGCCAGTTGCTTTCGAGGGACAATTTGCTGTTGCCAACATGCCACTCTCGGTGCAGTACTCCGCAGTGACCACACCGTCAGAAGTCGGGAAAGCTTTTGTCTCCAGCCCTTCCTGCACACGGTTCATGACTTCTTTCCACGCCAGTGTGGGCGGGTGCAGGCCGTAGTCTTTCCACGGCAGGGTAACAGGCTGGTCATAGCCCATCCAAGTCGCCGTCACATAATACGGGGTCAGGCCGATAAACCAGTGGTCCACGTCATCTGAAGTCGTGCCGGTCTTGCCGATTGACTCCATATTGCCGGCAGTCGGGCCGCCAATTTTGACAGCCGTACCTGCTGTAATCACCTTACGCAACAGGCGGTTCATAATATAGGCAGTGTCCTCGCCAATGGCGCGGGTCGTGGGTAACAGTGTGTTATCTAGTAAAATTTCGCCGGTCTGGATGTTTTCTACCGTCGTATAGGAGTGCAGCGGCGACACGGTGCCGCCGTCGCCAAACATCATGTAGGCATGCGCCATCTCTGCCGGTGAAACACCATGGGTCATAGAGCCCAGTACCAGCGGGCCAAGTTCAATATCGGTTCTGCCATCCTCATTTTCTACCAGTGAAGTAATACCAAGGGTGTTGGTCATAAAGTCGAACATCGTGTCCGGCCCCACCAGGTTGCCCACCCGTACCGCTATGGTGTTGATGGACTTTGCAAGTGCATCTACGACCAGCATCCCGGTATCAGAATAAGTTTTGTCGTAATTGCGCGGCCAGTCACGCAGCTTCCCTTCGTCCATAATCTGTTTAAATGGGCTATCCAAAAAGCTGTCGGAATAGGTGATATAATTGTACTCGATTCCCAGTGAATAGGCACCAATCGGCTTCATGGTAGAACCGGTCTGACGGCGTGAATCGATTGCGCGGTTGAGACCGCGGCTCGTCGTCTTTTCACCAAGGCCACCCACAACACCCTTGATCGCGCCGCTGTAATCCAGCACAATCATTGCGCCCTGCACGTTTTCTTTTTTCGTCTCGCCTGTCGCCGGGTTGGTGTATTCAGTCTCTCTGTCCGGGAACAAATTACCCGGCTCCGGCGTCAATACATCTTCAATTGCCGATTGTACTTTAGTATCGACGGTAGAATAAATTGCAAGGCCGCCGTTATACAGCAATGTACTTGCCTCGTTGCGGTCTGCACAAACCCCTTGCGACACGAGGTCGTTCAGCACTTCGTTGATGACCGTATCCGTAAAGTAGCTGTAAGTGCCCACCTGCGCCGTGTTTTGTTTATCAGCCTCTGCCACAAGGCTTAAAGGCTCTGCCACTGCGGCATCATGGTCTGCCTGGCTAATATAGCCCTGATCCAGCATTAAGTCTAAAATCAGGTT
Organism: Pygmaiobacter sp.; assembly: GCA_028689835.1. GTDB lineage: Bacteria > Bacillota > Clostridia > Oscillospirales > Ruminococcaceae > Pygmaiobacter. The sequence goes on along the minus strand of JAQVCK010000075.1, from coordinate 10,045 downwards.
GCGCCGGGCAGTGTTATTATCCGGGTTGGTACGGGGGTTATAGTAGGTAGGGTTGTTTGTAATTGCAGCAACTGTAGCACACTGTGCCAATGTCAATTGGCTGACATCTTTATCATAAAGGTTATATGCGCATGCCTGCACACCGCAGGTATTGCCCACAAACCCAACCGTGTTTAAATACGCTTCTAAAATGGTATCTTTAGAATACCTGCCATTTAGCGAAATGGCACGGAAAATCTCGCGCACTTTGCGCAGCGGGTCCACATCATCGTCACCCGTGATGTTTTTGATTAGCTGTTGTGTAATGGTCGATGCGCCCTGCTCGGTGTCGTATAACTTAATCTTACCACCGGTTGCCCTGCTGAGTACAAGGTTCAACGCCGCAGAAATCGAGCGCTTATAGTTGACACCGTCATTGGTCAAGAAGGTTTTGTCTTCTACTGCAATAAACGCGTTTTTCAGATTATCGGGGATCTTGTTGCCGTCCACCCAAATGCGGTCGGCATTATCGACAAGACGCTGATACGGCTCATAGGCCCCCGTGTCTGAATTGATGGCATAAATTGTGGACGAGTAGCTAAGCTTTAGGTTTTCAAGGCTGAGCAACGAGCTGTCGTTTGCCGTCACCTTGACCACATAAAGGCTTAACATTACCGCCAGCACCGATGCTACCATAATGCCAAGGCTAGCAATGACTACAACGGCCCGGCCAATATTGGCCCATACCTTTCGGGCGCCGCCCTTTTTTTTGGTACCCGGCGCTTTGCCCGCATTCGCAGGGCGTTTCGGCCTTGCTGAAGCGGGCTTTTTGTGCGGCGCCGGGCTTCGGTTTTGTTCGTTCAAGAAGGTGCCTCCCCTCAATATTGGGTAACTATTGTCACGGCATATTGCCGGTTGACAGAAAAAGAATCCACCATATTTTTTATAGTATAACACAAAGCTGACGGTGTTTTCTACTAGTGCACGGTTACAAAATAAAGAACCTCCCACCGTAGCTGCAAAACACCTGCCCCCAGTAACAGCCCGTTTGCGATTATAAACACAATCACAAATAAAAGCAAGGAAACCGTGTCACAAAACAGCTTTTTTCACACGTTTTTTACATGTCCGTTTGGTTTACAAGCTTCTTTCGTGTGTGCTATAATTGCAATGCTGGTGTGCTGCGGCACACCAAGTTTGAACCGACAGGAAAGGAGGCGCCGCTTTGAGTCTGTTTGACTACCCGTTTGACGGTGCCATGCTCTTGCAAAAGAAGCGTTCGCTGCGGCGCGAACTACTAAAAAAACCAAACCTGACCCCTAAAAAGGTCGCCATTTTAAGTGGCAGTACGATTGGTGAAATCAAAAACATCCTTGAGTTATTTTTGCTGGACTACGGCATTGCACCGGAGTTTTATGTGGGCAATTACGGGCTGTTTTATGAAAACCTGGTGTTTGATGATGGCAGCCTTGCCGACTTTAAGCCGGACATTTTGTATGTCCACACCAGCCGCAAAAACCTTAAAAACATGCCCACAACCGCCGATACCGCGCAATCTGCCGGCGAAAAGCTGGATGCTGAATGGGCAAGGTTTGAGGCAGCTTTTAATGCGGCAAAACGCTTTGGCTGCCCGGTGATCGTGAACAGCTTTGATGCCCCTACCCACCGGGTAATGGGCAACCGGGATGCCGTGGATGCCCGCGGCGGGGTATATTTTATAAACGAGATGAATGCCCGCCTTACTACATACGTTGGCAAAAACGAGGGTTTTTATTTAAATGACCTCGCCTACCTTGCCACCCGGTTTGGGCTGGACAACTGGTTTTCAGAGTCGGAATGGTACCTCTATAAATACGCGGTATCCATGCAATACATCCCCGAGCTGTGCCACAATATCGCCAACATCATCAAAAGCCTGTTGGGTAAAAATAAAAAAGGCCTTGTGCTGGACCTTGACAACACCCTGTGGGGCGGTGTGATTGGCGAAGTGGGGCCGGAGGGTATTGAGCTTTCGACCGAGACCCCGGGCGGTATGGCTTACAATGAATTTCAGACTTATTTAAAACAGCTTGAAAACATGGGTATTCTACTAAATGTGGCAAGCAAAAACGAACCTGCCGCCGCAGAAAGTGGCTTTACACGCAGTGACAGCCCGCTAAAACGTGATGACTTTTTGTGCTTTAAGGCAAACTGGGAGCCCAAATCGCAAAGCATTGCCGAAATTGCGAAAGAGATCAACATCCTGCCCGAAAGCTTGGTATTTGTAGACGATAACCCTGCCGAACGCGAGATTGTGCGCCAGCAATTGCCTGGGGTCGCCGTAGCGGGTTTTGACGGGCCTGAAAAGATGATTGCAGCGATTGACCGCGCCGGATATTTTGAGATTACGACCCTGTCGGCAGATGACGCCAAACGCAATGAAATGTACCGCCAAAACCTTGCCCGTGCTGCCGAACAGCAGAGCTTTGGCAGCTATGAAGATTATTTAAAAAGCCTTGAGATGCAGGGCGAATTTGGCTCGTTTACGCCCCCCCACGCCGAGCGTATTACACAGCTAATCAACAAAACCAACCAGTTTAACCTGACGACCCGCCGCTACACGGGGCCGGAGGTGGAAGCGCTGATTGAGGATAAAAGCGCGGTAACACTGTATGGCCGGCTTGCCGATAAGTTTGGCGACAATGGCCTTGTGTCTGCTATGATTGGGCATGTGCATGGCGATGAATGCGAGATTGAGCTTTGGATTATGAGCTGCCGCGTATTCAAGCGCCAGATGGAGCACACGATGATGGACGAATTTGTACGTCGCTGTGCCGCCAAAGGCGTAAGGCGGATTAAAGGCCGGTATTTGCCCACCGCAAAAAACTTGTTGACCAAAGAAATCTATGGTACAATGGGCTTTGAAAAAATGAGCGAAAGTGAAACCGAAAGCGTATTTGCGCTGCAGGTAGAACAATATGTACCGCAAAATACCGTCATTGCAGTGACTGCAAAGGAATAACAGGAGGGGTTCATTTTGACCGAACAGGAAATTTTCGACAGTGTGCAGGAGATTTTTCGCACCGTATTTGACGACACTGACATTGTGTTGACCCGTGAAATGACGAGTGCCGATATTGAGGACTGGGACAGCTTAGAGCAGATTAACCTGCTGGTTGCCATTGAAAAGCGCTTTAACATTAAGTTTCAGTTGCAGGATGTCAAAGACCTGCCGGATGTTGGTGCCATGCTGGACCTTGTAAAACGGATGGTCGCTTGAGCACCTGACTTTGTACGGATAAAACGAACTGGCCGCCCTGTGCCTGCGGCTGGCTACAAACGGGAGCCGAACGCGCAGACGCACGCGGGTTTGACTCCCGTTTATTAAATTATGGAACAGTGAGTGATCGTTCGGTGGAAGTAAAAAACTATACAATGGCCGACATGAAGTTGGGGCTAACCGAAAGCTTTACCATTACTGTGACCGAAGAAAAGATGCAACAGTTTCGCGAGCTTTCTGGTGACATCAGCCCAATTCATATGCAGGAAGCCTACGCCACCGAGCGGGGCTACCCCGGCCGGGTCTGCTATGGGATGTTGGTGGCCTCTTTCTTTTCTACTTTGGCAGGCGTTTTGCTGCCCGGTAAATATTGCCTTTTGTACAGCGTGGAAAGCAAGTTTGTCAAACCGGTGTTTGTGGGGGATACCCTCACCGTCACCGGCACAGTAGAAGAGATCAACGAAGTGTTTTCAGAGGTCAAAATTCGCGGTATCATTACGAACCAGAACGGCAAACGCGTGTGCCGCGGCACACTGAAGGCAGGGGTCGTAAAATAACCCGTTGCACCGGGCCGCTTGGGCCGGTTGCCCTGCGGCCTGCCTGCATTTTGCCGGCAGGCCGTTATTTTAACATTAACCTTACCCAAAGAAAGCGAGGGGCGACAGATGCCTTATACTTACTTGATTACCGGGGCCACCAGTGATGTTGGTGCCGCGCTGATTCGCCGTGTTTTTCAGCCCGGCGACACCGTAATTGCACAGGGGGCGGGCGACCTTGCCCGGCTGGACGAGCTGGTGCCGTTGTGTGGGGATGCCCTACACCGTTATAACGTAGATTTGACAAGTGAAACTGCATTGGAGGCTTTTTTACAGGAAGTGCAGGTTAATTTTGGCTGCCCTACCCATATTATTCATCTCCCGGCACTGCGGGTCATCAACACGAAATTTCGCAACTTTGACGAACAGCGCTTTCTTTTAGATTTCAACGTGCAGGTCGTCAGTGCCCTACGCATTTGCAAAACCTTTTTGCCGGGCATGATGAAGGCAAAATTTGGCCGTGTGTTATTTATGCTTACCGACTACATTATCGGGGTACCCCCAAAGAATACCACGGCATACATTGTTGCCAAAAACGCACTGCGCGGCCTTGCCCGCAGCCTTGCCACAGAGGCCGCACCCAGTGGGGTCACCGTCAACTCTGTTGCCCCGTATATGATGGAGACGAAGTTTCTTTCTGACACGCCGGACCTTGTGGTGCAGGCCTCTGCCGCCGCAAACCCCATGGGCCGTAATGCCCGTGTCAGCGATGTGGTACCCGCTATGGCCTTTTTACTGTCGGATGAAGCAGGCTTTATCAGCGGTGCCGAGTTGCCGGTCAATGGAGGCGCACGCTATTGAGTGACTATACATTTCGCCTTGCGGCCCCGGCAGATAAAAGCGATATTGTCGCCTTTATGAATACCCATTGGGGCAACCGCCACCCGCTGGTCAACCTGCCGGATTATTTTTGCTATTACTACCAAAACGGGCAAACCAGCCCCGCCACCATTAACTTTGTTCTTTGCTTGCAGCAGGGGCAAATTGCTGCCGTGTGTGGGTTTATCCCCACTGCAGAAGATGGGCAGGATATTTGGATTTCGATTTGGTGCGCCGACAAAAAGGCAAAGGGCAGCGGGCTGGAGCTGATGGCGCAAATGCTGCCGCTGACCGGTGCAAAACGTATGAGTTGCAATAACATCCGGCCCAATACGATCCCCTTTTACGAGTTTTTGGGGTATACGGGTGCCCGTATGGGGCATTTTTACCGTCTTGCGCCGCGGCCTGCTTATCAGGTGGCGCAAATCAAAAATGCGGTTATTTTACCGGTCAGCGGCAGCGGTACTCTGCGACAGTTTGCCACGTTTGACGAACTTGCAGCAGCCTTTACCCCGCCTGCGACGGCGAAGCCTTATAAAGACGCATGGTATTTACAACGGCGTTATTTTGCCTACCCCCGGCAAAGCTATATTGCAATGGGCGGTTTTTTAAATGGTCGCTGCACCTTGGTGTTTTTCTTGCGGGACGTGCTAGTGGGCGACACCCATGTATTGCGCCTTGTTGACATTGTGGGCGATTACGCCACCTTGCCGCAATACGGTGTGGCACTGGACGCGCTGCTGGGTGCTTATGGTGCAGAATACATGGATTGTTATTGCCATGGGCTTTCTGCACAAAGTATGGCCAGCGCCGGGTTTGCCGAGCGAAGAGAACAAGACGACATTATCATTCCGCATTATCTCAACCCGCCACTGATTGAAAATGTGGAGTACTATTTTTTCACCAGCGATGATGAGGAGTTTGTCATGTTCCGTGCCGACGGGGACCAGGACCGCCCCAATATCCAATGTTGATTTGAAGCATGGCTGCTTGCCTTTTAAGCTAAAATGTTATAGCAAAACACACCCCTGTACACCAATTTGGTATACAGGGGTGTGTTTTGCTATAGCGCCGCCCAATGGGCCGCTCGGCTGTTGCCCGGTATTTTTCATCCCCCATTATCTTTAAAGCTGCGCTCGCTTTTATAAAAACAAACCTACTAGCTTCAAACCTGTACCCCACGTCAACTTATCACAAACCAACAAAGCAATTTTTTACTATACCCTGCCCCGCGCATCCGTTACACTAAAACAAAACAACAGAAAAGAGGTTTTTTATATGAATACGTTTGAACAATTTGAAACCGGCAAACTTGTCTTGCCTAAAACCGAACAGCCTTTCAGCACCCTCCCCTGGGCCCCGCACCCCACTTTTGAAGGAGTAGATTTAAAGCACCTAATTACAGCAAAAGACACAAACGGCAAATTTAGTTACCATTTGGTACGCATTGCGGCAAACAAAAAAATAGGGTTGCATACCCATGAAACACAAATAGAAACGCATGAAGTGATTGCGGGCAGCGGCAGGTGCTTTAACGCCCAAAAAGAATACCCCTACACCGTAGGCATGATTTCTATTTTTGCAGCAGGGGCCGAGCACGCAGTCATCGCCGGGCCGGATGGGTTATCCCTGTTTGCAAAATTCATCCCCGCACTGTGCTAAACCGCATCAAATGCAAATAGGGCTTACCTTTGTATTGCCTGCCGGTATTGCGCCGGGGTCAGCCCCACCACCGCCTTAAAGCATTTGATAAAATGGCTTTGGTCGCAAAAGCCCAGTTGCGCTGCCGTCTGTGACAGTGTGCTACCGTTTTCAATCATTCGCTGCGCTTTGCGCACTTTGTTTTGCAACTGAAATTGGTGTGGGGTCAGCCCCACTGCCTGCTTAAAACACTTGATATAATAAAATTTGCTAAGATATACTTCGTTTGCCATCTTTTGCAGGTTTGTGTTTTCTTCTGGGGTTTGCCACAGCGCGTTGACATTCTTATTTGAATACATGTTTTCCGTATGGGGCTGGTTTGGGCTGTAAAGTGCCTGTACCACATCAGCTAGCAGCGCAACACGCACCTTAACCCTCACTTGCAATAACGCTTTATACAGCATCTCAACCAGTTGCCGCCGGGTAACTTGCTTGAGATGTTTTTTTTGAATGCAAAGCGACACCAATGTATAATTTGCCGGTAGCGACAATGCGTGCACCTGATAGGGATAAATTACAAAAAAACCACCTGCGGCAACCCGCCTTATCTGGTTTTCGCAGTGCAATGTAACCTCTCCATCCAGCACTAGCCCCACCGTATACGTTGACACATGGTTGTGCTTTTTGTAGTTGAGTGGCCTGTTATGAAGATAAATAAGCTCCAACGCACCAAAGCGGCAATACCGTATCTGGTCCACCAAAATCACCTCTTTTGCCTACTAGTTTCTCAAGCGGACGTTTGATTGAGTCCCTGTGTCGTTACCGGCAGCAAAGCCCTGCCGCCCGGCAACCACTGATTGTGTTTAGTACAAATCTACTGTTCAAAAACGGATTTTCTGCGTTGTTTTTTCTTGTTCTTGTGCCTTCACCGTGGTGCACCTTCGCATAAGGTTTGTTATTTTTCTGTTTCTGTGCCTTTATTTGTTTTTATTATATGCAGTGTGTACGGCCAAAGCAAGCACACCATATATCCCCATTTTTCCCTGCGCTTTGTGCCCAAAATTCATTGTCCACATTACATCAATGCGCGCGCTTTTGCATAAACCGGTTACAGTTTGCCATTTGCGTCTTGCAGCAGTCTTATAAATCGTGTAGAATAGTCTGACTAAGAGTATTTATGATGAATGGAGTGGATTTTTTGGAGGAATCGAAGCAAATTCGGATGGGAACCAAGCCGATGCTTCCGCTGATTCTGAGTATGGCGCTGCCTGCGATGATGTCGATGCTGGTACAAGCTTTGTATAATATTGTAGACAGCTATTTTGTCGCTAAGGTCAGCGAAGACGCTTTGACTGCTGTTTCTTTGGTGTTTCCGGTGCAAAACTTATTAATTGCCGTTGCCATTGGTACCGGCGTAGGCCTGAATTCGCTCATTAGCCGCAGGCTTGGTGAAGGGCGCTTTGAAGATGCGCGCAGCGCTGCAACACACGGGTTGTTGCTTGCCATATTCAACTGGCTATTTTTTGCCTTGATTGGGTTATTTTTGTCTCGCACGTTTCTCTCTCTCTTTATTGACAAAGCTGCCGTTGTGGAAATGGGCACCCAATACATGAGCATTGTCTGCATTGCCTCCCTTGGGCTTTGTATGGAGGGTGCCATTGAAAAGACCTTGCAAGGCACCGGCAACATGATCTACCCCATGCTTTCGCAGCTGATTGGCGCAGTGACCAACATTATATTAGACCCCATTTTTATTTTTGGTCTGTTTGGCATGCCTAAAATGGGGGTCGCCGGCGCGGCAATTGCCACCGTATTAGGGCAAACGCTTGCCATGCTGTTTTTGTTTTATGTGTTGGCACGTAAAGAAAAGGTGCTAAAAATCAACCTCAAGGGGTTTCAGTTTCACGGGGGTATGGTAAAAGAAATCTACGCGGTTGGGTTTCCTTCTATTATCATGCAGTCGATCGGCTCGGTTATGACAATGGGTATGAACGCAATTTTAATTAAATTCACCGAAACCGCAGTGGCCTTTTTTGGGGTTTATTTCAAATTGCAATCTTTTGTTTTTATGCCGGTGTTTGGCCTCAACCAAGGTGTGATGCCGGTAATTGGGTACAACTTTGGTGCCCGCAAGCGCAAACGGGTCACCAGTGCTGTTAGGGTTGGTTGCAGCATTGCCGTGCTCATCATGGCTGCTGGTATGGTGACATTTTGGGCCATCCCCGCTGAGTTGCTTGGTATCTTTAACGCGTCACCCACCATGCTTCAAATTGGGGTACCCGCACTGCGTACCATTAGCCTGTGCTTTGTGCCCGCCGCGTTGGGCATTATGTTCTCTACCGCCTTTCAGGCACTGGGGCATGGCTTTAACAGTCTGCTCATCTCTATTCTGCGCCAGCTTGTTGTGCTGTTACCTGCGGCCTTTTTGCTTGCCGACATTGGCCTTGATGCCGTTTGGTTTAGTTTTCCACTTGCCGAATGTGCATCTTTTGCGGCCAGCATTTACCTGTATTGGAAACTGTACAGAGAAGTAATTCGTTCGCTACCGGAAGCGTGATATAAAAAAGAAAGAGCAAAAGCGGGTTCACCCTTGCTTTTGCTCTTTCTTTTTTTGTCTTTTTTTCCAGCAGTCTAGCCCCAACAGTACAAGCATAATCCCACAAAATGCCCCAACCGTATCAATACCGACATCTAAAATTCTGCCCTCACGCTCTTCGACAAATAGCTGATGGAACTCGTCACTTGCTGCGTACACTGCACAGATTGCAAGTGCAACCCCTACCTTTTGTCGCAGGTGGGCAACGCGCGGGGTTTGCAGCAATGCTGCCATGCACAACCCCCCAAGCACAAAATAGACGGTAAAATGTGCCGCTTTTCTTAAAACAAACTGGTCGTTTGCAGCTTGTTTTTGCGGGGTAGACCCGGTAAGCTGGACGATATATTGCTGCACCGTCTCACTTAAATGCGATGACTGGGTACCATTTTGTGCAGAAAAGCAAAAAATAACCACCATCCACAGCAAAACTGCTGCCCAGATAACCCATTTTATTTTAGTTTTTGTAACTTTTTTTTGCAAAATCCTGTGACTGCATTTGCATTTTCGTCTCCTATGAGGTAAAATTTAATTGTTGTCGTCTATTGCCACCGGTTTCGGTAAAATCGGCGTTTTTGCGACTTTTTTGCCAAGCGGAGGGGTGTCATATAATTTAGATTTTTGGAGGGGTCTACGTGGGAGAAGTTAAAAAAGAAATTGCAGACAATTTACTTTACTACCGCAGAAAAAAGGGGATTACCCAACGCGAACTGGCACAACGCATTGGTGTAAAGCACAATTCGATTTCCGCATGGGAAAAGGGGACCAATGCGATTGACATCGAAGTACTTTACCGCATTTGCACTGTACTGGACATCTCTGTTTCAGACCTGTATGGCCGCTTTGGGAAATATGCCGACGGGGACCTGAGCTTTCGTGAAAGACAAATCATTACCGCCTACCGCAACCAGCCTGAAATGCAGGTAGCCGTTCAGCGTTTGCTGGACATTCAATAATACGAATTAGCTTTGCAAAATGCTCCGGCTTTGCCGGAGCATTTTTAATCGAAAATAAATCTCAGCCCTTATAAATTGCTACAATTATACTTTTTGTTCTTCCAGGTATTGCGCACGCAACCACGCAAGGTCTGTTTGCGTGAGGCCATATTCTGACGCAAAATACTGGTTTGTATCCCCATAGCGGCGTAAAATTTCATCA
>JAQVCK010000265.1 GCA_028689835.1 Pygmaiobacter sp. | reverse complement strand
ACCGAGGCCTGCACCCAGTATTACACCGATGGCCGCGAGATCAACGAAGAGATTAAAGCCGACATCTTCAAGCATGTAAAACTGCTGGAAGAAGAGACCGGCAAAAAGTTTGGCGATGTCAGCAACCCGCTGCTGGTTTCCGTTCGCTCGGGCGCACGCCAGTCGATGCCCGGCATGATGGACACCATTTTGAACCTGGGCCTCAACGACCAGGCGGTCGAAGGCCTTGCGGCTAAGACCAGCAACCCCCGTTTTGCTTACGACTGCTATCGCCGTTTTGTGCAGATGTTCTCGGACGTCGTTATGGGCGTTTCGAAAACCGCCTTTGAAGAAGTCATCGACGAGATGAAAAAAGAAAAAGGCCTGAAAGAGGACACAGAGCTGACTGCAGAGGACCTGAAGGCCCTGGTTGCCAAGTTTAAAAAGGTGTACGAGGCAAACGAGCACAAGCCGTTCCCGCAGGACCCGAACGAGCAGCTGATTGAGGCGGTCAAGGCCGTGTTCCGCAGCTGGGACAACGACCGTGCAAACGTGTACCGCCGCATGAACGAAATCCCCTACGAGTGGGGCACCGCCGTTAACGTGCAGCAGATGGCGTTCGGCAACTCGGGCGACCGCTCGGGCACCGGCGTTGCGTTTACCCGCAACCCCGCCACCGGCGAAAAGAAACTGATGGGCGAGTACCTGATCAATGCGCAGGGCGAAGACGTTGTCGCCGGCGTGCGTACCCCGTTCCCCATCAGCCACCTGCAAGAGCAAATGCCCGAAGTGTACAACCAGTTCATTGAAGTGGCTGGCCGCCTGGAGGCTTACTACCGCGATATGCAGGACATGGAGTTCACCATTGAAGATGGCAAGCTGTTCATGCTGCAAACCCGTAACGGTAAGCGCACCGCACAGGCCGCATTGCAGATTGCTTGCGACCTAGTGGACGAGGGCGTGATTGACGAGAAAGAAGCCGTATTGCGCGTAGAGCCCAAACAGCTTGACACCCTGCTGCACCCGCAGTTTGATGCCGCTGCACTGGCTGCTACCAAAGCAATCGGCAAGGGCCTTGCCGCTTCCCCCGGCTCTGCCTGTGGCAAAGTGGTGTTCACCGCCGAAGAGGCAAAAGAGTGGAACGACCGCGGCGAAAAGGTTGTTCTGGTTCGTTTGGAGACCAGCCCCGAAGACATCGTGGGCATGCAGGCCGCTGAGGGCATTTTGACCGTGCGCGGCGGCATGACCAGCCACGCGGCCGTTGTGGCCCGCGGCATGGGCACCTGCTGTGTTTCCGGCTGTGGCAACTCGAACGACGTTGTCATCGACTACGCCGCCAAGACCCTTACCCTCAATGGCAAGGTGTTTAAAGAGGGCGACTTCATTTCGATCGACGGCACCACCGGCAACATTTACGAGGGCCAGGTTGCTACGATGCCCGCCACCGAAAACGCCAACCTGAACCGCTTCATGGGCTGGGCGGACAACTACCGCCAGTTGCAGGTGTTTGCCAACGCCGACACCCCCCACGACGCAAAGCAGGCTGCCGAGTTTGGCGCCGAGGGCATTGGCCTTTGCCGCACCGAGCACATGTTCTTTGAAGAAAGCCGCATCAAAGCAATGCGCGAGATGATTGTGGCCGACAACACTGCCGACCGCGAGAAGGCACTGTCCCGCATCCTGCCGTACCAGCAGAGCGACTTTGAGGGCCTGTACGAAGTGATGGGCGAGCGCCCGGTCACCATCCGCTACCTCGACCCGCCTCTGCACGAGTTCTTGCCGACGAAGGAAGAGGACATCGCAGAGATCGCCAAAGAGCTGAACATCACGGTAGAGAAGCTGCACAACGTCATTGCTTCGCTGCACGAGTTCAACCCGATGATGGGCCACCGTGGCTGCCGCCTGGCTGTTTCGTACCCCGAAATTGCCGTGATGCAGACCAAGGCTGTCATTGGCGCTGCACTGAACGTGTCGAAGAGCAAGGGCTACAAAATTGTGCCGCACATCATGATCCCGCTGGTGGGCGAAGTGAAAGAGCTCAAGTTCGTCAAGGACATCGTGGTCAAGACCGCCGACGAGATGATTGCCGCCGCGGGCGTGGACATGAAGTACGAAGTGGGCACCATGATCGAGATCCCGCGCGCTGCGCTGACTGCCGATGAGATCGCCAAGGAAGCCGAGTTCTTCAGCTTTGGCACCAACGACCTCACCCAGATGACCTTTGGTTTCAGCCGCGACGACGCAGGCAAGTTCCTCGACTACTACTACACCAACAAAATTTACGAGCTTGACCCGTTTGCGCACCTGGACCAGAAGGGTGTTGGCAAGCTGGTTGAAATGGCTGCGAAGCTTGGCCGTGCCACCCGCCCGGAGCTGGGCCTTGGCATCTGCGGCGAGCACGGCGGCGACCCGACAAGTGTTGCGTTCTGCCACAAGGTAGGGCTGGACTATGTCAGCTGCTCGCCGTTCCGTGTGCCTATCGCCCGCCTTGCTGCCGCACAGGCCGCAATTAAAAACCCGCGCAAGTAAGTTTGTCTGGGGTTAGGGTAACAGGTTAATAGAATAAGGGGCGCCTCCCGGTTCTGCAAAGAACCGGGGGGCGCTTTTTGTTTCGCGCGTTTTGCTTGTTTCTTTGTGCTTTTTACAGCCGGTGGCAATTGAAAAATATGGTAATAAAAGGTATACTCGGTTCGTTACATTAAAGT
>JAQVCK010000264.1 GCA_028689835.1 Pygmaiobacter sp. | reverse complement strand
CAAGTTCCGGCCCCAATGGGCCCGCAGGGCGGGCAGGGGGTTCCAGCCGGGTCACGGCCAGCGCTTTGTCAATGTGTAATTCGCGCAGGTTGCCGTCTTTGTCCTTGCGGTTATAGTCAAATACGCGATAAGTCGAGTTGGAGCTTTGCTGAATTTCGGCCACAAGGCAGCCGGCACCGATGCCGTGCAGCGTGCCCGCCTCAATAAACAGCACATCGCCCGGCTTTACCTTTACCGCATGAATGTCCTGTAACAAGGTGCCGTCCTCAATGTGGGCCCGAAAGGCTTCTTTTGTCAAGGTGCGGTTCATGCCGTACAGCAGTTCGGCGCCCGGCTGTGCGGCAATTACGTACCACATTTCAGTCTTGCCATGCTCGTGCTCCACCCGCATTGCATAGTCTTCGGTGGGGTGCACCTGTACCGAAAGTTGTTGTTTTGCGTCAATCAGCTTGATTAAAATGGGCAGGCCGCCCGGCGGGCAGTCGGTGCCCAGCGCCTCGGGGTCCGCCTGCAACACCTCCGCCAATGTTTTGCCGGCAAATTCGCCGGTAGCCACCACACTGGGGCCGTCCTTGTGCACGCTCAGCTCCCAGCTTTCAGCCAGCGGGGTCATGTCGGTTTGCTTGCCAAACACCGTGCGCAGCTGCTCGCCGCCCCACAGGTAGTCTTTAAAAGCAGGGGACAATTTAAAAGGCTCCCGAATCATGTAATCTCTCCCTATCTTTGCGCGGCAAATGCCGTTTATTCCATATAGTCCGTCACGTGGATCGGCTTGCCGCCACGGGTGTAGACCCGCTGCACCCGGCGGCCAATGTCGCAGATAATCTCGTAGTTCACGGTGCCGCATTTGTCGGCAATATCGTCCACCGAATCCGCCGCCCCACCACCAAAAATCACTGCGACATCACCCTGATGCACGTCGGGGATGCCGGTTACGTCCACAATGATCTGGTCCATGCACACGCGCCCCACCACCGGTGCGGGCTGCCCGTGTACCGAAACGACCCCTTTGTTGGACAATGCACGCAGGTATCCGTCTGCATACCCCACCGAAAGGGTAGCCACCCGCATATCCTGCGGCGCGGTAAAAATGCGGCCATAGCTCAAGTCGTCGCCTTTTTTAATCGGTTTCACCAGGCTTACCACCGCTTTCAGCTCCAATGCGCCCTCCAGCTCGTCGCAGGTCACGTCGGCACTGGGGCGGTAGCCGTATAAAATAATACCGGGGCGCACAATGTCCATCTGCATTTCAGGGTACGCCAAAATGGCGGCAGAGTTGCAGCAGTGTGCCAGCGGGAAGGTGACCCCCATCGCTGCCAGCTGCCGAATGGCGTCACAAAACAGCTCGTACTGGCTGTGGGTATAGGCAATGTCGGCCGGCAGGTTAGAATCCGCCACTGCGAAATGCGTAAACACGCCGCCCCGTTGCAGGCCGGGCAACGAGGTCGCCTCGCGCACCTGTGCCAGGGCGGTGTCCATGTCATCGCGCACCGCAAACCCAATGCGGCCCATGCCGGTATCCAGCTTAATGTGCATATTTACCGTTACGTCTGCGGCCAGCGCCGCCTGTGACAGCTCGCGCGCATAATCCAGCGAATACACACTTTGTGTGATGGAGTTGATGGCCAGCATGGCGGCCTTTTGCGGGCTGGTGTAGCCCAATACCAAAATAGGCTTTGTGATACCTGCACGGCGCAGGCGCAGCGCTTCGGCAAAGCCGGAAACGGCAAACCGGCTGGCACCCGCGGCTTCCAACGTGGTGGCCACCACGGCATCGCCATGGCCGTAGGCGTCGGCTTTCACCACCGCCATGATTTTGCTGTTGGGCGCGTGCTGTTGAATCACCTTGAAATTGTGCTCAATCTTGTCAAGGTCTACCTCAGCCCAGCAGCGTTTTTCAAACTCCATCATATTGTAAAGGCCTCTTTCCCATATGCGTTTCATTGCCAACAGTATAGCATAAACCGGGCCTGAAAGGAACAGAAAAATGCCCCATTTTGCCCCAGCGGTTGCCCCGGTATAGCCCACTGGGGTATAATAGAGCCAAAGCAGGAAAGCGGGGGAAACAATGAACAATTTGGTCATACTGGACTTTGAGACCACCGGGCTGGATGCGACGCAGGACGAGGTGTTGCAGGTCTCCATGGTGAATGGGGAAGGCACGGTGCTGATGAATGAATACTGCGCCCCCGAGCGGGTCACAAAATGGAGCGTCGCGCAAAAGATCAACGGCATCACGGCGGACATGGTGGCGGGCAAGCCGCCGTTTCGCACCTTGCTGCCGCAAGTATTGGCGTTATTGGCCGGGGCCAAGGCGGTAGTGGCCTATAACGACGAATTTGAAAAATCATTTTTGGCGGCGTATGGCGTGGATGTAACGCAGCTGCACTGGGGCGAAGACCCGATGCTGCTGTTTGCCAAGGCCACAAACGGCCCGCGGCGCACGCTGGTGACGGCAGCCGCCTTTTTTGGCTACCAGTTTGCAGCGCATGACGCGCTGGCAGACACCAAAGCGACGCTGGTGCTATACCGCAAGCTGGCAAACGGCCCGCTATTGCAAACACTGGTAGAAGAGGGTGTGTACGACGAGCAGACCCGCTGCTTTGGGTACCCCGAAGAAGAGGAGTATCTGCCGCTGCTGAAAACCGTGGGCCTTTGCCCCATGACAGCCAAAACGGCAAAGCCGCTGGTGTA
>JAQVCK010000263.1 GCA_028689835.1 Pygmaiobacter sp. | reverse complement strand
CTTTTTGTGGGTCACCCTTTGCGTTGTACTTGCTGCCGCAATGATTTATTTGTTCAACCTGAAATTTAGCTTTAAAAAAGCACCAATCACTGACCGGCAAAAACGGCAGCTATCCCTTTCACTTGCTATTTTTACCGCGCCTTATTTGTTTTATTTACCAACAATGTGGTTTGTACGCTAGTGCCTGTAGGGGCAAAAGAGCAGGGAGAAGTTATGCAGAAAAAAATAGTTTTTATTGATATTGATGGTACTACAATGGATGAAAATGGACAAATATCATCGAGAACGGTCCACACAATTCAGCGTTTAAAAGAAGCTGGCATACCCGTCGTCGTAAATACGGGGCGCATCCTTGCCGAGGTACAGGATATTTTGCAGACGGTGGGGCTGCATTTGCCAGTCATTGGAGCAAATGGAGGCTATTATACCGACGACATGGGGCAAGAGGTTATTTACACCAGCCGCATGCCCGCAGACCAGTGCCTTCGTATCATTGAAATTTGCAAAAATTATGAGGTGTTGCCGTGCTTTTCTACCCCCATGCATTTCCACCCTCAAAAGCCTTTTTTAGAAATTGTTGCACAAAAGCTGCCCGGCTGGCAGGAGCATGCACAGCGGGCACATGTTGAAATACCGCAATGCGTTGATGCGGCAGAATGGCCACAATTTTTACAGCGTGAAACGGCTGTAAAGTGCAGCATTGTTTTGCTGGATACCCCCAAAACAACACAACTGAAACGTGAACTGGAAGACATGGGCACTTTGGAGCTTACAAGTGAAAATCAAATACTGATAGAGTACAACAACATTGGCACTACAAAGGGCAGCGGTATGCTGCATTACCTTGCCGCCCACGGCCTGCAAGCCCAACATGCTGTGGCAGTGGGGGATGGGGATAATGATTTGCCAATGTTGCAGCAGGCCGGCTTTTCTATTGCGATGGGGAACGCGGATGCTTTGCTACATCAAGTGGCAGATTATACTACCGATACTGTTTGGGAGGATGGCCTTGCAACTGCGCTGGAAAAACATCTTTTGGCGGCCAAATGCAAAACTTGTTAAGTGCTTTAACTTTACACTTTAATAATGGCATATAATTTAATTTATTCAGGGCCAACCAGCCTTGATTTGCTGTTATCTTTGGCGAACCTGTGGCAAAATAGTAAAGTCACAAAGTTATCAATACTATGCACTGCCTATGTAAAAATAGTTCGCACAAGGCTTGACTTTTACGTACCCGCTATGTTAAAATAATTTTCGCGGCCATACAAGGGCTGCGAAATATGCGGAAGTGCTGGAATCGGCAGACAGGCACGTTTGAGGTGCGTGTGTCTATGACGTGTGGGTTCAAGTCCCATCTTCCGCACCATAAAATCCATGTGTTTGGTTTTAACCTGCACATGGATTTTTTATATTTCTCTGTAAGTGCATTACTTCGCCCAATAAGGTGAAATTATGGTGCTGGATTATACATGCACTGAAAGTGTCGAAGCTGGTTTGTTAATTGATCGATTTATACAAAAGGCCGGCTTGTTTGTTTTAAGCCAGCCTTTTTCTTTTGGCGTCGTCTGTGGTAGAATAAACAAAAAGTATCAGGGCGGCGGGTTTATGAAAGTGGCGGCAATTCAATTGAATGCAGAATTTGCAAATGTAGCTGCAAATTTGCAGCAAGCAGAAAAAGCAATCAGTGCGGCGGCACAACAGGGGGCAAAAATTGTGGTTCTGCCCGAATTTTTTACTTCAGCTATCGGTTTTGCGCCACAAATGCTCACGGTGGCCGCACAAAATGCACCGGTCACCGGGTGGATGGCAGAAATGGCAGCCCGGTACCAGTGCATGCTCGGCGGCTCTTACCTTATATTTGATGGGGCACACGCCTACAATTTGTTTACCTTGGCTTTGCCAGATGGACAAACATTTCAGCATAAAAAAGACCTGCCCACGCAGTTTGAAAATTGCTACTACACCAAAGGGGATACAATCCATGTTCTATCTACCCCCATCGGCCCCGTTGGGGTTGCACTTTGCTGGGAAATGATACGGTATGACACCGTAAAACGACTGAAAGGTAAAGTACAGTTCGTTTTGGCAGGCTCTTGTTGGTGGGACTTACCCATTGACGCACCCCCAGAGAAACTGCCGCTACGGCAGTATAACCAAAGCCTTGCATGGAATACCCCAAGCACGTTTGCAAAACTTCTAGGGGTGCCGGTCATCCACGCAAACCACTGCGGCAGGGTGACGGCGTTTCGTTTCCCTGCAGGGGATGCACAGCAAACACGGCAGCTTGTGGGGGCGGCACAGATTGTTAACGGTGATGGCACTGTACTTGCGCGCAAAGGGTTTGAGCAGGGCAGCGGTGTGATAACCGCCGAAATTTCACCTGCTGTGGTGCAGTTAAGTCATCCCCTAGAGCAATTACCCGCCCATTACTGGATCCCGGACCTACCACCATCTTACCTGCACGCGTGGCAAACTTTAAACGTACAGGGGCAGGCTTATTATGAAACCACTGCACGGCCTTACTATAAAAAGCACGATACAAAATAAAACATCGTGTTTAAGAGGGGTCAGCTAAAAAGATCATATCGGCACCTTCGAGGTGACTTTTGATCTCGTCCTTGGATTCTTCAGCGCTACGAGAGCCGGTTTCGGGATTTGCTCCGGTACCCAGGCCGCGGGTTAGCTTTTTTCCAA
>JAQVCK010000262.1 GCA_028689835.1 Pygmaiobacter sp. | reverse complement strand
GCGGCATTCGGCCAAAAACACCAGCAGCCCGCCCTCTTTTAAGGCCTGTGCGGCGTTGAGCAGGCTTTTTACCGCCTGGTACAGGTTGATGTCCTTGGGGTAGCCGCCGCAGCTTACCACCACGGCATCGGCCTTTTTTTCGATGGGCACGGCCATGGCCGCATCCACCAGGGCACAGCTTTTTTCCCAGGCTGCCTGCAAATTGCCGCACACCAAAGCGCAGTGCTCGTTTTGGCTGTTCACCACAATGCTAATGCCGAAAACGGGGTTTACCAGCGCTGCCGCCGCGTTCATGTCCTCGTTGACGGGGTTGTTTTTTAGCACCCCCATGCCGATAAGCGGGTTGGAGCGGGGCAGGGTGGGTGACAGGGAGTGCAGGTGATTCTGGTTGATGGTTTTTTTGCCGGCGATGCCCGGCACCAGGCTTTTGCGGCCGCCGCCGTAGCCCGCCATCAGGTGGTGCATGGTGCCGCTGATGACGATGACCTTGCGTCCTACGGCCAGCGGGTTTACCCAAACCCCGGTGCCAAGGGGCGTAGTGCCCGCAAAGGCCAGGTCGTCTGCATCGCAGTTGTGGTTTATAACCTTCACCAGATTGAAAATGCGCGGGGTCACCAGGCGCATCAGCTCAGCGTCGGTTTGGGGACGGTGGGTTCCAAGGGCCACCAGGATCACCATGCCCTCGTACGGCACCCCGACCTTTTCATGCAGATAATCCACCAGCAGGGAAACAACCCTGTCCTGCCGCATCCAGAAGCGGGTGATGTCGCTGATCACAATCGTCACGGGGTCTGCCGGGCTTATCACATCGCGCAGCGGGGGAGAGCCGATGCAGTCGCTTTCCACCGCATGTAAAAAGGCGTCCGCCAAATCGTTTAAGGGCGCCATTTCTTTTTCGTTTAACAGGGTGACGCTTTTTGCGCCCTTTAAGCGTACGGCAACCTCGCCGTCGCCGTATTTCAAACGGGTTTCAAACACTTCTCCCGGCCTCCCGGCACATGAAATTTTTAGGCTTGGCCATCCTTTTTTTCTCGGATGTGGGCATAGTCGGCAACAAAGGTGTTGACGTGCTTAAAATATTCGGGGCTGTGCAGGGGTGCCAGGGGGTTGTGTACCGTGGCATGGTCTTTGCAGGCAAAGGCCGTCACGGGGGCCTTGCAATGCCCGATGAAGGCGGTGTCGTGTCCCACGCACAAACCCATAATCAGGCAAAGGTCGCAGTTTTCCCGGTTTAATACCTCCGCCTGACCGATGGGGTTGCACATGGCTTCGTCGGCCCGGTGCAGCCGCACCTGTTCCTCGTGCTTTAACCCCAAATTACTTTTGCCCACGCTGCCTACCTTGCAGCACACCGAGCTCACCTTAAACCCGTTGGCCCGCAAAATCCGGGCAAGAGCCACGGCTTCGTTGGAAAAACCGGCGCAAAAAGCAATGCCAAGGTGCCGGTATCCGCACCGTACGGCATATTCCATGGTCTCTTCCAGGCGGGTCCAGTGGTGGCGGTAGCCCAGGCCTTCAATACGGGCAGCCTCGGCGGCAATCTCCATCTCTTTCTCGCTGTAAAGACCCAGCCAGTCTTCTTTTTGTGTGCCCGGGGTGGGGCAGTTGGCGGGCATATCGTCGGTGTTTGTTTCGCGGCAGCCTTTTTTAAGGCAGTCGGCGCAGGTAAGCATCGCAGGTCCTCCCGAAAATTTATTCGCAAAAACACCAACCCCGCCTAAAAAAACAAAGGCGTAAAAAAGGCGTTTTCTTAAAAACTGTCAATGACGCGGCCGGTTGTCTATTGGGCAGGGGATCCCCCGGCTGCCTCATCCTTTTCGGGTGCTTCGGGTGCCGGTTCGCTTTGCGCTGCCGCAGGCGCGCTTTCGGTTTCGGGCGCGGCTTCTTTGGCGGCGGCCGGTTTCGCGGCGGCATTCAGCGGCTGGATGGGTGCCGGCAGCAAAGGCTTCTTGGTGCGCCTGGCCTCGCAGTTGCCGTTTTTCATAATTTCCTTCAGCTCGTCGCCGGTGATGATTTCTTTTTCAAGCAGCACCGCGGCAATGGCGTGCAGCTGGTCGGCGTTCGTCTTTAAAATTTTGCTTGCCTTCTCATACTGCGTTTTGATGATTTGGATGACTTCCTTGTCGATCAAGGCCGAGGTTTCGTCGCTGCAGGCCAAAGAGGCGTCGCCGCCCAGGTATTGGTTGGTTACCGTTTCCAGCGCCGTCATGCCAAAGGTTTCGCTCATGCCCAGGCGGGTCACCATGGTGCGGGCCAGGCGCGTGGCCTGTTCGATGTCGTTGGAGGCGCCGTTGGTAACAGAGCCGAACACCAGCTCTTCCGCGGCGCGCCCCGCCACAAAGGTGGCGATTTTGTTTAAAATTTCGTCGCGGCTCATCAGCAGGCTTTCCTCTTCGGCCACCTGCATGGTGTAGCCCAAAGCGCCCGAGGTCCGCGGAATGATGGTGATTTTATGCACCGGGGCCGATTCGCTCTGGCATGCGGCCACAATGGCATGCCCGACCTCGTGGTAGGCCACGATCTGCCGCTCCCGGGGGGATACCACGGCGTTTTTGCGCTGGTAGCCGGCGATTACCGTTTCCACGGCTTCTTCCAGATCCACCTGTTCGATCAGGCTTCTCTGCTGACGCACGGCGCGCACCGCCGCCTCGTTGATCATGTTGGCAAGCTCCGCACCCGAAGCCCCCACGGTGGAGTGG
>JAQVCK010000261.1 GCA_028689835.1 Pygmaiobacter sp. | reverse complement strand
GCAGCAAATTTGATACAATTTTGCCATGAGGACTCGTCTCCTTTCTGGGAGTACATGTGTTTTGTGGTGAAACCATTGTACCAGAAGGGCTGACGGGTCCTCAACTTTCATTTAACTTTACAGTCCGAAAGCAACAAAAAGGAGAACAAAAAATGAAAATTGCAGCAGCATGTGCAGGGAAGCAGATCTTCGGCCACTTTGGCCATTGTGAGAATTTTATGATTTATGACGCAGAAAACGGAGTAATCACCGCCGAAAACAGTATCCCCAACCCCGGCCACAAACCCGGGTTTCTGCCAAACTTTTTGGCAGATCAGGGCGTAAACGTGATTATTGCCGGCGGCATGGGCGGGGGCGCTGTTGAAATTTTCAACGAGCGCAACATTGAAGTGATTGTGGGGGCACAGGGCGATGCCAAAACCGCAGCACAAGCGTACCTGCGCGGCGAGCTAAAATCCACCGGTTCTGTTTGCCACGACCACGCTTACGAAAGCGAATGCGGCGGGCACCACGGCGGTGCCGAAAAATAACCGGGTTATCCTTGCTTAGCCTTTTGCGATATCTTTCAAAACGGGTGGGGGCCCGTCATGTTACTTGGGTGCTTTTTTAGTGGGGCGGCACTTTACCGGGCCGGTACTTGGGCTAAACTTCATAAAAGGAGAGCGATACGATGAAGCAATATTTATGCACTGTCTGTGGTTATATCTACGACGAAGCTACCGGTATTCCCGAGTCGGGCATCGCGCCAAAAACCAAGTGGGAACAGTTGCCCCGCGATTGGGAATGCCCTATGTGCGGCGCTTCTAAAGCAGATTTTCGGGAAGTTGGCGCACCCGCCGCAGAGCAAAAAAGCGGTAACGCCGTGGGCGGGCCCACCGACTTAAAAGAACTTACCCCGCTAGAGATGAGTGCACTGTGCACAAACCTTGCCCGCGGCTGCGAAAAGCAGTATAAAGCGGAAGAAGCACTGCTTTTTATGGAACTGGCGCAATACTTTAAAGCGGCATCCACCCCGGCAAAAGAACCAAACATGGAAAAACTGTTCGCACTGGTTGAGCAGGATCTAAGCACAGGGTTTCCCGCCGCCAACGCCGCCGCGGGCAGCGAGCCCCGTGACCGTGGTGCACTGCGGGCCCTTACATGGAGCGAAAAGGTCACTCGGATTCAAAAATCTTTGCTGACCCGCTGGAAGAACACCGGCAACGCCATGTTTGAAAACACCAACGTATGGGTTTGCACCATTTGCGGTTTTATTTACATTGGCAGCGAACCGCCTAAACTTTGCCCCGTCTGCAAGGTACCAAGCTGGAAGTTTGATAAAGTAGAAGGGGGGCGCAGTAATGTCTGAACTGTTTGCCGTAAGAAACCTTCGCCTGTGCACCAAAGATTGCCTGTGCCTGTATGTCTGCCCTACCGGGGCGACCGACACCGAAAACAGCGTTATTGACGTTGACAGATGCACCGGTTGCGGCCAATGTGCCGCCGCCTGCCCCTCTGGTGCCATTCACATGGTTCCAAAAGTATTTCCAGCCCAGCAAGAACATTCTGCCCTTGTCATTGCCGCGATGAGCGCGGTGCTGCGCTCCAAGGCTGAAGCAGAAAGCATTGCGGCATCTTTACCCGGTACGCTGGCCGCTGCGATTGAAAAATCTTGTCAGATTCAAGCAGAAGATCTTATTCGCGAATCCGGATATATGCTGCCACAAAGCAAAAACGCCTCTGATTTTTTAAGACAGCTTGTGGCCAGCCCGCCCTCTGCAACGTTCCCTACCGCTGCGGCTGAAAAGCTACTGCATTTGCTAGCTGGCACCGGTGCCGAGCCCCAAGCATAAAGTGGTACCCAAAAAGCAGAAATGCATTTTTTATAAGTGGCAACTATAAAGCAATAAAGCCCCCACCTCTTGCCCCAATACAAATTCAGCACCAACACAAATACCGTTTAGCCATTGTGGCTAAACGGTATTTGTGTTACATCGCTTTTCCTTTTAATTTTACGTTTTACCCTTTACCTGCACCGTGCCACCTCTTTACTTTGGTATTGTGTTAAACTTCGGCGAAAACAGCTCTGGCAAGGGCCAGGTTTCCATCTGGTAATACATGTCGCGCCACTGCAAAAATTCGTAGTTGCAGCTTTCTGCAAAAATTTCAAGCAGCCTTGCGCGGTCACGCGGCGTTACCCCACCGCACAGCGCATTCACCATGCGAATTTCGTTGTCGCACTTTGCGCGGTAGGCCGGCAGGGTATAAAACTCGAGCCACTGGTAGTACAAATTCTCTTTGGGCAATGCGCACTGTGGCAGCAAATCGTCGCCAAAAAAGCGATACAAAATATTGCACGGGAACAGCGCCATCATACATTCCGGCAGGCCGCCCTCCATTGCGCGGGCAAGCTGGTGCGAGGTGTAAGACCGTTTGCCCTCGGCCATAATGGTCGCTTCCAGCTCATCCAGGCTGACACCCAGCTGCTGCGCCCAAAAATCGCGGTTGTGCAGCACGGTGCCCTCCATCGTGGAGGATAAAATCTGGTACCAGTCGTACATTTCGTCAAACCCGCGGCATTTTGAAAACCCAACGGCCCAGCAGCGGGTATATTCCAGCAGATACTGGTAATTGTGCCGGATTTGAAACCGAAATTTTTCAAGCGACATGGTGCCGTGCAAAATCTCCTGCATCTGCGGCGTTTGTTCAATTTCATCACAGGTCTTGCGGATCAT
>JAQVCK010000074.1 GCA_028689835.1 Pygmaiobacter sp. | reverse complement strand
TGTACGACAACGCAGGGGCCGGCTTCAATGATGGTGACCGGTACAACCTTGCCGTTCTCGTCGAAGAGCTGTGTCATGCCCAGCTTCTTGCCGATGATACCTTTTTGCATGATGTTTGCCTCCTAAGTGGTTATTGGTTGGGGAACATTCCTCAACATGACCTCTCCTACAACGTCTTGTGCGAAACCTTATTAATGTAAGGGACTGATGCTTACAGTTTGATTTCGATGTCGACGCCGGCGGGGAGCTGCAGGCTGGTTAAAGCCTCTACCGTCTTGTTCGACGGCTTCAGGATGTCAATCAGACGCTTGTGCGTGCGCATTTCGAACTGCTCACGGCTGTCTTTGTACTTGTGCACCGCGCGGAGAATGGTAACAATCTCTTTGTCGGTGGGCAAGGGGATCGGGCCGGACACGCGGGCGCCGGTGCGCTTTGCGGTCTCCACGATCTTCTCTGCCGCAGCATCGATCAGCTGGTGATCATAGCTCTTCAGACGGATCCTGATTTTTTCCTTGACTGCCAATTAAATCGCCTCCTTAAATTTTGGCCTGGCGGTTCGATAAATACGGAACACTGCGCCGGGTGTTTCACGCTTTTGCACGAAGAAAACCGGTGAACCGCAAACGCAGTTCGCCCGGACACACTTCATGCAAAGTTCGTGGAAATTGGACCCGAAACGGGTCATATCCCTTTGCCATCCGTATTGTTTCGCCCGGTTCTTGATCGGACATACTCGGCGGAAAAACCCACAAGGAACTGTGGCAACCTCCCGCGTCAACGCATATCGCAGCCCTGCACAGGGTGCAGAGCCCTCGCAGTCGCCTAATAATAATACAATAAAAGCCCCTGCAATGCAAGGGCTTTTGCAATATTTTAAAAAAGTTTTTTAAAATTGGGCAAATTTAGCGCTTTTACCATAAATACAGCACCCGATTTTCTTTTTATAGCCACTGTGCCCTTCACTGCTTTTGCGGCGATTTAGCGCCAAGGCGCACCAGCACTTCGTCCTCCGGCGTAATATAGGTGGTCTCGTATTTGTCGTACAGCACCATGCCGGGTTTCAAGTCGCCTGTTTTGCGGATGTTGCGCACCTCGGTATAATCCACGGCCACCTTGCCCGCCTCACTTTGGCTGGAATGAAACACCGCCAGCATGCCCGCTTCGCGCCTTGTCTCCAGCGGCACCGGCTGCCCTTCGGTAAGTACCACCGTGTGGCTGCCTGGCGCATCTTTGACATGATACCATAAATCACGCCCGCGGGCGGTGTGCAAGGTCAACCGGTCGTTTTGTGCGTTGTTGCGCCCCACCAAAATGGCAAACCCATCGCTGGAAGTATACCGCAAAAAGTCGGCGGGCTTTTGCTTTTTTTCGCGCCGGCGGTCGTTTTTCAAGTAACCGCCCGCTTTCAGCTCGGCGCGAATCTCGGCAAGTGCCGCTTCACCCCCTGCCTGCAGCACCTCGTACAGCACGCTGTCAAGGTAGGTGGTCTCGCGTTCGCCGTCTGCCAGCAGTTTTTGCAGCATGCGGGCGGCGGTCTGTTTCTTTTTATACTCTTTAAAGTATTTTTGTGCGTTGGCAGAGGGTGAAAGCCGCACATCAAGCGGGATGGTGAGCCTGCTACCATCGTAATAATTGTCAACTGTCACCTGCTTTGCGCCGCGTTCGATGGCATACAGGTTTGCCTGCAACAGCTCGCCGTAGATGCGCAGATGGTCGGCACTTTCTGCCTCTTGTTGTTCGGCCAGCCGTGCCGCCTGTTTGCGGCGCGCCCGCGCGCAGAGGTTTTGCACCGTTTTGGCAAGGTTGTGGCTTTTTTGCCGCAACCGCTCGGCCTCATCCTTTGCCGCGTAATACTCCTCTAACAGGGCATTATAATTGCTGCACGTTTGCAAGGTGCAGCGTGGCAGGTATTGGGTCAATGCCGTAAAGCTGTATTCAATGGGTTTACCGGTCTCATCCCGCACAATGGTGGGGTTACCGCCCGCACGGTATTCGTCCAGCATTGCCTGTGCTTCGCACTGCAACGCCGCCTGTGTGTCAGGGGGCAGTTCTTTGGCAAACAGGTTTGTCTGCCCCAATGCGCGGTAAGCAAGTTCACGGCAGACAACCGGCCCGATGCCCCCGACCGCCTTTAAAATGGCATCTGCCACCGGCGCGTCAAAGGTCAGCACACGCTGCACCAGCTGTTGTGCGGTAAGGTCAAAAAAGTATGGTTTATCTTGTTGGGGCGGCAAGGTATAGGCCAGCCCCGGCAACAGCGGGCGCACAGCAGAAGCGTCAAAGTCCACCCGTTTCAGCGCGTCAATCACTTTATTTTGCGCATCGTCAATCAATACCACATTAGAATATCGGCCCATTAGCTCGGCTGCCGCCGTAATGGACACGGTATCCCCCATTTCGCTGGTGCAGGTGAATTTAAAAAACACCAGCCGCTCGCCGGGGTGCGCTTGCACCGATTCCAGCTTGCCGCCGGTGAGATACTTGCGCAGCAACATACAAAATGATGGGGGCGTTTGTGGGTTTTCAAAGCTTTCGCCGGTCACCCCGATACGGGCCGAGCCACTGCGGGCCGAAATTAGCAGCTTTGCGTTGCCCGTGCGGCTGCGCAACAGCAGCAACACTTCATCACGGGTGGGCTGAAATATTTTATCGATGCGCGCACCGACCAAGGTTTCATTTAGTTCTGCGGCCACAAGGGCCAGCGTTGCCGCGTCAAGCGCCATACTGCCGCCCCTTTCGCCGATTGGTTTCGTTACTATATTGCATTCACTATCTCCATTGTTTCTTCATTCCCGTGCGCGTGCTATTTTAACCAAGGTAGGTAAATGGGTCACGGCAGCGCTTGCTGACCAGCACGCGCAGCTCCGGGAAACGACGCTTCAATTTATCGCCCAGCACCGGCATCAGGGGAAACTCGGTGGCAAAATGCCCCGCGACAATCAGGCTGATACCCGCCGCTTTGGCGTCGATGGCCTCGTGGTGGCGCGCTTCGCCAGTCAGCAGGCAATCGGCCCCTGCTTCCAGCGCCTGCAGATAAAAATCACCACCGGCACCGCCCAGCACCGCAAGCCGTTCTACCGGGCGGCCCGTGTCGACATACTGCACCGGCCCGGCAAACTTTTCGCCGCATACCGCCGCCAGTTTCGGCACGGCAAGCGGCGCGCGCAGGCGGCCCACCCGCCCCATGCCGCCAAACTTTACCACTTCACTGAGGCCAAACACGGCAGCTAAAATATCGTTGACACCGCCGTCTGCGGCATCCATATTCGTGTGCATACAAATTGCGCTGATGTTCTTTTTGACCATGCGAAACGGCACATCAGCACGGCGCAGGGCGCGCATGGGGTGAAAGATGACCGGATGATGCGAGACGATTAGCTGGCATCCGGCCATCTCTGCCTCTGCCACCACCTCTTCGGTAATGTCGAGCGCCATCATCACACTGGTGATCTCGGTACCGCAGTCAACCAGCGTACCCACGTTATCCCATTCTTCTGCCAGTGTCTGCGGCGCCAGTTCGTCAAGAAACGCGCGCACTTCTTCTACCCTTGGCATTCTTCCCGCTCCTTTTTTACCGCTTCGGCCAGCGCCTGTAATGGCCCCAGCCCGGTTTCGCCCGCAAGGCGGCGACCCTGTAGTTCCTGTTCTAGCTGTCGTTCTGCCTTTTGCAAGCAAGCCAGTGCCGCCGCACCCCGCTGGCCCTGTAATAGCCCTAACTGGCAAAACAGTGGGGTGGGGGTTGTGCGCTGCCCACAAAAAGTAGCCTGTAGCACCGTATAGCAATACCCACCGTCTAACACCGGCACTTCGCGTTGCAGCACAAACCCATTTTCGTACAGCCAGCGCCTCAGCTCCGGGGCCTGCGTGGTAGGCAACAGCACTAAATTGATTGTTTTACTTTGTACCCACGGGGCAGCGGCCAAAATGTCGGCAATGGTACCGCCGCCCATACCCGCAATCACGATGTCCTGCACTTCGCCCGGTTGCACGACCGAAAGCCCATTGCCCAACCGGCAGCTGACCTGCTGCTGTACACCGTGCAACTGCGCAAGTGCCTGCGCCTTTTGCAGCGGGCCTGGGCGCAGGTCAGCCGCAATAACAAACGGACAGCGGCCGCTCTGCACAAGATGCACCGCCAGCCGGCCGTGGTCGCAGCCGATATCTGCTGCGCTGCTGCCGGGGCGTACCAGAGAGGCCGCTGCCGAAAGACGCACGCCGGGTTGTGGCGGGCGCATATTACGCTTGGGTGGCATTGTTGAGTGCAGTGACCAGCTCGTCCACTTCAACGCCGTGTACATAGCAGGCCTGCTCGATCGTCTCCCCGCGGGAGGACGGGCACCCCAGGCAATGCATGCCAATGTCCAAAAACAGCGGTGCTGTTTGGGGTGCTGTATCCAGAATATCGCCAATAATGGTGTCTTTTGTAATGGTCATTCTAAAACCCTCTTTTTCTGTGGCCCGCACGGTTGCAGGCCGCTGAGATTTGCCGCAACTTTATCATACCCCAAAACCACCCTGTTTTGCAACACCCCACACAGAAAAGTGGTTCTTCGCAATCAGCCCCGGCAGCCCGGCAAACCAGTCACACCGCACCACACACTGTTAAAAGGCCAAAGCAGGGTTACCACTTGGTGTCCTCTTCTCTTCTAATTTCATGGTTGAGGTCCTCTATCAAGGCATCCGGGTCAACGTGGTGTAAAACACTGATTTCCCAAACGGTTTCGATGTCCATCTCCACCCCAAAGGGGTTCTGTATGCCATGCCGTAAAAACACCAGCGCCGTGTCTGGGTAGTTATCCGTTACTTCTCTCACCGTTGTCTCTCCTGTAACTTTCATCAGTACCTCCTTTTTATTTGGGGCAGGCAGTGTTTTGCCTGCCATTTTTGCTGATCCAAAAACTTTTGCCTTGTTTGCTGCAAAGCCAGTTTAGTTTAAACTAAAAGTCAATAACACCGGGTCGTGGTCGCTGTACGCAAAGTCCACATCAATGTTTTTTGCGCGGGCCTGCACATTGTCACTGACAATAAACCCGTCAATCACCACCGTATAGTTGACCCCCGGCGTATAGGGCATATCGGTACTGCGGCAGGTTGCAACTTCGGTCAGGTTGTCTGCCCGCACCACAGAAAACCTCTGCGGCAGGTCATTGTCGTCAAACGCGAATACCCAAGGCGGCACCTGCTGCTCACTGGGGAATGCCTCTATGGTGCCACACAGCGCATGGTTGAAGTCACCGCCCACAATCACCCAGTTGCCTTTGGCACGCTCTTCGCTCATCACTTCGCCCAGCAGCTTCAACTGCGCTGCGCGGATAGTGCCACCTTCGTCGTAAGCCGACATATGGCTGTTAATCAGCACCAGCTCACCGCCGCCCTGTACGGGCAGCCGTTGCACCGAAAAGCACCGGTCAAGGTCAAAAAACTTCGTGGGGAAGCTATTGTCCACCGGGTAACTGCGGCGCGTTGCCTGCGCGATGTCGTACCGTGAAAGGGTTAACAGGCCGGCCTGCACACTGCCATGCATCTCGTGCAAGGGGTAGGCAAGGTACGCCGAGTGAAAGTTAGAGGCAAACACCGACCCATAGCCCGCAAAGGCCGCTTGCACCAGTTCACTTTGGTTGATGTGGAAACTGCGGGTCGCATCGGTATCCACCTCTTGTAGCAGGCAAAAATCTGGTGAAAGGCTTTGCAATGTGCTGATGGCACCTGCCGTATTGTCCTGTACAATCTGTTTGCTTTGCGCACGGGCATGTGCGCCCCGTACCGGCGTGCCATCTTTCATGGTACCGGTGTCCATAAAGAACGAAAACGCGGGGTTGTAGGCGCCAAACCCAATGTTATAGGTTGCAGCGGTATAATCTTGCCCGGTTTGCAGTTGTGCCGTTTGCCCGTTTTGCACGGTTAAAGCCTGCCCGTCCGGGATGCGGCTGTATTGCAGCACCATATAAAGCACATAACCGCCCACCACTAAAACGACTGCCAGCACCAATGCCAGCAGCACCCATAAAATACGCTTTGCCACACGTCCCATCTCAGCCTCTTTTCCCCCACAGACGCAAACAGAGAGACCCCGTGGGCCTCTCCGCTCTTTTTCTCCTGCGGGCAGCATTCTGTGTCCGTATGATACCACACAAAGCCGCCAGCCGGCAACAAATCCCGGCTTTTTTGTCGTTTTGCCGGTTTTCCCCTATTCAATACAGCAGGCTGTACAAAGTCAATTTCCAAAAGAGGACGAAGGTGCCGCTGTTTCTTGCTGGCGGTCAGTTAAAAAGTTGTTCAGTTGCTCCGCCGTTGCAGCAAAATCGCAACCGATTACTGTGCGTCCGTCATCCAGCTTAATCCCCCAAGAATCGTCCTTCTCCGGCACGGTGGTCTGCCCCGCGGGGCTGTGTAACAGGGCTGGCATTTTAAAAGCCAGTTGCCACAGCTCGCCATTGGTGAGGTTGGTTTCTACCATCGGCAGCAGCTTGTCCGCAATCAAGTTAATTTTAGCGGGGCTGAGTGTCCCAATCTGGTTTGCCGCCGCCTGCATAATTTTGCGCTGCCGCCCTACCCGGTTCCAGTCGCTGTCCAAGTGCCGCATGCGGGCATACACCAGCGCAGTGGGGCCATCCAGCACCGCCGGGCCCTCCTGCCATTTGTCCTCACCTGCAATTTGGTTCATATACTTGGCTTCCGCCTCGGTCATATCCACCTTTACGCCGCCGATGTCGGTGACCCCGGTTTCAAAAATCGTAAAATTGATGCGCACATATTTGCTGACATCCACCTTATAATAGTCCCGTATTGTCTTCAGCAGCAAATCCGGCCCGCCATAAGCAAACGTATGGGTCAGCCAGTCGTCACCATGGTCGGGGATTGATACGCCGACGCCGCGCTCAAACGAGGCAAGTTTCCACGTGTTGGTTTTACTGTTGATCGACAGCAGCATAATACTGTCTGCGCGGGCAGAAGTTGAAATGTCGTCGCTGCGCTCGTCCGAGCCAATCAGCAAAATGTTGGTGATATCCGCATTGACGTTCACATCACCATCGGGCGGGGTGATGTTGCCGCCGTTTTTCATAATGTCAATTCCATCAAGGTTCAAGTGTTCAAAGGACAGTTCCTCCTGGTCTGGCGTGAGGCTGGAAGCCCCATAAACTGCAGAACGGTTGAGCAAGCTGAACTTACCATTGATAAACAGTACTACAGTAAGCAGGAATACCACTAAAACGGCTACCACAATACCGGTAATCATGAACGCTTTTTTCTTTTGATTGGGTGTTGAAGGTTTCATACCCGGCCTCCCTTCTAGTCGGCAGCTTATTGTAATCTTGCTTTGTTAAAGTTCCGTGAAAACTTCACTGCTTTGAGGTTACAATTAACAAAAAAAGGAGCATTTTTTATTGCATTGTAAACAAAGGTCAATACAAAAACGGCCAGCCCCAAAAGGGCTGGCCGCCAGGCAAAAGCGATATTGTTAAATGTCAAATAAATTGCGTTTGTTGTGCCGATATACCGAAAGTGCAAGCCCCATACAAAGGTAGAGCATCAGCACCGAAGTGCCACCCGCCGTGAGAAACGGCAACGTGATACCGATGACCGGCAACAGAGACAAGTTCATCCCAATGTTAATAATCGTCTGCCACGCAATAACTGCCGAGATGCCAACACAAATTAATGCCCCCTGCCTGTCCTGGCTTCGAAACGCCGTTGCAATCAACTTTGCGGTCAGGCCAAACAGTAACAGCATTACCAACAGGCTCCCCAGCATCCCCAGTGATTCAGAGATATAAGAAAAGATAAAATCATTTTCAGCCAACGGCACCGGGTGATGCTCCCCTGCAAAAAAACCCCGCCCGGTAATCTGCCCCGCACCAATCGAAATACGTGCCTGGTTTTGCTGCCACATAATTTTGGGGTAGTTATCCGGGTCCATCAGCGCATAAAAACGTTGTTTTTGGTAATCCTTCATGATGCCAAACCACAGTACCGGCACCGCAACTACACCAAGGCCGATACCCGCATAGACATATTTGCGTGACAGCCCCGCCACGAACAACATGGACAGGCCAATCATCAAAAAAATCAATGCCGTGCCGTCATCACCCTGCACATGAATCAGCAATAAAGGTGCCGCCAAATGAGCAAATAAGGCCACCATCGTAGGCGGTTCCTCCATCTTGTCCTTTACACTGTCAAGGTGCAGGGCAAAGGTTAAAATGAAGCTGATTTTTGCAATTTCGGTGGGTTGCAACGAAAGGCCCATCGGCAACGATATCCAAGATTTATTGTCTGTGCCGCTGGGGGCATATCCAATAATAAAAGTCATGATGACCATGCCCCACGACACTGCCGCATGAAACGGCCAGCTGGCTGCGATGGCGTGGTAGTCAAAGGTTGAAATAATAATCGCACAAAGTAGCCCAAACAGCGCGGCGCCCGCCTGTACAATAGGCTGACGGTAATTGGTAAACAGGCTGTTTTCTGCACTGGAGCGGTAGTAGCTGATTGAGGTGAGCGCCAGCACGGACAACGCACTGCAGGCAAGGCAAAGCAAAATCAAAAATTTGTCGGTAGAGCGGATATACTCTCTGATTGCTTTCAACTCGGGCACGCTCCGTTTCTGTAAAAATGACACCACTGCAAACAGCGGTTGCCTTTGTCTGGTTGTAAGTATAACACAAAAACGACCCATCGCCTTTATTTCTTACAAATTTTAATCGTTTTCTCCCAGATAGCCCGCCTTTTGCGCCGGGGGCATTTTACTCAAAAACAAAATGTGCTATACTTTGAAAAGAAATTTTGAAAGCAAAGGGGGCCACACCGTGGGCGTTTATCACACACATAGCAGGCAAGAAACCGAGGCGCTGGGCAGCCGCCTTGCCACCGAGCTGCGCAGCGGCGGCCTTGTGGCATTCCGCGGGGGGCTTGGTGCGGGCAAAACCGCTTTTTGTGCCGGTATTGCCCACGGCCTTGGCTGTACCGACCCGGTGAGCAGCCCCACTTTTGCGATTGTCAATGTTTACCGCGGGCCGGTGACCTTTGCCCATTTTGACATGTACCGCATTCACAGCGAGGAGGACCTGTATGCCTGCTCGTTTTACGATTATCTGGATGAGGGCGCCGCAGTGGCGGTGGAGTGGAGTGAAAACATCATCGACTTTTTAGAGCCGCCTTATATTTTGGTGGAAATTGAGCGCCAAAATGGCGACGAGCGCAAGATTACAATAACGGGGGCGAACAATCTTTGATTACCTTGGCAGTTGATTCTTCCGGCAGGGCGGCGGGCGTAGCCCTGCTGCGCGATAACACCCTGCTATATGAAGCCTATTTGAATAATGGCCTGACCCACAGCGAAACGCTGCTGCCGATGGTCGCCGCTGCTTTGCAGGTGGCGGGCGTGGACATGCAGGACATCGGCCTTTTCGGTGTGGGGGCAGGGCCGGGCAGCTTTACCGGGCTGCGCATCGGCATGGCACTCGTCAAAGGGCTTGCTTTGCCCGGCAATCTGCCATGCGTGGGGGTTTCCTCTTTAGAGGGGCTTGCCGCCGGTATTTTTGTGCCGCAGGGCAGTTGCATTGTTGCCGCCGAGGATGCGCGCCGCGGTGAAGTGTATGCCGCCGCCTTTGTGCGCGGGCAAGACGGGCTTGTGCGCCTTTGCGATGACACCGCCGGCCGGCCCGAAGCCCTTGCACCAATGCTTTTAGAGCAGAAAAAAACTACATTTTTAGTTGGTGACGGCGCCGAGGTATGTTATAATAATTTGAAAACATTTTTGCCGCTAGAGGTCGTGCCGCCCACATGGCGCCTTGGCCGTGCGGCGGGCGTGGCCCTTTGTGCTTTTGCAGCATGGCAGCGCGGCAAAGCCACCGATGCCGCACAGTTGCAACCAGCCTATCACCGGCTGAGCCAAGCACAGCGCCAGCGCCAGGAAAAACTGAAGGAGAGTGAAAATCAATGATTGCACTTGGAGCAGACCATGGCGGGTTTGAGCTGAAAGAAGCCGTAAAGGCCCACCTTGACAGCGTCGGCGTCGCCTATCGGGATTTTGGCTGCTTTTCGAATGAAAGTGTCGATTACCCCGACATGGCCGCACCGCCCTGCCGGGCAGTTGTAGCTGGTGAATGTGACAAAGCACTGTTGTTTTGTGGTACCGGTGTCGGCATCAGCATTGCAGCAAACAAAATCCATGGCATTCGCGCCTGCTGCTGCAGCGATGTGTTCAGCGCAAAATACACCCGGCTGCACAACGACGCCAACGCCCTTTGCCTTGGTGGGCGGGTCGTCGGCGCAGGCCTTGCCATTGAGCTGGTCGATGTCTTTTTAAATACCGCCTTTGAGGGGGGCCGCCACGCGACCCGCGTCGCGAAGATTACCGCGCTCGAAGACGAGAGATAAGGTCGTTTTTCCGCTCTGCTGCGCCCGGCGGCCATGGCAGAGCGGTTGTTTTGCAGACACACCAAACCGCCGGAGAATGGAGAGACAACATGAAAGAGCCCATGATTCTGGACCATCCTTTAATCAAACACAAGGTGAGCCACCTGCGGGATATCAATACGGGAACAAAAGAATTTAAAGAGTTAGTCAGTGAAATTGCGATGCTGATGTGCTATGAGGCAACCCGCGACATGCCGACGGAGACCGTGGAAATCACCACCCCGATTACGACCGATAAATTTGAAGTGCTGGCCGGGCGCAAGCTTGCGGTTGTGCCTATTTTGCGCGCAGGCCTTGGCATGGTAGAAGGCGTGCTGAATCTCATCCCTGCCGCAAAAGTGGGCCACATTGGCCTGTACCGCGACCCTACCAGCTTGGAGCCGGTGGAGTATTACTGCAAGCTGCCCGCCGATATCTCCGAGCGCGAAGTGATGGTGGTCGACCCGATGCTGGCCACCGGTGGCAGTGCCGCCGACGCGATTACCCAAATTAAAAAACGCGGGGCTAAAAACATCAAGTTCTTGTGCATCATCGCCGCACCGGA
Organism: Pygmaiobacter sp.; assembly: GCA_028689835.1. Classification (GTDB taxonomy): domain Bacteria; phylum Bacillota; class Clostridia; order Oscillospirales; family Ruminococcaceae; genus Pygmaiobacter. The sequence goes on along the minus strand of JAQVCK010000074.1, from coordinate 1,431 downwards.
GGGCATTAAGCGCCTGCACGAAGCACACCCGGATGTGGATATTTACGCCGCAGCACTGGACAAATGCCTAAATGACCACGGCTATATCGTACCGGGCCTTGGCGATGCCGGGGACCGCATTTTTGGCACCAAATAAGGTGCTTTTTTGAGGAGAAAGGGTGGCCTGTTGATGTTAAAGCAGCTTTTTCTCCCTTTGCTGGCACATTTGCTGCTGCTTGCAATGGACCTTTGGATGCTACAGGTTTTGTTGCAGCAAACCACTTTTACGGGGGTATTAAAGTGGATTATGGTAGCTTGCGCTGCATTGCTTGTATTGTGCATTATCGCAGCCTATATTCTGCGTGTAGTCGACTTTTTTCAGCAGCGCCGTGAGCAAACCGGCAAGGGGCAAAATCACTGAGTTTCCCCACTGTTCCTGACAAAAGCAAAACAAAAGCGAAGGGCAATGCCCTTCGCTTTTGTTTTGCTTTTGTCTATTTCCGCCTCAAACTTGGGGTAAGTCGCTGGCTTGCCCGCCAGTCAACCCATCAAACAAATCACGCGGATAAAAGGAATAGACCGCAACATCGCTACAATGCACCCCATCATAGAAATCGGTGTTTACAAGGCCGCAATTATATGGGCTAAACGAGCCAAATACCGGAATACCTTTTTGCTGTGCAATCTCACGGAACACCTGCTCGTTGGAAAGCAACCCGGCATACTCCTGCGGATCCGTCAACATATAATCGTAATACGCAGTGTGAAACGGGGAGAGCATGATTGCCACTTGTACTCCGTCCGCCTGCATATCAGAAATAAATGTTTCCAATTGGCGCTGCAATTCTGCCGAAAGCCCCGTATAGTACAGTGCAAACGAGGGGGTAGAAATAATATAATTCTTTGCCCGCCCATCTGCATTAGCCGGTGTTACATCGCGCATTTCTGCATAATAGCAGTAACTGCCGTCTGCCCGGCGCATATCGCTCGCGGTGTAATAATCGGTACTGGGTACCGGATCTCTTGTTTTGTCTTTCCCCTGTTTCAGGTATTCGACGCTGCTTTGAAAATATGGCAGCGAAATTGCCTGTCCCCACTTTGTCAGTTGTTTTGTCCAGCCGCTACCGCCGCCGACCTGCAAGGCCGAAAGCCCGTGTTCATTGCAAAAATCCACATAGCCATCGGTCATGGCACGGGGCTCTAAGGTACCCTCGCTTAAAAACCAGGCATCCAGCGTTAAAATAACCCGTTTTGGGGCAAACCCTTTTTCACGGAATAGCCTGTAAATTGAAATACAGTCACGCAAGTCTGCACCGGTCACTCCGGCACAAAATGTGTTTGGGTCACCCGTCAATTGAGAAGTAACCTGCATTGAATGGCTGAACCCAACACCAGCGTATCGACCGGCTGGGTGCGCACCGCCGCATACTGCTGCATAAACAGACGGTCATC
>JAQVCK010000260.1 GCA_028689835.1 Pygmaiobacter sp. | reverse complement strand
CGCGTTTCATTTGGTGCCGCGCGCCTATGCGCTTTGGACGATTGGCCTTGAAGCCAACGCCGTGGCGCTGGGGGTTGGCAAGTTTATCACCTCAATCACCATGACCATCTTTTATCTGCTGCTCTATTATATCTGGCGCGAACGGTACCAGATCACCGGGCAAAAAAACCTCACCATCACCATGTGGGTACTGTCGGGTTTGCGCATCGCGCTGTGCCTTTTCCCGCAAAACGAATGGCTGGTGTACCAGCAGCCGCTGCTGTTTGGCATTTTGCGCAACCTGCCCTTTGCGGTCATGGGCGTGCTGATCATTGTTATTTTTGCGCAGCAGGTCAAAAAAACGGGGGACACCGTCTTTCGGTTTTTGCCGCTGGCCGTTGCGCTGTCGTTTGGGTTTTACCTGCCGGTCGTTTTATGGGGCAACACGGTGCCCATGGTCGGCATGCTGATGATCCCCAAAACACTGGCCTATGTTTGGGTGGCCGTGATGTGCTGGCAGCTTTACCGGCACCCAAAAAAGGCCGCGCTTACTAAAAAGGAGACGATGTGAGATGACAAAGCGCTATGCAAACCTTGCGCTTATTTACGCCGTCATCGCGATGGTGTTTGGCGTATTTTACCGCGAGTTCACCAAGTTTTATCAGTTTTCAGGCAAGACAAACCTGTCGGTTTTGCACGCCCACTATTTTGCGCTGGGCATGTTGTTTTTCTTGCTTTTAATGGTGCTTGAAAAAAGCTTTGCCTTTTCTGCCGACGCGCATGTGGGCACGTACCTTGTGCTGTACCAGGTGGGGCTGAACATCACCGGCCTGGGCTTTGTGCTGCGTGGGCTGACCCAGGTGTGGGGCACCGCGCTCAGCCGCGGCATGGACGCCTCAATTTCCGGCATTGCGGGCATCGGGCATATTCTGCTCAGCGTGGCGTTGATTTTGTTGTTGCTGAAAATTAAAAAGCACGCCGCTTAACCTAACAAAAACAGCCCCGCCCGCGGTACCCCGCAAGCGAACTGCTTACCGGGTACCGAGGGCGGGGCTTGTTTTATCATCGTTTATAAAGGCCCGTGAATATAAAAAAGGCAGGGGATAAACCCCTGCCTTTTTTGTGTTTGGTGACCCGACCGGGAATCGAACCCGGGATACCACCGTGAAAGGGTGGTGTCTTAACCTCTTGACCATCGGGCCATGCAAAGCTTAGGTAAAATTGTAAAGCCTCACACCACCCGCTGCTGCAAGCGATACCCTACTGGTTTACCTAAACTTTGTGCTGGTAGCGGTAGTGGGATTTGAACCTACGACACTTCGGGTATGAACCGAATGCTCTAGCCAACTGAGCTATACCGCCATTTTTTGGGCAACCCATTGTTGAAATGGTGCATTTGATATTATATCTGCTTTACGGCGCCTTGTCAACCTTTTTTCTTTTTTGTAAAACGGCTGTTACAAACTTTTGTGAAAGGGCCAAAAATGCCCGCCCGCCGGGCCTGCGCGGGCCTGCCGGGGTGGCGGCTGTTCTGCGTGCAAGCAGGTGCGTTGCAGGGCGGCAAGTGCCGTATAACTGCACAATAAAACCTTATTATTATGGTTGATATTGACAGAAACGCGCCAATGTGATACAATCTTCATTACCTTTGGTAACTAAATACTGCCGAACAACCGACACTACCCTTACACGCAAAAGGAGGCGCGGGCATTGACAGGCCAAAAAAGGCTTTTACTTGACCGGGCACAGATTTTAGACGCAGCGCTGGCACTGCTGCGCGAAAAGCAGAATATCCGCGAGCTGAACTTGCGCTCCCTTGCCGCGGCACTGGGGTGCAGCCACGCCAACCTGTACAACTATTTTTCGGGTGCGGACGCCCTGCTTTGGGCGGCGCACGCGGCATTACAGCCGGTTTTGATCGACGAGACCGACCGCCTGGCCACCGCTGCTATTGACGCGGGGCTTGACGGGCTGACTGCGCTGTTTTATGCCACAACGCAGCTGTATGTCACCTGCCCCGGCTGGTTTCACCTGTGCTGGACTGCCCCTTTAAGCGGCGAGCGCCCCGCGCAGGACATTGCCGCGATGCACACGGCGCGGGCCCGGCTGGACGGGCAGGCCGCAGCACTGTTGCACGCTGCATTGCTGGGGGCCCCGGGCGGCGCGGTTGCCGAGGCCATGCACATTGCCCACTGCTTTTTGGTAGGCGAAGTGTCCAATTATCATGCCGGGCGGCGGCAGATCGATGATGCCGACCTTTTTATTGAGGCCGCAGCAAAACGTGCGGCCAAGCTATTTGTCTTATGGGCAACAAAGGAGTGATTCGGGGTTGGAAAACGGGCTTTCACTTTTTTCTTTTTCTCAGGAGCTGGTGCAAAAGCAGGCGGTCGACGAGGTTTTAAACAGCAACGAGACCTCGGCCCGCTTTGGTCTGGTGCTCACGGAGCAACAGGCCCTGCGGCTGGTGTCCACCCGCATGCAGGCATTAAAAAACACCGGCCGGGTAGAATTGGGCGGCGGGGTGATCGACAAGCTGATTTTTGCTTTTTGCGATTCGCCCTATATCGGCACCCACAATTACGAACAGACCCTGCACGAGCTTGTAGACCTTTTTTACTATTACAAAAACGAGCTACCCGGCACCTTTAGCGATGCCGAGCTGATCGAACTGATGAAAAACGCTTTTAACGGCCCCTGCGCGGGCTCGCTGGAGCTGCTTGCCGGGCTGGAGCTGGATGTGACGGCA
>JAQVCK010000073.1 GCA_028689835.1 Pygmaiobacter sp. | reverse complement strand
GGCGTGGCATGCTGCAAAATAGCGAAAACAGCCCCGCACCCGAAGACAGGGTGCGGGGCTGTTTGTTATGCAAATTAAACGGGAGGTGTGGTATTTGTTGGTTTTGGCGGCGTAGCATTTTGCAGATACACGCTGGTACTGGGGAAGGCAAAGGATACACCGTGGCGCTCCATTAAATCCATGATGGCAAGGTATAGCCGTTCATTGATGGCAAGCGATTCGTTATAGTCTGCACTTTTGGTAAAGTACCGCACCAAAATATCCATGCTGCTGGCCGAAAAGCCCACAAAACGCACCAGCACAGTACCCGAATGCAATGCGCTGTCGGCCGAAAGCATATCGCGCAAATCACGCATGAGCAGTTCCAGCGTTTTGCGGGGCGTCTCATAGCAGACGGTTAAGGTAAACTCCCCCATGCGCATTTTGCGGCTGCTGCCGTTGGTAATCAGCCCGGCGCTGACCACCGAATTGGGCACAATGCTCAGCGTATTATCCAGCCCGCGTATTTTGGTGCTGCGAAAGGTCAAATCCTCTACCGTGCCTTCCACCCCGGCACAAGTAATCCAGTCCCCAATGGCGAACGGTTTTTCTACCAGCAGCACCAGCCCGGCAAACAGGTTGGCCGCACTGTCCTTTGCAGCAAGAGAAACAGTCAGGCCGCCAAGCCCCAGCCCAGTAATCAGCCCACTGACCTGAAACCCCAATTCTCCCATTGCAGCTAGCACCGTAAATACCACAATCAGCACTTTTAGTGCGCGGCGCAGCATACGGCGTACCGCTTCAGCACTGCCCAAAAATTTAAACTTAAAGGCAGGTGTTGTGTCCACAATCCCACAACCGGCCCAGGCAAGTAAGGCAAGGGTGACAAGCCTTGCCCCACGCGCGGTCAGGTTGCGGGTAGTTGTAAGTGCTGCGGTGCTAAGTGGTAAGTTCCACAGGGCAATACAAAGGCCCAAAAGAAAGATAAAAGATGCAACCGGCCCGGTAATTGCGTGCAGTAAATCTTCCCACGCACTGCCGCGCAAGCGTTTAAACAGGCGCGTTGTCAATTTCACCGCTTTGTATCGGTAAAGCTGGCTTAAAAGTAAAAATAATAAAAAAATAGCGACGCAAAATATCCACTGCCAAAACGGGTTTGCACTGCCAGTTAGTTGTTGTGCTGCCGTGGTAAGGTCTTCCATTGTGGCATGCCCCCTTGTGCCAAAATTCTTTTGTCCATAGTAACACACTGCCGCGGCAGGTGCAACCGCGCGAAAGCAAGAAAAGGGTGGGGGCTTGCAAAAAACAAAAGAATAAGATATACTAATTATAGTCTGTTTCAGGGCGGGGTGAAAATCCCCACCGGTGGTAATGGCGGCAATAGCTGCACGAGCCCACGACCGCTGTAAAAAGCGCTGATCTGGTTGGATCCCAGAGCCGACGGTTATAGTCCGGATGAAAGAAACTGCAGCTGTTTTGGTTTCACAGCGCCCTTTTTGTACAGGCAAAAAGGGCGCTTTTTTTGATGACAAAACGGTAGTCAGCCTCCCCGACAGACGCAAATAAAGGAGGCCTTTTCATGCAAACTTACAATGTAACCACCAAAACCCGCAAGCTTACCACCATGGCATTGCTCAGCGCACTCGCCGTAATCATGGTCGCGCTGATCCATTTCCCACTGCTGCCGGCAGCCCCGTTTTTAGAGTATGACCCTGCCGACATTGCTATTTTGATTGGCACCTTTTTGTTTGGGCCGGTGTCTGGCCTTGCGCTGACGGCAATCGTCAGTGTGTTGCAAGGCCTTACCGTCAGTGCGGCCAGCGGGCCCATAGGCATTTTGATGCACTTTCTTGCCACGGGTGCTTTTGCACTGACGGCGGGGCTGATTTACCGCAAACGCCACGACATCACCGGTGCAGTAGTGGCGCTGGCCGCGGGAACGATTGCCATGACGGTAGTAATGAGTATTTGTAACCTGCTGTTGACCCCTATTTTTTTGGGTGCGCCGTTGCAAGCGGTATTGGATTTAATGCTGCCCGCCATTGTGCCGTTTAACCTGCTAAAAGCTACCATTAACAGTGTCATCACCTTTTTTGTGTATAAGCCCATCAGCCACTTGGTTTTTCCGCAGGGGTCGATTACGGGGTAACGGCAGATATTTTGTGCCATTTTTGTGACCCATTACAAAAACACTTGACAAAACTGCATAAAGAAATTATGATAGTATTGTAAAACATAGAACTTTAATGGGATATTACTGAACTAATCAAACAAGAGAGGAGAGCCCAACCTATGAACGTTTTTTCTGTTCGCAGCCAAATGATGTGTGCTTGTATGCCGATGATGTGCGGCATGCTTTGTTGTGCTGCAAAAAACAGAACAAATGGGCCGGGCCTCGCTAACTCTCTACCTTTGTAAAAAGGGCAACACAGAGATTTTGCATCAAGCTGTCAGGCTATGGCCTGACAGCTTTTTTATTTGCTTGATCCCATAAAACACACACAAAACAGGATACAACCCACTTGGGAGGAATGTTTATGCCAATTACGGTACCAGAAGGCTTGCCTGCCGCAAAAGTGCTGGAAAAGGAAAATATTTTTGTGATGGAACGCTCGCGGGCAATCCATCAGGATATTCGGCCGCTGCAAATTTTGATTTTGAATTTGATGCCGGCCAAGGATGAAACGGAAAAACAGTTGCTGCGGCTGCTTAGCAATTCGCCGTTGCAGATTGAAGTGAATTTTTTATACACAGCGACACACAAGTCGAAGCATACGCCGCTGGAGTATTTACTAAAGTTTTATAAAAGCTTTGAAGAAGTAAAGGACAAACGTTTTGACGGGCTGATTGTTACCGGTGCGCCGGTAGAGCGCATGCCGTTTGAAGAGGTGGATTATTGGCCAGAGCTAGTGAACATTATGGATTGGTCTTTGACCCACGTGTATTCCACTATGTATATTTGCTGGGGTGCGCAAGCGGCGCTATACCACCACTATGGTATTCAAAAATATGCGTTGAAAAAAAAGCTGTCCGGAGTCTACGACCACAAGCTTAATTTAACAGACCACCCATTGCTGCGCGGGTTTGATGACCATTTTTGGGCACCGCATTCACGTTTTACTGAGGTGCGCAAAAGTGACATCGAGCAATCACCACAGTTGCAGGTACTTGCCACCTCAAAAGAGGCGGGGGCCTACCTCTCGGCCAGCCGTAATGGCAGGCAACTGTTTATTGCCGGGCACTGCGAATATGGGCGCAACACACTGGCAAAAGAATATCAGCGTGATTATAAAAAAGGGTTGCCGGTAGAACTGCCCGAGCACTATTTCCCACATGACGACCCTACAAAAACGCCAATGCTCAACTGGCGCGGGCACGCTTCACTGCTGTTTACCAACTGGCTGAACTATTGCGTGTACCAAGAGACGCCGTACGACCTTTCGCAGCTTGCGGGCGCAGGGGCGGGCATTTGACAACATGGTAATTTTGTCCGGTTTTATGACCGCAGCGCCACGCTTTTTTGGCTTGACAGAAGCGTTGCCGTCAATTATAATAAAAACATAATTGAATAACACTTATCAAGAGTGGCTGAGGGAACAGGCCCTGTGAAGCCCGACAACCTGCGTTTTACGCAAGGTGCCAAATCCTGCGGGTAACACCGGAAGATAAGCTTTTTAGCGGCCCCGGCATGTTGCCGGGGCTGTTTTTTGTTTGAAAGCGAAGTGCCCCGCGTGTGGTTGTTCAATTAAATTACAATGCACCCCAACAGCGCGCCGCAGCGGCGCGCGGGGCAAACAGAAGGGAAGTACAACACAAATGTCCAAACGCTTTTTTACTTCAGAATCGGTGACTGAAGGGCACCCCGACAAAATTTGCGACCAGATCTCCGACGCGATTCTGGACGCCATTTTAGAGCAGGACCCCGACGGGCGGGTTGCCTGTGAGACGACGGTCAGCACCGGCCTTGTGCACGTGATGGGGGAGGTTACGACCTCTTGCTATGTAGATATCCCTAAAATTGTGCGCAATACAGTGCGCGAAATTGGGTACACTCGTGCCAAATACGGCTTTGATGCCGACACCTGCGCGGTGATTACCAACATTGACGAGCAGAGCCCCGATATTGCCCTTGGTACCAACGATAACGTGGGCGGTGCAGGTGACCAAGGTATGATGTTTGGGTTTGCCTGCGATGAGACCCCAGAGCTGATGCCGCTGCCCATTGCGCTCGCACACCGGCTGGCAAAACGCCTTTCCAAGGTGCGCCGCAGCCGGGAGCTGACCTACCTGCGTCCGGATGGCAAAACCCAGGTGACGGTGGAATACGACGGCGATCAGCCGGTGCGTGTCGACACCATCGTGGTGTCCACCCAGCACGCGCCGGATGTGGAAATTGAAAAGCTGCGCAATGACATCATTGAAAAGGTGATTCGCCCAGTCGTACCGGCGCAGCTGTTAGACGAAAACACAAAATACCTCATCAACCCCACCGGTAGGTTTGTCATTGGCGGCCCGCAGGGCGATTCGGGCCTGACGGGGCGCAAGATTATTGTGGATACCTACGGCGGGTATGGCCGCCACGGCGGCGGTGCGTTTTCCGGCAAAGACCCCACAAAGGTCGACCGCAGTGCCGCCTATGCGGCACGCTGGGTAGCAAAAAACATCGTTGCCGCAAAGCTTGCTACAAAATGTGAGGTAGAGCTTGCCTATGCCATCGGCGTGGCACAGCCGGTCAGTGTGCTGGTAGATACCTTCGGTACCGGTACGGTGGACGATGAGCTGATTGCAAATGCCGTGAAAAAGGTGTTTGACCTTTCGCCCGCGGGCATCATCAAAGCACTGCAACTGCGCCGCCCGCAGTACCGCCAGCTTGCCGCTTTCGGCCACATGGGCCGCGAGGACCTTGGCGTGCTGTGGGAAAAGACCGACCGTATTGAGCAGCTGAAAGCCGCGTTGTAACAGCTTTTGAAAGCGTAATATAGCAAAACACCACCGTATTGCAATAGGGCAGGCACGGTGGTGTTTTTGCTTTTACCGGGCAGATAAGCCACAAAACGACAAAAAACCTCTTTTTGCGTTGTGCGCGGCAAAAAAGGCGGGTATAATAAAAATAAAGTGAAAGCAGAAAGGCCGTGACACCATGAAGTATGTAACCGAAGGGCTACAGCCCGCAGAACCACTGCGCTATTTTGAAGAGATTTCGTGTATTCCACGCGCTTCTCGCAACGAAAAGGCCGTTGCGCAAGTTGTGTACGATTTTGCAAAGGGGCTGGGGCTGGATGTAAAAATGGACGATGCCTATAATGTGGTCGTCAAAAAGCCAGCATCCCCCGGCTGCGAAGAAGTCCCCCCGCTGATGTTGCAAGGGCATATGGATATGGTTTGTGTCAAGCTGCCCGGGGTAGAACATGATTTTGATAAAGACCCGTTGCAACTTGAAATTGTGGATGGCAAGCTGAAAGCAAAAGGCACGACGCTGGGGGCAGACAACGGTACCGCCTGTGCCTATATGATGGCGTTGCTGGCAAAGGATGATTATGTACACCCCCCGCTGGAATGCGTATTTACCACAATGGAAGAGATTGGCCTGATGGGGGCTATGGCGCTGGATGCCGGCTGGATTTCAGCCCGCCGTATGATCAATATGGATTCCGGCGCCAGCACCGACAACCAGACTGTCGTTTCCTGCGCGGGCGGCATTGTGCTGGATTTCACAAAGCAGCCGCAATGGCAGGCGGCACAGGGCGAAGCGCTGAAGCTGCGCATTTCGGGCCTGTTGGGCGGCCATTCTGCCATTACCATTGGCGAAGGGCGCGGCAACGCGCTGAAGCTGATGGCGAGGGTGCTGCAAGAGGTTTTTACCGCCGTGGGCAGCTTGCAGATTGCGTGGTTTGAGGGTGGCATGAAGATGAATGCCATTGTCAGCGAAGCACAGGCAAGTATTACGGTGCCGGCAGGCAGCGGCGTACCGGCGCTGGCAGCGGCACAACAGGCTGCCGCAAAAATAAAAGCAGAGCTTGCCGCAAGTGACCCCGGCTTTTGTTTTGAAGCAGAGGCGGCAGCATTGCCTGCCCAAACCCTCAGCGACGCAGAAAGCGCCGCGCTGTGGCAGTTTTTGTTTTTGCTGCCGGACGGTATGCGCCAGATGAGCCGCGAAATGCCGGGGCTGGTGCATTGCTCCAGCAACATCGGTATTTTGACGATGTCGCCCGAGCAGATTTACCTGTGCGACTGTGTGCGCAGTGCCGAGGACAGCCTTGGCGAAAACCTTGCGGCAGAGCTGACAAGCCTTGCCGGCCTGCTGGGCTTTACCGCAAAGCGCGGCATCAGCTTCAGCGGGTGGAAGTATGACCCCGATTCGCCTCTGCGTGCCCTTTGCATGCAGGTTTATCAAGAGATGTTTGGCCGCGAGATGGAATTGCAGGCAACCCATGGCGGGCTGGAATGCGGCGAGTTTAAGGGCAAGTTCCCCGAAATGGACATTATGACGGTGGCGCCGACCTGTGACGGGGCCCATACCCCGGAAGAGTACATTGACCTTGCGTCGTTTGCGCGGACCTACGATTATTTGTTTGAAGTATTTCGTGCATTGTGTGGGGCAAAAGGTTAACGCAAATACAATAACAATGAAAAATAGTATTAAAAATAAAACAAAGCAAGGGCACGCAACATTGCGTGCCCTTGCTTTGTTTTGAGAGAAAACGAGGGGTCTAATTAGCTGCCCCGTACAATTTGGTACGGCCAGTTCATAATGCCGCCAAAGTCATACACATTTTTATACCCCAAAGCCGACAATTTGCGCGCTGCCTGCCGGCTACGCACGCCGGAATGACAATGCACTAGCAATACGGCATCAAGGTCGGGCAAGGCTTTCGGCTGGCGAGAGCCAATCGATTCGTTTGGCACCAGAACAGCGCCGGGGATGTGCCCCGCAGCGTATTCTTCGGGTTGACGGACATCCACAACCGTTACATCGCCTTTATCAATCATTTCTTTTGCTTTTTGAGGAGTAATACGCTGAGGACCACCCTCAGCGGAAGCACCACTAAATAAATTGCCAAATAAATTTAAATTCAAAATAAGTCGCCTCCCATACTGCAACTATATTGTTTACAGTTCATTCTGTAATTATAATTGTTACAGTAAAAAATGTCAATAGCAATATTAAAAAAATTTGCACGCCATATTTCAGGGCCATTTGGTGTACATAATATGCTGCATCCTAACAGAAAAAACAAAAAGAGAACAAGATATTTGTGAAAAAGGTAACAAAAATTAATAAAAACAGTTGTAATTCCTATCAAATGGCTCTATAATAAAAGTATAGTAAATTCCTCTTAGATAGCGACCACCGGTTTTATGATTTTGGTGGCAGGGCTATTGTAATAACATTAATTATTGTGTGTTTAACAATTATTTTCTGCTTGTGAAAGGAGCAAAACAATGAATACAGTTGAATTTTATCGTTGTGAAGTTTGTGGTAATATGGTAGCACTGGTCAAAAAGGGCGGCGGTACGCTTGTGTGCTGTGGCCAAAACATGACAAAGTTGGAAGCAAACACGACGGATGCCGCAACAGAAAAGCACGTGCCGGATGTAAAACGCGAAGATGGTAAGATTAAAGTTACGGTTGGCGCAGTGGCACACCCGATGCAGAAAGAGCATTACATCGAATGGATCGCCCTTGTCAATGGGGACAAAGTGGAAATTCATTATCTCACCCCGGGTGCGGCACCCAGTACGATGTTTAACGACGTTGCCAGCGGTTCGGTTTATGCATACTGCAACCTGCACGGGCTTTGGAAAGCCGACCTTGACACGATTGTAGCGGGCCGGATTGACGGCGAAAATGTAGCCGAGATTTGCTCGCCGGAATTTGCCGAGGGATGTGTATCCTATTAAGAGGCGTTCAGTAAAACACTAAAACGCCTCATCACCTTAAAAACAAAGGAGAGACGATTATGCTGAATGAAAAATTAGTATCTATGTTGAATGACCAAATTAACATGGAATGGTATTCTGCTTATTTTTACCTTGACATCTATGCCTATTACACCGACGCTAACCTGAATGGGTTTGGCAACTGGTACAATGTACAGGCGCAGGAAGAGCGCGACCACGCCATGTTATTTATACAATATCTGCTAAACAACAGCGTACGGCCGGAACTGAAGGCCATTGCAAAACCGAATGTGCTGTTTAAAGATTTTCGCCAGCCTGCTGTTGCAGCGTTTGGCCACGAACAAAAGGTCACGGCATCCATCAATGCTATTTATGCGGTGGCTTATGAGCTGAAAGACTTCCGCACCATGCAGTTCCTTGACTGGTTTGTCAAAGAGCAGGGCGAAGAAGAAAAAAATGCAGACGATATTATTAAAAAATATGACCTGTTTGGCACCGACCCGAAAGGGCTTTATCTGCTGGATGCCGAACTGGCAACCCGCACTTACGCGGCACCCAGTTTAGTGTTGTAAGCAGGGGAAATAGACCAACAGGGTAAGGAGCGAACTGGAATGAATATTTATGATTTTGAAGTTACTGATATGAATGGTACCCCAAAGCTGCTTGCAGAATATCAGGGCAAAGTGTTGCTGATTGTCAATACAGCAAGTAAATGTGGGTTTACCCCGCAATACGAAGGCCTTGAAGCCTTGTATAAAAAGTACAAGGGGCAAGGGCTGGTTGTTTTGGGTTTCCCGTCCAACCAGTTCTTAGAGCAAGACCCTGGCAGCAATGAGGAGATTAGTGAATTTTGCAAAGTGAATTACGGGGTCACATTCCCTCTATTTTCTAAAATAGAGGTGCGCGGCCCCGGTGCCCACCCTCTTTACCGCTTTTTAACAAAGCAAGCACCGTTCCGTGGGTTTGAAATGGACAAAGAGATGGGCCGCAAGATTGAATCTGTCGTGCGTGAGCACTATCCGGAAAACCTGAACGGCGACGAGATTAAATGGAACTTCACCAAATTCCTTGTCAGTCGTGACGGCGCAAAAATTACCCGGTACGAGCCGACGGTTACGCCGCAAGAGCTGGATGCAATCATTCAAAAAGCGCTATAATTACAACAAAAAACAGAGGGCAATTGCCCTCTGTTTTTTTGTCGCTTATTTGTTAATTCCGCGTTAGCGGTATTGGGAAACCAAAGCCAAAAACGCGGTTGCATACCGTTCACATTTAATTTTACCCACCCCGGGCACCTTCAAAAAATCATCCTCTGTTTTGGGCAACATCGTGCTGATTTTTTGTAGCGTCGCATCGGTAAACACGGCAAATGGGGGTACCCCCGCACTGCGGGCAAGTTTTAAGCGCAGTTTTTTTAGTTCGGCATAAAGGCCGGTTGGGGCCATAGCGTTTTCAACCGATGCCGTTTGCTGTGTGCTCTTTTTAGGGGCAAGACAACCAGAACAATGCCCACAATGTGCAGGCGGCTGTTCGCCAAAATAGCGCAGCAACGAAGCGCGCAGGCAACCTTTGGTGTTTGCGTAAAAGGTCATTTGCCGCAGGCGGTCTTCGTCCCTCTCGCGCAGTTGCTTTGCCTGTTCTTCGGTAAGGTCGCTGCGCGCGTTACTGTGCTCAATCAAAAAGCGGTTGGTCATAACGTCCCGTTTGCTGTAAAGCAATAAGCAGTCTGCTTCGTTGCCGTCTCGCCCCGCGCGCCCAGCTTCTTGGTAATAACTTTCAATGTCTTTTGGCATATTATAGTGCACCACAAAAGCGACATTTGATTTGTCAATCCCCATGCCGAATGCATTGGTTGCCACCATAATCTGTACCCGGTCATATAAAAAGTCGTCTTGGCTGTGCTGGCGAGTTTCAATCGGCAACCCCGCGTGGTAGCTAGTGGCCGCAAATCCGTCGTCGCACAGGCGGCTACAAACTTCCTCTACTGTTTTGCGGGTCAGGCAGTAAATAATGCCACAGATATCCGGGTGTAACAGCAGGTAATCTTTTAAGGCGGCATATTTATCCGTGGTGTGTTGAACACCAAAATAAAGGTTGGGCCGGTCGAATCCTGTCACAGTAACAGTAGCATTTTGTAAACAAAGCAGAGAAATGATGTCCTGCCGTACTTGCCGGGTAGCGGTTGCGGTAAAAGCGCAGACCACCGGCCGCACAGACAGACGTTGTATAAAAGTGGGAATATCAAGGTAGCCAGGCCTGAAATCCTGTCCCCATTGCGAGACGCAGTGCGCTTCGTCTATACACACCATACTGATGATCTGGCTGGCGCAAAGTGATAAGAAAGAGGAAGTCAAAAGGCGTTCGGGTGCAACATAAATAATTTTGTAAAGCCCCTGTTTTGCGTTTTGCAGGGCCTTGCGATATTGCGTGTCTGACAGTGAAGAGTTGAGGTAAGCGGCCCGTACCCCGGCTTGTACCAGTGCACCTACTTGATCTTTCATCAACGAAATCAATGGGCAAACTACAATGGTGATACCGGGCAGCAGCAAGGCCGGCAACTGGTAACAGACCGATTTGCCAGCACCGGTAGGCATAATCCCTACGGCGTCGCCACCAAAGAGCAGTTGGTCAATAATGGGCTGCTGGCCTGGGCGAAACCCTTGGTAGCCAAATACTTCTTGTAACAGTTGCTGTTTGCGGTCCATAAAACTCCTTTCCAACAAAGAACCGCCGCGGCCAAAGCCGCGGCGGCAAAAACCCATGTCAAAAAAATGTACTTATTCCGGCATCATACGTACAATGCCGCGCTCAGCGTCCACTGCCACTTTTACACCGTCTTTTAAAATGTGGGTGGCACCTGTTGCACCGACAATCACCGGTTTTTCCAGCGTAAGGCCCACAATGGCCGCGTGGCTGTTAAGGCCCGGCTCCTCTGCAATAATGGCAGAAGCCTTTTTTAAATAATCTAAAATTTCATTGCTGGTTGAGGGGATAACTAAAACATCACCGGGGTGAAGCTTGGTTTTGACCTCGGCCTCACTTTTGCAGATGCAAAGGCGACCACAGTCTACAAGTTTGCCCACACCAACACCCGAAAGCAGGGAAGACCCTACCAAGTGCGCTTTGATCATGTTCGTTGTGCCGGAGACCCCAACCGGCACCCCTGCGGTGATTACGGCAAAGTCGCCTTCTTTTAGGTAACCGGCCTTTTGTGCCAGCTCGGCAGAGGTGTCAATCAGCTCGTCTGTTGTGCGCACCATTGGCATGACGATGGGCACAATACCCCACGAGAGGCTGAGATGGCGGTAGACCTGCTGGGTGGTAACACAGGCAATAATGGGCGGGGTAGGCCGGTATTTGCAAAGTAAGCGTGCGGTCTCACCGCTTTTGCTTACCGTTACAATGGCTTTTGCGTTAATATCCATTGCGGTGGTACAGGCGGCGTGTGCCATGGCGTCGGCGACCCCCATGTGGTCCTCTAACCCGCGGTTGCGCAACCGCTTATTGTAGTTGATGTCGGCCTCGGTACGCAGTGCAATGGCGGCCATGGTTTTAACCGCTTCGATGGGAAATTTACCCGCAGCCGTTTCACCTGAAAGCATAATAGCAGAGGTACCGTCGTAAATTGCATTCGCGACATCCGTAATCTCCGCCCGGGTTGGGCGGGGGTTATTCATCATAGAATCCAACATCTGGGTCGCGGTGATTGCAGGCTTACCACTGTTATAACAATGCCAAATGATGCTTTTTTGGATGATGGGAATCTCGGTAAAATCAATCTCGACCCCCATGTCACCGCGGGCAACCATCACGCCATCCGAAACCGCAAGGATTTCCTCAATATTTTGTACGCCTTCGCCGTTTTCAATTTTTGCAATAATTTTAATGTTATCGCATTTGTGGGCGTCCAACAGTTCGCGGATGTCCAGCACGTCTCGGGCACAACGGGTAAACGAGGCGGCAATAAAATCGAACCCGTTTTCAATGCCAAATACAATATCAGCTTCATCCTGCTTGCTGAGGTACGGCATTGAGAGGCGCACGCCGGGTACGTTGACACTTTTATGGTTCGAAACATACCCGCTGTTTTGTACTTTACAGGTGATATCTTGCCCTTCTACCTTTTCAACGACCATCGAAATTAGCCCGTCGTCCAGTAAAAGGCGAGTGCCGGGCTTAACATCCTGTGGCAGGTCACGGTAAGTGATGGAACAGATTGCAGCGGTGCCCACCACATTGCGGGTGGTTAGCACAAAGCTAGCACCCTGTTCTAAAAAAACCTTGCCATCTTTAAAGTCACGCAATCGGATTTCCGGCCCCTTGGTGTCCAGTAATGCCGCGATCGGTTGCTGCATTTCATCACGCAGCCTGCGCAGCAGGTTCAACCGCCCGAGGTGCTCCTCGTAAGTGCCGTGCGAAAAGTTAAACCGTGCGACACTCATGCCGGCGGTAATCATTTCACGCAGGATATCCTCAGAGTCGGTGGCAGGGCCGAGGGTGCAGATAATTTTTGTTTTGCGCATTGCAATTCCCCCTTCAACAGAACGACCGGACTAAGCCGGAAAATTTTCGAAATCCAATTCATTATA
>JAQVCK010000259.1 GCA_028689835.1 Pygmaiobacter sp. | reverse complement strand
CCCAAAAAGATGTTGGTACCAAAATTGTACAGGATGGGAAACGCAATCCCCAGCATAAAAATCACCGGGCCAAGTGTCTCGCTGAGGCTTAAAAACAGCACCAGCATTGAGCATCCGGCGGCCACCAGCACATACATGGGCATCTCTTTGTCCACCAATGCTTTGGTGTCCTGCAAAATAGCCGAGGCCCCGCCAATAAAGCAGTTTTCTACAAGCAGCCCTTTAATTTGCGAAATAGCCCCCATGGTACCGGCGCTCGCGCCCGGCTCGTCAAAGGTGACGATCATCATCTGCGCGTCATTTTGCCCATAAAAAAACTTTTGCAAATCACCCGGCAGCAGCTGCTTTGGGGTCGCCACCCCGGCAAGCTCGCTCACATCGGTGACTTTGCGTACCCCGCTTACTGCCGCAATTTCGGTGCGCAGTTTTTCGCGGTCCGCCTGTGTCATGTGTTCCGTTGTAATCATTGCAGTAGAGGCAATTTTAAAATCGTTTTCAAGGTACCGTTCCCCTACCATGGATTCCAGCTCAGGCGGCAAGTAGGTCAAAATATCATAGTTGATATAAGTGCCAACCGCACCCAGAATTGCCGGGATAAGCAACAGCACCGCAATGATCAAAACCATCTTGCGCTGCCGCACAATAAACCGTGCAAATCGTTCCATCGTTTCATCTCCCCTTGGGATATTACTGACTAACAGTCAGCATGAACAGTATAGGCTCAAAGTGACTATCAGTCAATTAGTTAAATGACCGATAGTCATTAGTTGAATTTCGACTATTTTAGTGCTTTCTCACAAATCGCAGTTTCCATTCTTGTTATTTGGAAACATTTGTCCTATACTGTTCACGAGGATAGTATAGGCTGTAAAATGTGCCCGGCTGGGCCGGCGCAGGCCAATAGCAGTAAGGAGCGAAGCCGATGAGTGGACGGTTGGAACAAAAAAAACAGGCTAAGAAACAAAACCTGCTGGACGCCGCCTATTCCCTTTTTACACAAAAAGGGGTTGCTAAAACCTCGGTTGACGAGATTGTCCAGCACGCACAGGTGGCAAAAGGCACTTTCTATTTGTACTTCAAAGACAAAGGCGATGTATTGCAGGAGCTAATTTACAAAATTAGTTACCGGGTACTAATTGAGTCCTATGCCGAAGTACAGACAAAGCGCACCGGAGATTTTACTGAGGATTTCATTTTGCTGGTAGATGGCATTGTGGAATACTTCAGCCATAACCGGCTGCCGCTGCGGCTGATTGAGCGCAATTTTTCTTGGCCTATGGTTGCCCAACAGATTTACGAGCGGGCGGATGACCCGCTTTGGCGACAGATCACACAAGACCTTGCCAGCAGCCCGCTTGCACAGCGGTATACGCAAGAAGAGATTTTCAGGCTGATTTATGTTATTTTGGAAATGTGCGGTTCTACCTGCTATTCTTCTATTATCGAGCATCGCCCGGCCCCGATGGACCAGATGAAGCCGATGCTGTATGATATTATTCGCAAAATACTACAATGAGGAGCATTGTATGCAACTGCCCAGGGACCCCGTAATTCTGCTGAGCTATGTCAACACCCAGTTGCGTGACGCCTACCCCAGCCTGAAAGAGCTTTGTCACGCACTGTGTGTGGAAGAAGATGACATCACCCGTAGCCTTGACGGCATTGGTTATGCCTACGACATCACCCAAAACCGTTTTTTATAAGGTACTTTCTCCGTTACAAAACAAAAAAGCGCCGCTACACGCGGCGCTTTTCTTTATTGGGGAAGCAAAGGCAACCGGGCACCGGTACATTACCCCTTGTTCTCAATGCTACCCACATTTTTAATTTCAATTGAAATGCGGCCGTCATCATGCCGCACAAATTCCAGATAATCAGTGTTTTCGGCATAGTCCAGCGGAAAGGTGATCTCAATGCCGGTATCGGTTTTAATCCTTTGGTTGCGCGCTGTGCGCGCCGCCAGCTTTTTAGGCACCGCCACCTGCTGGGGCACCCCTGCCGCGCTGACTTGCCGGCGAAACTCCTCTTCCATTTCTTCACGCCCGGCAAACACTTCGCCGCCAAGGTCAAATGGGGCAAGGGTGTCGTCGCGTTCTACCCGCTCGACAATGCTGCTTTTCGCGCGTGCCACCGCGGCGGTGGGGTCCTCCCCATACGTCTGGGCCACTGTTTCGGCAATGGTGCGGATAATCTGCACCGTTTCACCCGCCGAGGCCTGAGACGTGCACCGCAGCAGGTTTTTAGTGAACAGCGGGCTGTCCTGCCCGTCGATCATCCGAGGTTTTTCTAAAAAATACACCTGCCCACCGGCAACTTCTACAAGGGCAATTTCCTCCGCCTTTTGGGTGGGGGCAGGCAGCGCGTCGTTACGCCGCACAATGCGGCATACCGGTGTGCCGTCCTCGCCCGGCTCTACCGTATGCGCATACCCGGTGCGCAGGGTGCATTTTAAAATTGCCAGCATCCGGCGCCCATTGTCCACGTACTCGGCAATCAACAGGTCGGCACTGTCCCCGTGATCCGACGTGGTGAACACCTGCCACACTTCCTGCCCAATCCAATCTGCAAACCGCTCAAAGCTGAGTAACTCACGCTCGTACTGGCCCAGTTTGACGCGAAACTCATTCTCTACCCCAATCAGTTCGCCGCTGTGCAGGCCTGCGTTTTCTGCTGCCTTTTCAATCTGTTTTGTCACATACCCAAATACTGCATCATCGGCAAGGTCCAGCTGTTTTTGT
>JAQVCK010000258.1 GCA_028689835.1 Pygmaiobacter sp. | reverse complement strand
TTCGCTCGAATGTTGGGGCGGCGCCACGTTTGACGCCTGCATCCGTTTTTTGGATGAGGACCCGTGGGAGCGCCTGCGCATTCTGCGCAAAGAAATCCCGAATACTAAGCTGCAAATGCTGTTCCGTGGCCAGAACATGCTGGGGTATCGGCACTATGCAGATGACGCAGTGGCCTATTTTGTGCAAAAGTCGGTTGCCAACGGCATCGACATCCTGCGCATTTTTGACGCACTGAACGACCCGCGCAACCTGGAGGCCGCAATCAAGGCTTCCATCAAAGAGGGCGCGCATGTACAGGGGTGCATCAGCTACACGCTGTCACCGGTACATGATAACGCGTATTTTGCAAACTATGCCAAAACCCTTGAAAACATGGGCGCAAATTCCCTTTGCATCAAGGATATGGCCGGCTTGCTTACCCCGTACACCACTTACGATCTGGTGAAAACGCTGAAAGAGACCATCAGCATCCCGGTGGATATCCACAGCCATTACACTTCAGGCCTTGCATCGATGTCGATCCTCAAGGGCATCGAGGCGGGTGCCGATATTGTGGATACTGCAATTTCGCCGCTGTCGCTTGGCACTTCGCATATGCCGACCGAAAGTTTGGTCGCCGCGCTGCGCGGTACCGACTACGACACCGGCCTTGATCTCAAAAAGCTGAACGTTGTGCGTGAGCATTTTGCCAAGCTGCGCGAAAAATATCTTGCCAGCGGCCAGTTGAACCCCAAAATGCTGGGTGTCGATGCCAACACCCTGTTGTATCAGGTACCGGGCGGCATGCTGTCCAACCTGCTCAAACAGCTGAAGGATGCCGGCAAAGAGGACCAGCTCGAGACTGTGCTGCAAGAGATTCCCCGGGTGCGCAAAGACTCCGGTTACCCGCCGCTCGTTACCCCTACCAGCCAGATCGTTGGCACGCAGGCCGTGTTCAATGTCATCATGGGCGAGCGTTATAAAATGGTGACCAAAGAGTTTAAGGGCCTGGTGCATGGTGATTACGGCAAAACCCCCGCGCCCATCAGCGAGGAGTTTACAAAGCAGATTCTTGGCGATGAGAAACCCATCACCTGCCGCCCGGCCGACCTGCTGGAGCCGGAAGTAGAGAAGATGAAAAAAGAGGCTGCCAAGTGGGCTATCCAGGAAGAGGATGTGCTGACTTACGCCATGTTCCCGCAGGTTGCGCCGAAGTTCTTTGAAAAGCGCAACCAGAAGCTTGTGGGCATTGATGGAGACCATGTGGATATGGGCGCAATGTCCCACCCGGTTTAAGGGCTAATTAAAACCAAAGTAAGCAGGTGGCCGGTTGCGGGGTAACCCGTAGCATGGCAGCTTGCAGGGCGCAGGGTGCAATATTGTACCTTGCGCTTTTTTGTTGACCCGCTGTACGGTATGTGTGATGTCGGGTTTTATCAAAGTGTGAACACAATGTTTCTAATCTTTTATTTTCTCGCGTTTTCTGCTGTTTGCTCTTACTTTTGGCAATGCATGATTTGACAAAACAGAGGGATTCAGTGTATTATTTAGGGTATAGCCGGTACAGTGTGACCGGCTGAAAAGAGGTGTGGCATGGTTTATAGTATGACCGGCTATGGCCGGGCACAACAGCTTCGCGGCGGGCGGGACATCACCGTAGAAATTAAAAGTGTCAATTCACGCTATTTTGAATATTCGTCCCGTATGCCGCGCGCCTATGCTTGGCTGGATGATAAGCTGAAAAGCCGGTTGAATGGGGCAATTGCCCGTGGCAAAACAGAGCTTTCACTCACCGTGACCGAAGTGGCTGAGGCCGGTGCGGTTGTTCAGGTGAACGAAGCACTTGCGGCCAGTTATCTTGCCGCGCTGCGCAGGCTATCAGAGACGTTGGGCGTTGCGGATGATGTTACGGCCAATTCCTTTGCACGGTTTGGCGATATTTTTACACTGGCAAGGCCGGTGATGGACGAAGAGCAGGTGACTGCCGACGTGCTGGCGGTGGCGGACGAAGCCATCGCCGCGTTTGTGGCGATGCGCGGGGTAGAGGGCGAAAAGCTTTGCGAGGATGTATTGCAGCGCCTTGGGGCGATTGAAACAATGGTCACTGAGGTGGAAACGCTGGCAACCGGCAGGGTAGAGGCCTATACCAACCGCCTGTACGAAAAGCTAAAACTGTTGTTGCAGGACCGCGCGGTGGAGGACGCCCGCGTGTTGACCGAAGCAGCAATTTTTGCCGATAAAACGGCAGTGGACGAAGAGACGGTGCGGTTGCGCAGCCACATCCGGCAATACCGCGACATCCTTGCGGCGGGCGGCGCGGTAGGCCGCAAGCTTGACTTTCTTACGCAGGAGCGGAACCGCGAAACCAACACGATTGGTTCTAAAACGCAGGACCTTGCCGTGACCCGTATTGTGGTGGATATCAAAGCGGAGATCGAAAAGGTTCGTGAGCAGATTCAAAATATAGAATAACAGGAAAGAGGGCACCCCATGAAATTGATCAACATCGGCTTTGGCAATATGGTCTCGGCGAACAGGTTGATTGCAATTGTCAGCCCCGAGTCTGCGCCGATCAAGCGGATCATTCAGGAGGCGCGTGACCGCGGCAGCCTGATCGATGCTACCTATGGGCGGCGTACCCGCGCGGTCATTATTACGGATTCTGACCACGTTGTACTGAGTGCGGTACAACCGGAAACCGTGGCAAACCGCCTGAACGACGCGGATGATATTGAGGATACGGAGCTGGAAGATGAGTA
>JAQVCK010000072.1 GCA_028689835.1 Pygmaiobacter sp. | reverse complement strand
CGATCTCCCCATTTTTGCCCCGCTTGGCTTTGGCAACTGGAAGGCGGCTGTCGCCACCTTTACCGGCTTGATTGCAAAGGAAAACGTCGTTTCGACCTTTGGTGTTCTGTACCACTTTGGCGGCGAGTTAAGCGAAAACGGCGACGAGATTTGGCGCAACATCGCAGCCGACTACACCGGGCTTACTGCATACAGCTTTATGCTGTTCAACCTGCTATGCGCCCCCTGCTTTGCCGCAATGGGTGCCATTAAGCGTGAGATGAACAACACCAAATGGACCTTTGCCGCGATTGGCTATATGACGGTGTTCGCTTATGGCATTTCCCTCATCGCGTTCCAACTGGGTGGCCTTATCACCGGCGAAGCGCCGTTTGGTATTGGCACCATTGTTGCGCTGGCCCTAGTTGCCCTGCTGGTTTACCTACTGGTGCGCCCCAATAAATATAACGCGGATTATAAGCGTGGCAGCGGCCTTTCAATTGACGCCAAATAACCCGCCCGACTTATGGAGGTGTTTGTATGAATCTTCCGACGATTTTGATTGGGCTTTTGATTCTTGCCATTTTTGTTGCCATTATTGTGCAACAGGTGCGCAAAAAAAAGCGCGGCGAGGGTGGCTGTAGTGGCTGCGCCGGCTCTGACTTTTACCAACCGAAACAATAGCAAAACAGCCCGGCACAGGTTTCCCTGTGCCGGGCTGTTTTTGATATTTACCCATAAAAATTTAAAACACCCGTGTTTTGCGGCAGCTCCCTTGCCGGGGCCACGCAAAGTATCAGCTGTTTTTTAGCTTTTGGGCGGCAAGCAACAGCCCCGCGCGGCTGGCCGTAAAGTTTAGCCCGCCCTGCAAATAGGCGGTGTAGGGCGCGCGCATTGGCCCGTCGCACGAAAGCTCAATGCTGCTGCCCATGGTAAAGGCCCCCGCCGCCATAATTACCTCGGCATCATAGCCCGGCATGGCATACGGCTCCGGTGTGACAAAGCTGTCCACCGGGCTGCCTGCCTGAATGCCCTGACACACGGCCACAAGGCCCGCGGCGCTGCCGGTCTCAATGCTGGTGATAATGTCGTTGCGCTCGGCATCAAAGGCCGGGGAGGTCTCGTAGCCTAAACGGCTAAAAAAGCAGCTGGCATAAATGCTGGTTTTCAGCGCTTCGGCCACCACGCCGGGCGCATAGTACAGCCCCAAATAGATATCGCGCAGCACGTCCAGCGTGCAACCCAGCTCGCGCCCGGTACCGGGTGCCGTCAGCCGGTGGCCGCACAGCTCTACCAAATCGGCCCGGCCCGCAATATACCCGCCGGTCGGGGCAATGCCGCCACCCGCGTTTTTGATCAGGCTGCCGACAATTAAATCAGCCCCCACCGACGTGGGCTCGGCAGTTTGGGTAAACTCGCCATAGCAGTTGTCCACCATCACAATCACCGCGGGGTTGGCACAGTGCGCCGCGGCGGCAATCTGCTCGATGACCTTTAGCGACAGTGCCGGGCGGTTGGCATACCCTCTGCTGCGCTGCACATAGCACACCTTGGAAGTGCGGCACCCCTGTTCAATGGCCGCAAGGTCCGGCGTGCCATCCGGTTGCAATGCCGCTTCGGCATAGCCCACGCCAAACTCTTTCAGGCTGCCGTACTGGCTGCCGTCCAGCCCAATCACCCCGCCCAGCGTGTCATATGGCCTACCGGTGGCGGCAAACAGCGTATCCCCTGCCCGCAGTACGCCAAACAGCGCGACGGTAAGCGCATGCGTACCGGATAAAAAGTGCGGGCGGCAAAGCGCATCCTGTGCGCCCACCACTGCGGCAAATACGCGGTCCAGCAAATCGCGGCCGCGGTCATCAAAGCCATAGCCGGTCGTGCCGGTCAAATGGCTGGCAGATACCCCGCAGCTGGTAAAAGCCTTGAGCATTTTTAGCTGGTTATATTCTTTGATTTGTTCTATTTTTGCAAACTGCGGTGCACACTGTTCCATTGCCTGATGGTCGATTGCCAGCAGCTCTGGTGACAGGTCAAAAAACTCTTCCAACATAAAAAAGCTCCTTTGTTTTAAGCGGGCACTGCCATTTGCGGCCCACATTTCATGTTACCTTACCCCTGTGCAAACAACAGGGTGCCTACCGGCAAAAAACCAAGGCGGCCGTAAAAGCCACACAATGCATCTTCACACACCAGTTGCACGGCAGCCAGCGGGCAATTTTTTACCAAATGGCAAACCAACGCACTGGCAAGGCCCTGCCCGCGCAGTGCGGCGGCGGTTGCAACACCGGAAAGATAGGCGTTTTGCCCCGCAAGGCTGTACAGCCCCGCCGTCGCGACATACTGCGTGCCCTGCTTTGCGGCGACCACCTGTGCAAGGCCCTTTGCCACCAGCACACAGGTGTCGGCATACCAGCCGTCCGGGTCCACCCCGGCAAGCAGCCCGCTTGCGCGCAGCTGCCACAGCGAAGGCGCGTTTTCAACTACCACACCCACCGGTAACGGGGGTAGCGGCACAGAAAACCCGGCAGGCGCCTGCATCACCTTTCGCGGCACCGCCTGCCAGCCCGGCGGGCAAACAGAAACCGCAGTTAAACTGGTTGCCCCCGCAAAGTGCAAAAAGCTGCCCAGTTCTTCCGCATCGGCCACCGTGCCGCAAAGCAATGCGCCACCGCCCTGCACCAGCAGCGCGGCGGTACCCTGCACGCAGTAAAACCCCGCAACCTGCGGGTGTTGCGCGTGGCAGGCAAAGGCGGCGGCAATGCGCCCGCCCAATAACCCGCCCTGCCCGCACAGGGTGACAAACTGCGCGCGGGTGGCCGCAGACACACGGGCGATCACAGCGCGTTGACCAGCGCCTTATACTCGTTGCCACGCACTTCAAAGTTGGGGTAGCGGTCAAAACTGGCGGAGGCCGGTGACAGCGACACCACGTCGCCCGGCTGTGCCACACTCTGTGCCAGCTGCACTGCCTGCGCCATATCGGCGGCATGCTGTATCACAAGGCCACTTTCGGCAAAGCCGGGGCAGGCGCGCACGGCCTGTTCAATCATGGGCCCGGTGGCGCCCATTAAAATAAGCACCTTTACATGGGCAATCAGCTCCGGCGCCAGCGGCCCATACGGGATATGCTTGTCGTACCCGCCGGCAATGATGATGATTTTCTGCTCAAAGCTGCGCAGCCCGGCAATGGTGCGGGTGGGGCTGGTGGCAATGGAGTCGTTAAACCACTGCACGCCGTTTAAGGTGCGCACCGGCTCGATGCGGTGCTCTACCCCGGCAAAAGTGCGGGCCACGGCCGCCATCTGCGCAAACGGCACATCCCCCGCCACGGCCGCCATGGCGCCCAGCAGGTTTTCAATATTGTGCAGCCCACGCAGGCGCACTTCGCTTTGATTGACAATGCGGGTTAGCACGCCATCCTCTATCATACACAGATCGCCGTTGTCCTCCAGGTAGGCACCACAGTCGATCTTTGACTTGCGGGTAAACCAGTAGCGCTTGCCCACCACATCCTGTTCCATCCCGCGCGTAATGGCGTTTTCGTACCCCAGAACCGCTTTGCTGCCCGGTTTTTGGTGCAGCAAAATGTTGCGTTTGGCATTTACATATTCCTGCATATCCTTGTGGTGGTCCAAGTGGTTCGGTGTCACGTTGGTGACCAGCGCCACATCGGGCGATGTGTGCATCGAAATCAACTGAAAGCTGGACAGCTCTACCACCGCCACATCGTCCGGCTTAATCTGTTCGACCACCGGCAGCAGTGCCCGGCCAATGTTGCCGCCAAGGTGTACCGTTTTGCCCGCCGCTTTCAGCATCTCGGCAATCAGGGTCGTGCTGGTAGTTTTGCCGTCCGACCCCGTGACCGCATAAATTTTGCAGGGGCAAAGCTCAAAAAACAGCTCCATCTCACTGGTGACCTGTGCTCCGGCCGCTTTTGCCGCCTGCAAAGCCGGTGTAAAATATTCAAAGCCCGGCGTGCGCAGAATTAGTTGCTGCCCCGCAAGGCCGTCTAAATACCGCTCACCCAGCGAAAACTGCACGCCGGCCTTTGCCAGCGTGTCGCCCAGCTTGCCAAATTCGCTCACCGTGTTTTTTTTATCGCACAGGGTTACCACCGCGCCGCTTTGTGCAAACTGCACCAGCAGCTCGCGGTGCGACACCCCCGCGCCAATAAAGGCGACGCGCTTGCCGCGCAGCCCCTCTAAAAAACACTGTGCCTTGGTTTTCATCCCTCAGGACTCCTTTTCTATGTGGTACCAGCCGGCGCCCCAACATTACACCGGCTGCTGCAATACCCAACAATAGCCCCAACTACCGGCAGGCCGCACAGACCGCGGTGTTGGGGCCGGTACCATTATAATATGAAAGCCGTCTTCAATCAAGCCCGTGCGCGGCAGGGGCCGTTAACATTTGGACCCCCGTATCGATTTCCCCGCAAATTCGACCATTCCCCCCTTGTCGCTTCCCCATCCACCATGGTACAATAGGACACGACCATTTTGGAATAATATACCGGGCAAAATAAGTCGTTTTTCGTACCTTGTTTCTGCTTTTTGTCCACGGTCAGGAGGGACTGGATTTGGCTAATTTTAATATGAAAGAACTGTTTGGCAGCCACTTGTTTGACGACCGCATTATGCGGGCAAGGCTGCCGGGAGATGTGTACGAGTGCCTGCGCGCCATACGGGACGATGGGCGCGAGTGGGACCCCGCCGTCGCCGACGTGGTGGCTGAGGTGATGAAAAACTGGGCCATGGAGCTGGGCGCAACCCACTATGTGCATTGGTTCTCACCGATGACCGGCACCAACAGCGGCAAGCACGACGCCTTTATTGACGGTGTGGAATACGGGCAGCCGCTACTCAGCTTTTCCGGCAAGATGCTTTCAAAAGGTGAGCCGGATGCTTCCAGCTTCCCCTCCGGCGGGCTGCGTGCCACCTTTGAGGCGCGCGGCTACACCACGTGGGACCCCACCTCCCCCGCGTTTGTGCTGGGCACCACACTGTACATCCCCACTGCGTTTTGTGCTTACACCGGCGAAGCGCTGGACCAAAAAACCCCGGTGCTGCGCAGTATGCAGGCGCTCAACAAGCAGGCGCTGCGCGTGCTGCGCCTGCTGGGCGACACGACCACCGTTTCGGTGCGGCCCACCGTGGGGGCCGAGCAAGAATACTTTTTGGTGGACAAGGCCCTGTTTGACCGCCGGCTGGACTTAAAAGTGTGCGGCCATACCTTGATGGGGGCCCGCCCGCCCAAGGGGCAAGAGTTAGAGGATCACTATTACGGCAGCATCTGCGAGCGGGTGCGGGCCTTTATGCGCGAATTGGATGAAGAGCTGTGGCGCCTTGGTGTGCCGGCCAAAACCGAACACAATGAGGTTGCCCCCGGCCAGTACGAGCTTGCCAGCGTGTTTGCCAGTGCCAACATTGCCTGCGACCACAACCAGATCATGATGGAGCTGATGCGCAAAGTGGCGCTGCGGCACGGGTTTGCCTGCCTGCTGCACGAAAAGCCCTTTGCCGGGGTGAATGGCAGCGGCAAGCACAACAACTGGTCGCTTTGCACCGACCGCGGTGAAAACCTGCTGAAGCCGGGCAAAAACCCGGCCGCAAACCCGCGCTTTTTGCTGTTTTTGTGTGCGATATTAGAAGCAGTAGACCGCCATGCCGACCTGCTGCGCCTTGCGGCCAGTTGCCCCGGTAACGACGAGCGCCTTGGCGGCAACGAAGCGCCCCCCGCCATTGTGTCGGTTTTCTTGGGTGAGCCGCTGACCCGCGTGCTGGAATCCGTAGCGAACAGCCATACCCTGCCGGCAGAGGAACGCAAACAACTGCTGACCGGTGTAAAAAGCCTGCCGCTGGTAACACTGGACGATTCCGACCGCAACCGCACTTCGCCCTTTGCGTTTACCGGCAATAAATTTGAGTTTCGCATGGTAGGTTCCAGCCAAAGCATCGGCCTTGTAAACGCCGTGGTGGGCGGCATTGTCGCCGACACGCTGCGCAGCTATGCTGATGCGTTAGAGGCATCGGATAACCGTGGGGCCGAAGTGGCAAACTTGGTGCGCCGCTGCTGGGAAGAGCATGGCCGTATCATTTTTAATGGCAACAACTATTCAGCCGAATGGGCCGCCGAAGCCGCAAAGCGCGGGCTGCCGAACATTGACCACATGGCGGCGGCAGCAAGTGCGTTTATTGACCCGCAAAATATCGAGCTGTTTACCCGCACCAAAATCTTCACCCCCGGTGAGTGCCAAAGCCGATGTGAAATTTTGCTGGAGCGTTACAGCAAAACCACCCACATTGAAGCGCTTACCATGCTGGAAATGACCAGCCGCAATGTACTGCCCGCCTGCATTACCTTTATGGGCAGCATTGCCCAGAGCTGCTATTACGCCGGGCAAGAGGGTGTTATCAGCCGCGCAAGCGTACAACTGACCAAACACCTTGCCGAGGCAATTGACCGCGCCTCCGCCGCGCGGGACAAGCTGGCCCGCGCAGTTAAAACGCTCAAAGTAAAAAGTGCCCAGCAGGAGGCGGATGCCTGGTATGCCATTCGCACCCACGAAATGGCTGCCCTGCGCACAGCTTGTGACGCACTAGAGGATTTGGTTGCCGACAGCGCTTGGCCAATGCCCGGTTATAGTGATTTATTATATGATTTGTAACTGGTTGCATTTCTATTTTAAATTTATTGCCTTGTTGCAATAAACCGAACCTATTTTTTAAAGCGGCCATGATGGTCGCTTTATTTTTTGTTCTCTTTTTAGTTTTATAAAGTATTTTCAGTAATTATCATTGTTTTTTACCGGTTTTTTTGTTACCATAAAAGCCAGTGCTTCGTATTATTGTCGTACCCCTTTTAAAACCGCCCTGTACAGGCTTTTATAGGGGAAACGCCCGCTTTTAAATAGGTGCTTGTTTGTAACATGCACAAGAAAGGACTGTTACCCAATGAAACGTGTTACCGCGCTGCTGCTTGCCCTTTTGCTTTCTGCCGGTTTGCTGGCAGGTTGTGGCGGGGGTGCCGTCAATTTTGTGTATTATATCAGTGATACGATTACAACACTGGACCCGCAGCTTGCCAAAACACCTGCGGAACGCACTGCCGTCAAAAACATCTTTTCCGGCCTTTATCGGCTGGACGCCGACGGTATCCCCCAGCCGGATATGGCGGTGACGACTGATGTCAGCAGTGACGGTTTAGTTTACACCTTTACCCTGAACACCGACAATGCATTTACCGATGGAGAGGAACTTACCCAGCCGGTTACTGCTGCCGATTATGTGTTTGCCCTGCAGCGCACGTTAAGCCCCGCCACGGGTTCGCCTTATGCTCACAGTTTTTTATCGATCAGCGGGGCTGACGCCGTACTGTCTGGGCAGGCAGACCCCAGTACCCTTGGGGTACGCGCGGTGTCGGGCAATGTATTAGAAATTACCCTTTCCACCCCAGATGACGGGCTGGCCGCCAAATTGGCGCTGCCCGGTGCCATGCCCTGCAACGAAGCTTTTTTTGAATCCACTGCCGGGGCCTACGGTCTTTCGCTGAAAAACATCCTAACCAACGGGCCTTTTAATGCCACCGCATGGTCACAGGCAAATGGCCTGACTTTAAAGCGGCCCAACCCCGCAGACGACAAGCAGATTAATCGTGTGCGGCTGATCCCCGAAGACGGAGAAAAAACGGCTGCCGAACGGCTGACCCAAAGCCTGCAGGACGGGGCCCTGATTACCGGTGGCGACAGTGCATTGGATGAAGCCGGGTACCCTTCGCTGAAATTCGAGACCACCACTTGGATGCTGGTGTACAACTGTGCGGGCGCTGAGCTTTCTAACCTGTCGGTACGGCAAGCATTAAGCTGCACCGCACAACTTAATACACAGGACC
Organism: Pygmaiobacter sp.; assembly: GCA_028689835.1. GTDB lineage: Bacteria > Bacillota > Clostridia > Oscillospirales > Ruminococcaceae > Pygmaiobacter. The sequence continues at coordinate 4,646 of JAQVCK010000072.1, read as the reverse complement.
TTGCCGATTACCCCTACTTGCACGCCGCCACTGGCCTTGCGCCGGGCGGGGCAACGTTGCTCAACGGCAGTGCTTACCGTACGGCTGCCGGCAATGTGCTGCCCCAACAAGCTGAAGCGCAATGCTATGCCCTGTACCGTCTGGGTTTGTCGCAGCTTAGTATTGACCGTTTATCCGGCCTAAAAGTGCTGCTACCGGACACTGCCCCGTGGGATACGGTTTACGCAACGGTCAACCAGCGCTGGCAACGTACCCTCTCGGCGTTCTTTTCGGTGGAGACTCTGCCGGAAGATGAAATTCGCACATTGGTCGCAAAAGGTGATTTTGACATTGCCTTACTGCCGGTCACGATGTCAGCCAGTGATACTTCTTTGTTGTTTGCACAGTTCTTATCTGGTGAGCACAGCAACCTGCCGCAATACGCAAACCCGCAGTTTGATAGTTTTGTCAATACGGCTTTGGCTTCTACCAGTGCAAGTGCACAAGCCGATGCTTTACGCTCCGCTGAAACCCTGCTGTTGTCGGACGCCGCCGTGACCCCCCTTGCGTTTCAAACAAACTACTTTTATCTCTCCCCCACCCTTAGTGGGGCAATCATCAGCCCGTTTGGCCCGGTGATTGACTTGACCGAAGCGGCCGAAGAATAACCGATAAAACAAAAAAACCAGCGCCAAAGCGCTGGTTTTTTTGCGTCAACCTACAAGATGTAAACATTCACACTTTGTACTGCCGACATGACGGACTCGTCATATGAGCTGTAAAACAGGTCCACTAAAGCGTGTCCCTGCACCATTGCTGTGCCGGTATCGGTCGCAATCGCAAACCCATAAACAAACCTGCCATCGGTCGAAACAATATACAACAAGCTGCCATACGGGATCACATTCGGGTCAACCGCAACGGTCCCCTCATAGAGCCCAAGGCCCGAGGCACCACGCCCCCTACTGGCCGAATACGCGGTCGCGCGGCCGGTCAGCACCCTGCTATAACTGTTGGGCACACCGTTTTCCACCGTGATGCCCGCCGGGGCCGCCATCGTTGAAATAGCTGCCCCTGCGCCGTAGCGCATGATGATGGTGTCCTTTGCAGGCACAACATCTTCTACCTTTACGATCTCTGCGGATTCTACCACCCCGTCTACCACGCGCTCGCGGGTAGTCGTCTGGCGTAAACCGCTTTCGCCCTCTTGCTCTACATAAGTTGTGCGTTTGCGCTTGTAAAGCAAACTAGTTTCACGGTATTCTACATTCGGCTCAATCACGGTCTCTACCACATTGTCGCGGTATTCGACCCGGTGAACCAGTACTGTGCTGCCTTCCTCGAGTGAGGTATTGAGGGAAGGCTCGGTGTAGTCGTGTTCTCCTAGTGTGATGCCGGCCTGTGTAAGCGCCTGCTGTACGGTGCCTTCTGTCAGGTAGATCGTAGAAGATGCGCCATCCGCCTCGACCGTGACGGGATAAGCGCGCTGGATATTGAGGCTTGCCATGTTGCCGTTATATTCGGTGTAAAACACGTCGTCGTGCTCGCCGGCAACAATACCGGACACCTGCATAATCTCTGTCGGGTCCTGTGCTGTGGTAAACAGCATTTGGCGGCTGCCGGCAGAATCGGTCACTAGCACAATGTTCAGTGAAAGATATAAAATGAACAGTGTGCCAAAAAGGGCAAGCCCTGAAAAAGCTACGGCATACACACGGGCCGGTATGGCCACAATGCGACGTCGCAGATGCTCTATGAGCTTGGTCATGCATTCACTCCTTTTTTCGCTGCAAACCCAACTGGGCGCTTACAGCATGCCGCCCGCCAAAAACGCCGCCAAAGGTGCGGCGGCATTTTTAAAAAGTACAGCGGGTGCGAATCATTCTGAATTTCTGCTGGGCCGTGCCCCGCGCACAGTATGCGGGCACGACCATGGGTTGACCTCACTTCATGCATTTTACCAAACCGGACAAACGGGGTCAAACAACCAGTTCGACCAAATCCGGCAAGATTTTCTTCTTTTCAGCACTTAGTATAGATATACAGATTGGTATTCAATATTATAAAAAAATACTTCTTTTTTCTCATGTATGCGGTTTTAACGACAGTCAATTTTGTATGATTATTCATTTTTAGACACTATCAATTTTTGTGTATCGCCTTAAATGTGTCCTTGTTTCAACTACAACAATACCCCATTCTGCGCAAGAATGGGGTACCGTTTTGTGTTAATCTTGCGCCGCAGAAGAGCTTTGCGGGGCGCTACTTGCCGGCGCAGAAGAAGAAGAATCTGCCGCCGGTGGGGCACTTTCCTCTGCGGGCTGTGAGGAGGAACTTGCTGCCGGGGCCGCAGATTCTGTTGGCACCGGTTGCGTCGGCCCATTACCGCTATTGCCTTTGGCAAGGCTTTCGGCAACTTCACTTGCACGCACAATCTGCGGGTCTGTGGTCAGCGTAAAGTCATAGAATGCCTGCTCTTCTTCGGGGGTCAATGCCTTTTCATAATCCGGTGTGACACCCACGCCATCAAAGCTGTCGCTCTTACCCGGCACCATCACAGCGACGGTCAAGTCCACTGCACTGCCATCACTCATGGTATACATCTTTTGCACCGTGCCACGCCCAGCAGTCTTGGTGCCCACAATTTTGCCCTTGCCAAAATCGCGTATCGAAGTAGCAAACAGCTCGGCGCCAAATGCGGTATTGCCGTTGGTCAACACCACCATTGGTAGGTCCACTTCTTTTTCGTCACTGGTATACAGCACTTTTGTCTCGTTGTCTTTATACACGCCCGACACAATGGTACCGGCCGGGCACAGCAGGTCTATGCACTCCGCCGCTGCCGATAAGGTACCTCCGGTGTTGTTGCGCACGTCAAACACCAATGCCACTGCCCCTTGGCTTTTAAGCGAATTAATGGCATAATCCAGTTTTGCTGCGGTATCGGTGTTAAAGGTCGCAATTTTAATGTAGCCAACCGAATTATTCAATTCAAATTCGACCGACGGGGTTTCGTATACGCTGCGCTGCAAATCCACCGTCTGCTCTTCGTTGTTGACAAGGTACGTAATGTGGATTACCGTACCGCTTTCGCCTTTCAGCATGCTTTTCACCGTATCCAGTGGCATTGCTTTCAGGTCGGTATCATCCAGTTTCGTCACAATGGTATCCTTGGTCAGCCCCACGTTCTCCGCCGGACTACCGGCATAAACTTTGACAATACGGAAATAACCGCTCGCATCTTTTACCATGTCGGCGCCGATGCCCATCAGCTTGCCGCTGGCCGTATCGTTGATCTCATTGACCTGTTTTGCCGTATAATATTTGCTAAACTTGTCACCAAGCCCCGCAATATACCCTGTAGAAAGCATATCATATAACGTTTGGTCGTTGATGGTGCCGTTGTAATTATCTCGGGTAATCTTGTCCAGCTCGGCAAGCTTGTTGTACATGACCTGCTTTTCATTGACATCGCTGACTGTTTTGTCAAACATCTGCATCGCCAAAATCATGGTCACCGAAAAGGTAACGGTCATGGCAATAATTGCAATTGCAATCGCAAGGCTGACTGATATTTTTTTCTTCATATTCAAACCTCTCGCATTCGTCTGCCCTGCGGCGGTACCGGCCGGGCGAAATCACAGACCGGTGTACATTATAGTGCCGGAATGTGTTTGTTTTATGAATTGGTTTACCGCCCCAACAGTGGTGCGGGGTCAACTTTTTGCCCGCTTTGCCGGATTTCAAAATGCAAATGCGGCCCAGTAGAATTGCCGGTGCTGCCCACAGCGCCGATGGTGTCCCCCTGTATCACGGCCTGCCCTGGTGTAACATAAATCGCACTTAAATGGCCATACAGTGTTTTGTTATTGCCGCCGTGGTCCACAATAATGTAATACCCGTACCCGCGTGAGCCATATACCGTGGTTTGCACCGTGCCCGACAAGCTGGCCACCACCCCGGCGCCATAAATCACCCTGCCGCCGCCGGAAATATCAATACCGGTGTGAAAATCTGCCCGACCGTACAAGGTACGCCACCCATACCCTGAAGAGATGTTAGAGTACCCCGGTACCGGCCAACCGTAGCTGCCACCCACAAATTCGGTGTTGTCGGACGGCCGGTTCAGCTCTGCCTCTGCCGCCGCACGGGCCGCGATATACTCTTGTAGTAAGCGGGCCTCATCTTGCTCGTTTGCTTTTTGCTGCGCTTCCAGGTTTGTCAGGCTGGCATCCACCTGTTGCAAGCTGCCTGCAAGCTCGGTTTTTTTTGCATTCTGTGCATCAATGTTCGCTTGCAACTGCTCTAGCTCCGCATTGATGGCCGCCTCCTGCTGTTCCATCTCCTGCCGCTCCTGCGCCAACTTTTTCAGCAAATCGGTGTCGGCAATTGAAATGCGTGACAGGGTGGTACTGGCCGTCAGCAATTCGTCAAAAGTGTTCACTGCCAAAATAGTAGAAAGCGCACCGGAGGTATGGTTCACCTGCATTGCCCGCAACCGTTGCTCAAACAGGTCTTCGGTATCCGCAATGTCGCGCCGGTTTTGGTCCAGTTCTGCCTGCTTTTGTGCCAGCGCCACCTTGGTGTCATCAATCGATTGGGCCAGTGCCGCAATTTGCTGCTGAATAATGGTGACCTGGCTTTCAAGGTTTGATTTATATGCCTTT
>JAQVCK010000071.1 GCA_028689835.1 Pygmaiobacter sp. | reverse complement strand
CCAAACAATGCAAACAATGCCGCGCTGCATGTGTGGGGTTATTTTAAGCAAAACGCCCCGCCGCCGGAGCGCCGCCGTTTTTTTGCGGCGCTAAAACGTTACGGGGCGGGCAAGGCGGGCCTTGCACCGGCAAAAAACAGCTTGCTGCGCCTGGCAGAGCAGGCTGGCGAAACTTATTTACTGCAATCGTATTACTTTATATAAAAAAGCGGCGGGCACCGCCGCACAGGGGGATATTTTCCATGCAAACGACACTGCGGCCATGGCGGCCAGGGGACGCGCCAGAGCTTGCGGCAGCGCTCGACAACCCTAAAATTCACGCCAACCTGCGCGACGGCTTGCCGCTGCCGTATACCACGGCGGACGCCGCCGCGTTTATCAGCGCGATGCTGGCGGCAGAACAAGACAGCCAGTACACCTGGGCCATTGTGGCAGGCGGGCACGTTGCGGGCAGCATCGGCCTCTTTCGCGGGGGCAATATCCACCGGTGCACGGCCGAAATGGGGTATTATGTGGCAGAGCCGTACTGGGGCAAAGGGGTTGCCACGCAGGCGGTTAGCGCTGCCTGCGCGTTTGCTTTTGCCAGCACCGACCTGTTGCGGGTGTATGCCGAGCCATTCAGCGACAATGCCGCCTCGCGCCGGGTATTAGAGAAGGCGGGGTTTGTGCTGGAGGGTATTTTGCGCAGCAATGCAATCAAAAATGGCACAGTGCGCGACATGTGTATGTATGCGCGCGTACGCCGTTCGATACAAGAAGGTTAAAAACCAAGAAAGGGGGAGAGAGTTTGCTGAGTATTACACCAGCAACCGCACAGGATGCCGACGAGGTATACCATTTTATTACCGCGCTGGAGGGGGAACCGGTGGACCGGCGGGCGTTTGACCGCATTTACCGGGCCAACCTGCGCGCGGCGGCGGTGTTTTGCTTTGTGGCCCGCAGGGGCCAGCAGGCGGTGGGGTTTGTCAGCGTGTCCATGCAAAACCTGTTGCACCACGGGGGCAGGGTGGCAGAGGTGCAAGAGCTGTTTGTGCTGCCGGGCGAGCGCAGCAACGGGGTGGGCAGCGCATTGTTTGATGCCGCCAAAAAGGCGGCCGCCGCAAAAGGGTGCTTGCAGCTTGAAGTCAGCTGCCGCCAAAGCCGGCTGTACAGCCACCGCTTTTATGAAAAGCAGGGCATGCAGAACACCCACTATAAATTTACATTGCCGCTGTAACACGGGCAGAAAAGGGGGCTTTGATGCAAACGCTGATGGTATTTTTAGAGGGCACAGCCTTTAACACAAAGCCGCTGGCACTGTGCAGCGCCCGCCGGGCGTACACCCCCATTGGCGAGGCCGTGCAAAAAATCAACCGCTGGCACGGGCAGTACACGGTGGTGCTTTGCACCTACCGCCGTTGGCGCACCGGCCTTGTGCGCCGAGCGCTGCGGCAGTACGGGGTGCAGTATGCGGTGTTAGAGCACCGCCGCCGTGGGGAGCAGTATGCCGATGTGGTGCTACGGGTGCACCCGGACATTTTGGTAGAGGACGATTGCAGCAGCATTGGCGGCGCGGCCGAAATGTGCGTGACAAAGCTGCCGCAAAACGAGCGGGAGAGGGTTCGCTCCATCGTCGTGCCGGAGTTTGGCGGCATTGACGGGGTGATGTTAGAATAAGCGCAGCACACCGGCAAAATGGGCACCCCCGTTTTGCCGGTGTGTTTTTATAAAAAACAACCAAGTGCCCCGTGCAATTTTTGCACGGGGCACTTGGGTCTTGCGCACTACGGTGCGCGGAACGTTTTTAAAAAAGTCGCAATCAAGTAGTTTGTGCCACCAGCTGCACGCCAAACCCACGCCGCAGGTACGGCAGGTAGGGCAGTGCCTCGGCACACAAGCGGCCCGCAAGGTTCACGCGGGCATTGGCCGGCAGCGGGCGGCGGGCAATTTCAACTTCGCCCGCATAGCGCAAATAGTCGCTGTTCGACACTAAAATATCCCCCACCTGCCGCGGCGCGGCGGCAGCTTGCGGGCAAAGCACGGCGGGGTTTGGCAGTGCAAGCCGGCGCGACTCTACCGAGCGAAACACGTACGCGCTTGAATCCGGCCGGTCGTGGTGCACCGGCCCCGCAAGGTACGTATACCCCGGTGCCAGCACTGCCGGCAGCCGCACAAACCCGGCGCCAAGGTCTGCCCAGGCCTGCCAAGTGGCCGTTTGCAGGTCAATATCCCCCACCAGCACGGTGTCGCAATCGGCCTGCGCCCACAGTTGCAGCGCGTTTAAAACAACGTTTTTGCCGCTGCGGTGCGCTTCTACCGTGGGCAGGCCCTGCCGCAGCGGGCCGCGCAACGTGTGGTCACCGGCCACAAACGCCATCGTGCGAAACCCGTGGCTTTTCAGCTGCCGGTTGATGCGGCCCACTTCGCCGAGCGAAAGCCCCGTCCACGGCTTTGGGTAAAAGTTGTGGCAGGCGGTAAAGCGGGTCAGGTCGGCCCCGGCGCGCTGCCACCCTTCAATCTCCTGCTGTGTGACGGTGGACGCATTAAATACAATTTGAAATTCGCGCGAAAGCGCGGCGGCCTGCTGCGCGCAAAACCCGTCGTCCAGCCGCAGCGCAGTGATGCCCCAGCGCTGCAGCTCATACAGCGAGTTACAGCCAAGGCCCGCGGCGGTGTCTGCCCCCACGTCCACAATCAGCGGGATGCCGTGCTGTTTGCAGGCCTCCAGCAACCCCAGCGCAGCCGCCTTTCGGTCACCGCCCGCTTCCTCCGGGATTTGCAGCGAGGTAAACGCGCAGTGCACGCCCGCGGCAGCCGCCTGTGCCAGCAGTTCTTCGTTGCGGGCGGCGCCGGTGCTGCAATACAGTGAAATACCGGTATTCATGGGCACTCCTTTTGCAGGGCACAGCGTATTTTACCGCCGTGCTGGTGTAGCTTTGCCCGCGCCTCGCCCGCGGGCAGGTGGAGCAGCAGCATTAAAATGGCGGTTTTCACCTGCCCGTCTGCCCGGCCAAGGGCGTCGCGCGCCGCCCGGCGTTCGCAGCCGGTTGCCTGCATCACAATGTTTTCGGTGCGCACCTTTAGTTTGGCGTTGGTCGCCTGCAAATTGACCATCAGGTTTTCGTAGGCATGGCCCTGCCGCACCATGCAGCCGGTGGAGATCATGTTTAAGATCATTTTTTGCGCGGTGCCCGCTTTCAGCCGGGTAGAGCCGGTCAAGACCTCCGGCCCAACCTGCGGCTCAATGGCAAGCTCGGCCGCCTGCCCAATCTGCGAGCCGGGGTTGCAGGCGATGGCCGCCGTGTGGCAGCCGATGCTTTTGGCATACAGCAGGCCATGCACCACATACGGGGTGCGCCCGCTGGCGGCAAGCCCCACCACAAAATCCTGTGAGGTAAGGCCCAGTGCGGCAAGGTCCTGCCCTGCCAGCGTCTCGCTGTCCTCGGCGCCCTCTACCGCCGTTTGCATGGCGGCGCTGCCGCCTGCAATCAGCCCCACCACCAAACCGGGGGCAACGCCAAAGGTCGGGGGGCATTCGGCGGCGTCCAAAACGCCCAGCCGGCCGGATGTACCCGCCCCAAGGTAAATCAGCCGCCCGCCCGCCGCAATGCACTGCGCGGCAGTTTCCACTGCCTTTGCCACCTGCGGCAGCACCGCCGCTACGGCGGGGGCCACTTTGGCGTCCTCGCTGTTCATCGCGGCCACCAGCTGCAACGCACTCATGCAGTCAAGGTTGGTCGTTTTGGGGTTGCGGGCCTCTGTCAGGTAGCTGTCGAGGCAAATCATGATAAAACCCCTTTGCTGCCCAGCAGTTCATACAGCGCAACAAACTCTTCGGCTAAAATGCCAAAGGCTTCCGCGCTCATCAACTGATCTTCGGCGTGGGTCAGCAGCATCACGCGGCCGTCGCTTTGAAACACCGGCTCGTGGCCCTCGCTGTACACCTTGCGAATTAGTTCTGAATGGATAGAATGCCCCTCGTTAAAGGCTTCCGCACCCTGTGCAATCATCTCTTTGGCTTTTGGCGCATCGCCCGCGCGGGCGGCCTGCGTTGCCTCAATATACAGGCTGCGCGCGGTGCCTACCTGGGTGATAATCTCAAACAGGGTGGTTTCGATCTCTTCGTCCTGTAGCTCGTCCGTTTGCTGCATGTTGCTCAACACTCCATTATTGTTCTTGCCTGTTCAAGCGCTTTTTCGCCGTCCACCATGCCGTAAACACGCATGTCGATGGCGGCAATTTTTTTGTCGGCGTATTCTTTTTGAAATTTGGCAAGGGTGTATTTCACCTGCGGCCCAAGCAGCACGACGTCGGCCTCGGGGATGACTGTCGGCGCCTGCGCCACGCCATAGGCGTGTATTTCACAGGCAAACCCGCTTTTGTCCGCCGCGGCCTGCATTTTGGTCACCAGCAGGCTGGTGGACATGCCCGCCGCGCAAAGCAATACAATTTTTTTCATCTTTCTCCCTTGCTTTCGCTGTTATTCGTTATCAAGCAAGGCCGCGTGCATATAGGCTTTTGCAAACCCGTGCTGGCCTGCCTCGATGGAACGGATGATCGCCATCGAATGGTAGTACTCGTAATACGGCATGTCGTTTACCTTGCCGTTAAAAATGCTGTACTGCTGCAAAGCCCCCAGCCAGGCATCCAGCACCTGCTGTGTCATGGTCAAATAGCAGGTCGGGGTAAACCCGGCAAGGTCCTCGCAGTTTTCGCCGTAAAACAGCTGGATGGGCAGGCCCTCCTGCCGCAACAGCCGCACGGCCTCGGTGACGGTTTCATAAGTGTAATAGTGGCGCGGGTGCAAGGTGCCGCGCGCATGGGTAATCACGCAATCGGCCTTTTGCTCGCGCAGGTAGTCGGCAATCAGCCGGGTAAATTCAGCGGTGCCCGGCAGCTGTGCTGAAAAATAATCCAGCGCGTTGCAATCGCACCCAAGGGCCGCGGCGGCGTTTGCCATTTCTTCGTGCAGTGTCTTGTCATACGCCGCCTGCTGGGCGGGGGTGACACCGGGGCCGGTCAGCCGGCCTTTTGTCACGTGCATCGTGGTGCAGCGGGCCCCTTTGGCCGCATAGCGCAGCAGCAGGGGGCCGCCTAAAATTTCAGCGTCCAGCGGGTGGGCCCCAATGCTGATGACACGTTGATAACTGCCCATCATTTCATCTCCCAATCAAATCTTTTTGCGGTACAGCTGGTAAGTGCGGTAGATGTTCAGCCCGTGGCGCTCGTAAAACCGAATGGCATCCCCATGGGTCCAAAGAAAATAAAACGAATAAATGCCGCGCTTTTTCATTTCCATCATCTGCAAATCAATCAGCACCCCGCCCAGCCCGGTGCCGCGCAGCGCTTCGGCCACGCCAATGGGGCCAAACCGCGCGTCGTTGCCGTCGATTTTGCGCATGCAGTAGCCAATCACCTTGCCGTCGGCGCCAAGCGCCAGCAAAATCGTGTCCTGTGCCTTTCCGGCGCGCAGTGCCAGCAAAATGTTGCGCACCCACCCGGCGTCAAACTCGCGCGCGGTAAACGCCAGTAAATCTTCCATATGGGCCATGGTAAACGGGGTAAAGGTGATACCCTGTTTTTCAAATTCGGCCATTTTTTGCTGCGTCTGCGCGGGGATGGTGTAGGTAAACAGGTCGCGCTGCATGCTGACGGCCTTGGTGCCGCGGGTGTAGCCCTGCGCGTCAAAAAACGCGGTGCCGCCGGGGTAGGTCACATCAACGCCCGGCGTAAAATAATTTGGGCTGTACGCACACAGCGTAATCTCCTCGGTGCCGCGCTGCAAAAGCAGCGTTTCGGCCTTTTGCAGCAAAGCGGTGCCGACCCCCTTGCGGCGGTACTGCGGCAGCACGAAAAGCACGCTGATCCAGCCGCGCGTTTCCTCCAGCCCGCGGGTGAGGTACGGGTATTTCCTGCGAATGGCAAGGCAAAAGCCCGCAAGCTCACCGCCCACCAGCGCCATCAGCGCCAGTGCGGGGTCAAAGTTTTCGTCCAGCAGCACCTCGTCAACAAAGCGCTTTCGGGTCAGGGCGTCGTGTACAAGGCAGGTGTTCCACCCCGCAACAATCGCGTCAAGGTAGGCCTGCCGGTAGGGGCAAAGTTCAAGGTTTTCAGGCATTCTGGGTTTCTTCCTTTTGGGTTTCATATTCTTTTTCTGCGGCAAGCTCCTGCTTTTCCATCACTTTAAAGAACGGCAGGAACATCAAAAAGATGAGCACAATATTCACAAGAGTGATCAGCGGGGCCACCGGGTTAAAGCCGCTACCGATAAACGACGCCAGCGGGGCAGGCATGGTCCACACGACCATCGACACCATGGCGGGGGTGATGCCCAACACGCCCAGAATGGCGTTCAGCACAAACAGCACGCCAAAGCCCAGCACCCAAGGCACGAACAGCAGCGGGTTCAGCACGACCGGCAGGCCGTACATCACCGGCTCGGCAATGTTGAAGATGGTGCCCGGCAGCGACAGCTTGCCCAGCACTTTAAAGCGTTTGACCTTGCTCATTGTGCACAGCAGTGCAATGGGGAACACCGAGCAGCGCACGTAAAAGTTGACCCATTGTTCGGTAAACATGTACGGGATAGCCTGATGGGCCGCAAATGCGTTGATGTTGTCGGTGATCATGGTCGTCCAGATGGGCTGCATGACCGACGAGACGATGTTGGAGCCGTGCAGGCCCACAAACCACAATAGCCGGTCCATTAAAAACCCGGCAAACTGGGCCACGGGGCCGCTGCCGCCCACAACAAGGTAGGCACACAGGTTGTTCAGCATGGCCAAAAAGTCAAAGCCTGCAAAGCCCCGGCCCACAATGGAGCACACGACGATGACCACCGAAACCGGGATCATGCTGGTAAAGGCCGCCGCAATCATCGGGGGCACGGCCTCCGGCATTTTAATGGTAAATTTTTTGCCAATCAAAAAGCGGTACAGCTCAATGGCAAGAATGCTGATTAAAATGCCGCCAAACAGGCTGGGCGAGCCCAGAATGTAAGCAGGCCAGTCAAAGTTGGCAGAGAGCTGCGAAAAATCAATGAAGCACAAAAACGCCACAAACGAAACGACCGCACCGGCAATGGGGCTGACGTTCTCGTCTTTTTTGTGGTAATAATCGGCCATAAAATAGCCGTTGAGCACGGTGGTGATGAGCGCCAGCAGGTTGATGGTGACAAAAACGATTTGCAACAGCCACGGGCGGCAGGGTTCTACCACTGCGCTGATGGCGTTTGCGACGCCGGGCAGGTTTAAGCCGCCGTCGGTGGCAAATAGCCCGCTCAGGGTTAAAATCAGGGTTGCGGTGGCGCCCAAAATCAGGTAGGGCATTATGGTGACAAAGGTGCGCTGCAGCGCTTCCAGGTACCGTACCTGCGACAGCCGCAGCAGGGGCGGCGCAATTTTTTCTTCAATGAACCGCGTCACACGGTCCAGCGCGCCCTCTTTTTTTGTTTGTTCCGCCATAAACCAATTTCCTCCTTGACAATCCGTTGTTTGTTTCCAATTGCAGAAAGACCCGGCCGGTTTTCTAACCCCCAGTATAGCGAAGCCGTTTCCCAAAATCAATACATTTACCATAATTTTTGGGAAATTTCTTATTTTTTGTGTGAATTTTCGGGAAATTGCCCCCCTTTTTTCATTCCGTTTGTCTATTGCTGGGTGTTTTATGCTATACTTATCACGAAAAGACGGGGAGGGTTGCAGCATGAATCCCATCGAACAAATTGAGCTGTGCGAGGGCCAGTTTACGCGCTCAGACCAGCGCATTGCAGATTATGTGCGCGGGCACTTGGATATTGTCGCCTCGTACCCGATTGTGGAAATCGCGGCAAAGGCGGACGTGTCGAAATCCGCCCTGCTGCGCTTTTGCCAAAAGCTTGGGTACACGGGCTTTTCTGAATTCAAGTACGAGGTGTCAAAGCACCTGCTGTCGGGGTCGTTTAAAGACCCGAAAACGGTGGACGGCAGCCGCGACATCATTAATTTATACCTTGCCTGCATTGGGCAAATCCCCACACAGGTTGTCGACGGCAAGCTGCGCGAGCTGTGCGATTTAATTCGCGGTGCGGGTAAAATTAAGCTGTACGGCGTGCACGAAAGCGGGCTGTCTGCCCAGTACTTCGCATTTCGGCTGGCATCCCTTGGCATTGATGCCGAAACCGTCACCTACCCCGGTGTATTCAACGAGAAAGCCAGCTTTTCCGGCCCGGATGACCTCAACCTGTTCATTTCGATTTCCGGCATGACCGACTGTGTGCTGGAGGCGGCGGGCACCTCGTTTGCCCGGCGGGCAAAAACGGTGATGATCACCCAAAACGCCAAGGCAAAATACGCGGCGCGGTACAACAGCTTTTTGCTGATCCCCTCGATGGAGACCGACAAAAACAAGCTGTTTTTAGATTCGCAGGCCATTGTGTATGTGTGCATCGACCTGCTGATTAACCGGCTGGCAGAGCTGCTGTGACGGTGGCAAAATAAAATAGCAAAGGCCCGGCACAATTTGTGCCGGGCCTTATTTTTGAAAAGAGTTTTTAAAAGTGACAGGGGCGCACCAAAGCGGGCCTGCCCCGCCCGGTAAACGGCAGGGCAGGGGCAGCTTTAGCTGAGTGCGGCGCGGATGAACGCGAGAATACCCGCTTCTACCGCCGCCATGTCGCCCTTTGCGGGGGCAGTGCCAAGGTAGATGTTCAGCCGCTCTTTGTAATAGTTCGATGAAAATGAAAACTGGTACATCATAAAAATATTGTCGATGCAGTAGGCAAAAACCCGCTCGTCCACATCGGCCCGCACAATGCCGCTTTGTTTGCCGCTGCGCAGCAGACCGCCCAAAATAGACGGGGTGATTTTTTCAAGCTGGTCCGAAAGCCGCACGGCCAGCGGTGAAAGTGCCTGCGTGGTGATGTCGAGGTACAGCTGATTCAGCAGCTCGTACCGGGTGGCAAACTCGCTGCAAGCGCGCAGCATGCGGGCAACATAGTCGTACACGTCGGTGCTGTTTTTGGCAACGTCGTACAAAATTTCGGTCATCAAGTCGTAGCCGCTGTTGACGATGGTCAAAAACAAATCCTCTTTTGAGGCAAAATAGCTGTAAAGCGCGCCGATGCTGATGTGCGCCTGCTTTGCAATCTCGTTGATGTTGGTCGCGCTGTACCCTTTGGTCGCAAACTGTTGCAGCGCAACCGACAGCACGGTTTGCCGCCGGGCCTCGGTCGTTTTGTCAAACGTGTCCTTATGAAATTTTTCGGGCTTTTCGGGGGCTTGCTTGATTGCCATATTGCCACCTGTCCTCACGTGTCAAAAGTTGAATTAACTTTTATCATAGGGGCTGCCGCGCGCTTTGTCAAATGCCGCGGGCGGGGGTCAATGCTGCTGGTTTAAGCGGGATTCTTTGATGCGCAGCACAAACGGCAGCTCCAGCGCCGTCACGGCGACAATCAGCAACATCGGTACCACCGGGGAACTGAAACCGTTGTTCAGCCGCTCAAACAGATACACGAACACGATGCCCGAAATTTGCCCCATCAGCAAAATAATACCCAGCGACGTGCCCTCTTGAATGGGGTAAGCGACCTCGGACCCGTGCTGGAACAAGATTGGCGCGACCCCCATGATGGTGAAGCCCGCCAGCGCCGCGATGCACAGCAGCAGTACAAACTGATGCACGAACGCAAAGCCAAGATAAGCGGGGATCAGCAAAATGATGGAGCCCACAAAAAACGGGATGCGCACCCCGCGCTTGTCGGACGCGAGCGGCAGCAGCACGGCCCCCACCACCCCGGCCACCACAAATACGGCGCCGATGATGCCCGCCTCGGTAGAGGTGATGCCGTGGGGCAGCAGGATGGATTCGAGCACGGTGAGCACCGTGTTAAAAATGCCCATCGACACAAAGCAGACCAGCAACACCAGCAAATACGCGCGGTTTTTAAACAGCTTTTTGATGGATGCGGCGCTGAAATCCTCTTTGATTGCCGCGGGGCCCGGGGGTGGCAGACGCGGCTTTTCGCGCGTCAGCACAATGCATAGCACGGCGCTTACCACGGCGATGGCCGCAAACACCCACAGCGTGTAGGGGATACCGTTTTGGGCCGCCAGCATCGGTGAAAGCAACATCGGGATGGCAAACCCCACATACTGCGCCATGGTTAAAATGCCCGCCGCGGTAGAGCGCTCGTTAAACGGAAACCAGTTTGCCGGCACCTTGGTGGAGATGTTCAGCAAAAACGGCTGGCCCACGGCGATAAAAAATTGCGCGATGAGCACGACGGTGAAGTTGTGCGCAAATGCCGCGCGCACCACGCTGAACACCGCGGTCAGCAGTGCGCCGGTAATGAGTGACGGGCGGTAGCCAAACCGGTCGATGGCCCACGACGCGGGCAGAGAAAACACAATGAACATAATCATGTAGCTGATGGACAGCAGGTCGATGGAAAGGCTGCCGACCCCGTAAAACTGCTGTGCCATGCTGCTGATGGGCGCAAGTGACAGCCACATGATTTCGGTGGAGACGATCATTGGGAAGATGGAAAACAGGATGACCCACCGATATTTGGATACGCCGGTTGTTTGTTCCATGAAACTCCTCCTTTACAAAAAAGCACCGACAAAAAAGCGCCTTCGCCTTTTGCAGATGCTTTGTGGCAGCTTGCCTGCCACGGCGCCGTTGCCGTGGCAGTTAGGGGAAGATCCCCCTGATTTTTTTGGCCTTTGCAATGCGGCTCAGCGCCACCATATACGCGCCCATGCGCATCGTGGCGGCGTGCTGGTTGGCCGCGGCCCACACCTCGTTAAAGGCGCGAATCATAATTTTTTCCAGCATGCGGTTAATCTCTTCTTTGTCCCACATCAGCGACTGAATGTTTTGCACCCATTCAAAGTAAGACACCACCACGCCGCCGGCGTTTGCCAGAATGTCGGGCACCACGCAGGCGCCGTTTTGCTCTAAAATGTGGTCGGCCTCCACGGTGGTAGGGCCGTTCGCGGCTTCTACCACCAGCTTTGCACGCACAGCGGCGGCATTTTTTTCGGTCAGCTGGTTTTCCAGCGCGGCGGGGATCAGCACGTCCACGTCGGCGGCAAGCAGCTCGTCGTTTGTGATATGCATGGCACCCGGCGCGTCATAATCCTGCAACAGGCGGCCCCGGCTCTCAGCCAAAAAGGCCAGCACGGCGGGCACGTTCAGCCCGTCTTTGCAAAACAGCCCACCGCTTACGTCGCTCAGCGCGGTGATGCGGCAGCCCTCGGCATGCAGCAGACCGGCGGTCACGCCGCCCACGTTGCCCATGCCCTGTATGGCCACCCGCGTGCCGTGTACCGGCATCCCCAGCCGGTGCAGCACCTCTTTGGTAATGATGGTCACGCCCTGCCCGGTGGCTTCGTGCCGGCCCAGCGAGCCGCCCACCTCGATGGGTTTGCCGGTGACGATGCCCGGCACGGTGTAGCCTTTAAACATGCTGTAGGTGTCCATAATCCAGCCCATCACTTCGCTGTCGGTGCCAACGTCCGGCGCGGGGATATCCCGCTCCGGGCCCAGCAGCGGCAGAATCATGGCGGTGAAGCGCCGGGTCAAATTTTCCAGCTCGTTTTTGGACAGGGTAGACGGGTCGACCTTGACGCCGCCCTTGCCCCCGCCGTACGGGATGTTGACGACGGCGCATTTTAAGCTCATCCAGGCAGCCAGCGCGCGCACTTCGTCTAGGTTGACGTCCTGGTGGTAACGGATGCCGCCCTTGCAGGGCCCGCGCGAGCTGGAATGCTGCACCCGGTACCCTTCAAACACCCGCACGTCGCCACTATCCATTTTAACGGGGATGGAAACCTTTAGTTCGCGCTCGGGGTACTTGAGGGCGATGTAATCGTTTTGCGCCATGCCCAAAAGCTCTGCCGCCTGCTCGAGTACCTTTAACATATTGTCATAGGGGTTGTAGACCTTACTCATCGAAGATGGCTTCCTTTCCTGCGGGCGGCAAAAGGCACACGCCCGCGCCGCGCGTGCCGGCCCTACAGCGGGGTGCCCAGCACGCGAAAGGCTTTTTTATTTTTGTAATACAGCGCTTTAAACAGTTTAAAGTTGCGGTCGTGTATCGGCCGCACGGTGGGGTCGGGGTAATAGATCTCACACGGGCGGATCAGCCGGTCGGCTTCCTCCACACTGCCCAGCAAGCCAAGGCCCACCGCCACTACCACCGCGGCGCCAAGGGCCCCCACGTTTTGCGGGTTGTGCACGGTTTGCACTTCGCGCCCCAAAATGTTGGCAAGGGTCTGGCAGGTCACCGGCGCCAGCGCGCCGCCGCCCACAAAGCGGATGATGCGCGACGTGCGCACCTTTTTTTGCTGGGCTTCCAGCTGCCAGCGCAAATGGTAGCAGATGCCCTCTACCACCGCGTGGATCAAATCCCGTTTGCCGGTCTCCAAACTGATGTTAAAAAACATGCCACGGGCGTTCGGGTCCTCAAACGGGCAGCGGTTGCCGTGCAGCCATGGGGTAAAAATAACGCCGTGGCTGCCAGCGGGCACGTCTTTCGTCTCTTGCAGCATAAAATCGTACAGGCTTTCGTAAATCGTCTCCAGCGATTCGGTGACCGGCTGCTTTTTTAAATAGATGTTGATCTCGTCG
>JAQVCK010000070.1 GCA_028689835.1 Pygmaiobacter sp. | reverse complement strand
CAGGTAGCGCCTGCCCGTTAGCCTGCGACTGCGGTTGTGGGGCGCTGTTTTGCGCACAGCCTGACAGCACTAAAGTCAGGCAAAGGGCAATCCTCAAAAATGTTTTTTTCATGTTCGTTCTCCTTGTTATTGATATAGTAAAACCGAATCGGTCTTGTTCAAAAATATCCCGTCTTCCCAAAGCTCCTGCACATTGCAAAGGGTAGAAACCACATAAAAGGTATTCAAGTCCTCAAGTTGTGAAAGCGCCAGATCCGCTTCAATCACCGAAACATTGCCTTTGGTCAACACTGTTTCAAACGACGTCGTTTCCCCGTCTGCCAAAGCCTCGTGGTTGATATAAAACGTGCTGCGGTACCGCGCACCGGGGTAACCCACTATTTGAAACGTGATATGAAGCGTTCCATCCTGATTCACATGCAGATTACTAAGTAACCCCCCCTCGCCATCGAAAAATTGCTGTGCAAAAACCTGTTTATTCAGCATTTCCAAAGTGACATCCTGCATGCCGGAATAAATCGAAAGGCTGTCAAGATATTCTTGCGTGACCGGCTGGGTAGATTGTTTGACATTTTGCAGTTGCAAATAATGCGGTAAATCGCTGCTGCTTGGGTTTTGCGCATCTGCTTCAAACGTGAGCTCGTATTCAGCGGCAAGGGTGTCATGATACATCCCATAGCTGCTGGTGTTCACCATATCCGGTATAAAATCGGGTGCATACACACTGACAATCATCAATGACAGGGTATCCCCCTTTTTACCAGTCACTGGCTCAAAGAGGATAGAAAACGGGTATTTTTTGTCGTTTTCTTCTAAATTCATCACATGCATGGTGCGATAGGTCGGGTCTGCATCTGTCTGATACGGTTGCGCAATGCCGTCTACAAAAACCAAAAAGCCGACATTTTTTGCCTTACCGGAGGCAGAAACTTCATACGGAATACGCATTACCCCGCCCTGATAAACAAAAGGCAGTTTGTTGCCGTTTTCATCCTGGTTCGTCCTTGCAGGGCCATGCCCTATGCTGCCAAGGGTGCCGTCTGGCACTTCGCTCGCATCCTCGAAAGGGTTTGTTTGTGAAGAAATCGGCCCATTGCTGAGGGGCCCACTTGAGTCAACCCGTTGTGGGGTACAAGCAGTCATGGCAACGGTCAGCAGTAAAATTAATAATACGGTAGTTATTTTTTTCATAAGTCTCCTCCAATGAAATGCTTATATGCGCCCTAATTATAGACGTTTGTCTATAATTAGGGCGCACAACCACCTTGTTTTATCAAGCAACGGTCGTGTTTCAATGTTGTGTTTGTCAGTTATCCCAGTTGTCCCCCGGTACCAGCTGGTAAAACTCCGGGCCGTACGTCTGCTCTTGGGGTACTACTACCTGAGGGCTTTGTTCGTCAGCAATCAGTTCATTGGGTAATAAACTGCTTTCGTCAACACCTTGGCTTTTCGGTGTATCTTGCTCTGTATTAAGCGATGCCGTTGGGGCAATAGCAATAGAACTACTACTTATCATGCCCGCCACCCCGGCTTGGCTCTGCTGCCGGTCTTTCGTTGTATCAATTACCGTCGGTGCTGGTGATAAAGTAAAGGCCGTGGTGCCACACATTGTAATTGCAAAAACGACCAGAAATAACACCGGCGAAAACCGTTTTTTACGCAAATCCATCATGGCATGAATCCGTTTTTTTATGCCCCTTGCCCCGCTGTAAAAATTGGTAGACAGCGCCGTTTTATAAGCATTGCGGTTGCGGATGGTGCCAATAATCGATTCTCCATATTGTGCACGCGCTTTTGTTCCAAACCCCTGAAGTACTTCTTCATCGCAAGATATCTCACACAAGTTAAGGGCCTCTTTGACAGCAAAATGAACAAATGGGTTAAACCAATGCACAGCAAGCGCCAATAACATCATCACTTTGTACCACAAATCTTTGCGCTTAATATGTACAAGCTCGTGCTTGAGGATGGGCCGAAGTTCATCCAACGAAAAGGACTCTGGCGGCAACAACACCACTGGCCGCACCAGCCCAACCACCATGGGGGTTTTAATACAGGCGCAGCGCTTCACCTGCACCTCTTTTTTGATATGCAGCCTAGCCTTTGTGTATTCAAAAACTTTCAGTAGCGCAGAGTCTTTTACCTTATCGCTCCAGCGTTTTACCGCTGACAAAAAGCGGAGGTGTGCAACCACATGCCAAAGGATAAAAGCTGCAACCCCCACAGCCCAGATCAATTGTGCGTGCTGAAACCAGCCCCCCTTTGCCACGGTGCCAGCAACAACTGCACTAGGTAGCACTTGCCGTTGGTTTTGCGGTATCATCGCCTGTAAAAACTGGGGCAGATTTAATTTTAGATACCCCCTGATGGGCAAAACCAAAGCTACAAAGACGACTACCCATACATAGTAGCGACACCTAGCAGAATATCGGCGCCCCACTACCGGGGAAATAAGCAGCATCAATAATACGATAACCGAAATTTGCAAAGAATTTTGAAGATAGATAACAAACAGCTCTCGCATGATCATTCACTCCGCTTTTTTAACCATTTTGAAAGTTCGTCTAAATCCGATTCCTTTAGCTCTTTCCCATCATACAAAGTATCCACCAGGCTGACAATCGAATGATTATGAAACCGGTCTATAAAACTGCTGGTCTCAAATTTTAAATACTGTTCTTTATCCACTAGTGGATAATAGGTGCGCTCCTTGCCGTTTTTTTCTGTGCGCAAAAAGCCGCGGTCAACTAAACGGAGTAGCAACGTAATTAAGGTTTGCAGTCGCCATTCTTTTTTGTTGCCCAATTGCTCCATTAACATATTCGTTGTAATAGGCGGTTCATTCTGCCATACGGTTTTCATCACTTCAAATTCTGCATCCGGCAGCTTTTTTAAATTATTCACGCGCTCACATCCTATACGGTTGTCTATATTTCGTATTATACAATTGTCTATAATTAATGTCAACGACTATTTTTTGTCGCTTTTCTTTTACAAATTAGCACCCCCGTAGCACCTGATTTTTTGCATTATAGCAAGCCGCGTGGTATGATAAAGCCAACTTCATCACTCTAGGAGGGGCCTATGACTGCCAAAGAAACCGCAGCCCACATCAACACACTTGCCGCATTTTGTGGCCCGCGGGACCTACCTGCCCTGACCCCGCAGGCCATTGCCGCAGTAACCGGCAACCCACAGGCAGATTTGCTGGTGCTGTTTGGCGGCAGTATCCTGTGTGGCGGCGACGTGCTGGCGCAGGCCATGCGCTGCGGCGCTGCAAAGCATTATATGGTCGTGGGTGGCGCCGGACACACCACCGAAAGCTTACGCCGCGCGGTAAGAGAGGCTTGCCCGAATATCCTAACTGCGAGCCTTACGGAAGCGGAGCTTTTCAGCCGCTACATCGCGCAAAAGTATGGCTTGCAACTAGACTTACTGGAAAAACAGTCTACCAATTGCGGCAACAATGTTACCTTTTGCCTTGATTTGCTGCGACAAAAGGGCATTGCACCACAAAGCATCATCTTAATGCAGGATGCCACTATGCAGCGGCGTATGGAAGCCGGTTTTCGTAAGTACTTGCCCCATACCACCCTGCTAAACTTTGCCGCCTATCAGGTAGAGGTGTGCGCAGAGGGAACTGAGTTCGTGTACAAAACGCCCCCTGCCGGCATGTGGCCAATACAGCATTACCTCACACTGCTTTTGGGCGAACTGCCCCGCCTTGCAAATAATGCACAGGGGTACGGCCCCAAGGGCAAAGGATACATTGCCCCGGTAAAGATACCCGACGCAGTGCAAACCGCCTTTGAGGCGCTGCGCACGCAATACCCTACACTGGTGCGCAGCGCGAACCCCGCTTTTGCGGGCAATGGGCCCGCGGTTACCCAAACCATGGCTCCAACTGTATAGCGGGAAAAGGGCCCGTGTTACAAAACGCCGCTAATGCGGCATTTTTGTTTCGTTAAGCTGTACTTATTTAGTATACATTAACTGTCATTCACTGGGCAGATAGCCAAATTTTGTGCGCCGCAACAATTTTTTCACACATTTTGTATCCATTCGTGGTATGCCTATAGAGAACACTATTAAATAAAAACCGGCGCAGTTATTTGTGCTGGTGTGAAATAAAAGGAGGAATCGCCGTTATGTTTGAACAAATTCATACAGACAATACCTACCTGTGCCTGATTAACGGGCAGTGGGTACCGGGGAAGGAACACGCGCCGACTGCCGTGTATCGCCCGGCCGACGGCAGTGCCATGGGACAGATTCAGGCCCTTTCTAAAACAGAAGTTGACGAGGCATTTCGCGCCGCAAAAGCAGCACAGGCAGCTTGGGCAGACACCCCTGTCAGCACAAGGGCCGACGTACTGCACCGCGCCGCGGACCTGCTGGAAGAACAAGCCGAAACCATTGCCGAAATTTTATCGGCCGAAATTGCAAAGGATATCGCCTCTGCGCGGTCAGAGGTACATCGCACGGCTGACTTTATTCGTTTCACTGCCGATGAGGGCAAACATCTTGAGGGTGAAATGGTAGGGGCCGACCGCTTCCCCGGCTTTCACAAATCGCGCTTTTCCATCGTGACCCGCGTACCACTGGGTGTGGTATTGGCGATTTCGCCGTTCAACTACCCGGTCAACCTTTCAGCCTCTAAACTTGCCCCCGCTTTAATGGCCGGTAACAGTGTGGTGCTAAAGCCGCCGACAGCGGGTGCTGTCAGCGCGCTGCACTTGGCCGAAGTGTTTCGTGCCGCCGGATTGCCGGACGGGGTACTGAACGCCGTCACCGGGCAGGGCTCTGAAATTGGCGACTACCTTGTCACCCATCCGCTGGTCGACTTTATCAGCTTTACCGGCAGCACTGCCGTGGGCAAACACATTGCGAGTGAAGTGGGCATGGTGCCGCTACTGATGGAATTGGGCGGCAAAGACGCCGCACTGGTGCTGGAGGATGCCGACCTTGATGAGGCCGCACGCGATATTGTTGCTGGTGCTTACAGCTATTCTGGCCAGCGCTGCACCGCTGTGAAACGTGTGCTGGTACTGGATGCTGTTGCCGACACACTGGTAGAAAAAATTAAAGCGCGGGTGCTTGCCCTAAAGGTGGGCATGCCGCAGGACGCCGTACAGGTGACCCCGCTAATCAACGCAAAGGCGGCCGATTTTGTGCAGGAACTGATTGACGATGCCATTGAAAAAGGCGCCACACTATTGTGTGGCAACCGGCGTGAGGGCAATTTGATGTACCCCACCCTGTTTGACAATGTTACCACCGAGATGCGCCTTGCGTGGGAGGAACCGTTTGGCCCGGTGCTGCCCATTTTACGCATTCACAGCGTAGAGGAAGGTATCGACATTGCCAATCGCTCCGAGTACGGGCTACAGGCATCCGTGTTCACAAAAAACATCGACTCTGCTTTTTCGATTGCCAGCAAGCTGGAAGTTGGCACGGTACACATCAACAACAAGACCGAGCGCGGGCCGGACCACTTCCCGTTCTTGGGGGTCAAGTCCTCCGGCATGGGCACGCAAGGCATCCGTTACAGCCTAGAAGCAATGAGCCGGCCAAAAGTTGTTGTGGTCAATTTGGACAAATAAAGCTTTCTTGTTTTTTAGTCAAAAACAAAAGGGGCGGCGCTGTCATGCGCCGCCCCTTTTGCTTTCGTTCCAAATAGCCGCAAAAAAACTGCCGGGCAAATGCCACGGCAGTTTTTGAATTCGTATAAAATTTAGCTGAGCATGTTGATCAGAATACCGGCCGCAACTGCGCTGCCGATAACACCGGCAACGTTCGGGCCCATGGCGTGCATCAGCAGGAAGTTTTCAGGGTTCTCCTGCTGGCCGACCTTCTGCGAAACACGCGCCGCCATTGGTACTGCAGAAACACCGGCAGAGCCGATCAGCGGGTTAACCTTGCCGTGTGTCAAGAAGCACATCAGCTTGCCAAGCAACACACCACCTGCGGTACCAAGCGAGAACGCCAATACACCAAGTACAATAATAAAGAGGGTCTGTTTGGTGAAGAAGGTTTCGGCATTGGTGGTACAACCAACCGAGAAGCCAAGGAAAATCGTAATGATATTCATTAGCTCGTTACCGGCCGTTTTACAGATGCGCTCTACCACACCGGACTCTTTCATCAAGTTGCCAAGCATCAACATACCGATTAGAGGTGCCGAAGCAGGCAGAATGAGCGAAATCAAGATGGTGCACATAATCGGGAAAATAATCTTTTCTGTGCGCGATACCGGGCGCAGCTGCGTCATCACAATGCTGCGCTCTTTTTTTGTGGTCAACAGCTTCATAATGGGCGGCTGTATAACCGGCACCAGTGCCATATAGCTGTAGGCCGCAACGGCAATAGCACCCAGCAGCGCCGGGGCCAGTTTAGAGGTTACATAAATTGCGGTCGGACCGTCGGCACCGCCAATGATGCCAATAGAGCCAGCTTCCTTTGCGGTGAAGCCCAGCATTTTAGCACCCCAGTAAGTGGTGAAAATACCAAGCTGTGCGGCAGCACCCAGCAGCAAGCTTTTGGGGTTCGAAATCAGCGGGCCAAAATCTGTCATGGTACCGATGCCAAGGAAAATCAACGGCGGGTAGATGCCCAGCTTTACGCCGAGGTACAGCATATCGGCAAGGCCGCCGTTATTGAGCACGTTCAAGAAATCCGGGTGCCCTGACTCTGTGAGGAAGTACTCCATATGAATCAGGCCCGAACCGGGTAAGTTCGCCAGCAACATGCCAAAAGCAATTGGCAGCAGCAAAAGCGGCTCAAACTGTTTGACGATCGCGAGGTACAACAGCACGCACGCAATAATGATCATCACCAGATACCCGGGGTTTTGGATCAGCCCGGCAAAGCCGGACTCTTGCATGATGCCGGTAACAGCATCGAAAAATCCCTGCATAGTAGTTTATCCCCCTTGTGTTGGTTTAAAACGGCTGGGTGTAAGAATACACCGCAGCAAGGCCCCACCCATTTTTGCGGCCGCCCGCACGGGTAATGCTACGCACTGCCACTGGGCCGTCGGCCATTGCTGTGACAGCGGCGCTGATGGCAGCGACCACTTCGCCGGGAATACCGGCCTCTACTACAGGTGCCGGGGCAACTGCCGCCGGCGCGGGGGAAGTTTTCACAGGGCTAACTTTGGCTTTTGTTTTTGAAGCCTGCTTCTTATTCTCGATGCTTTTAAAAATACGTCCCTGCATCGAAATAATGAAATAAAGCAGGACCAAAATGCTAAAAACCAGCACTAAACCTGTAACTACAACCGTGAGAATGCTTGGTTCCATTCCAGATCCCTCCTTTAGACGATATCTTTTCATATTATACTTGATTTGCGCTTGTGATTCAACAGTAAAATAGCCAAATCGTTAAATTTTTGGCAATAAAATTCGTCGTTTTGCTGGGTTGATTTTACCAAAAGCATTTGTAAGCGACCGTATTTTTTATTTGTTTTTGCCTGTGCTTTGCCATTTATTCTCTGCTACCTTTACTGCAATAACACAGGGGTGTTTTAAGTTTTTTATGGGCTTTTGTTTTACAAAAAAACTTGCCGCCTGCAGGTTGCAGGCGGCAAGTTTTGCTTTCGTTTGTCCTGTTTTCAATCTATCTATAATACAACTAACCTAACAAGTACCGCTGCCATATGCCTTCAATGCTTGCCTAACCCAGGGGTCGCATCCACAAAGCCAGCTTCCAGCCTCTCGGCCATGGAAAGGCTTTTGCCCGTACCAATTGCCACACAGTTGATGGGGTCCTCTGCCGCACGCATCTTAATCTTTAACTTTTTAGACAGGTACACATCCAACCCACGAAGTAGCGCCCCCCCGCCAGTCATCAACATGCCCTCAGTAAAAATATCGCCCGCAAGCTCCGGTGGGGTGCGTTCCAGCACATTGTGCACTGCGATTGCAAGCTCACTGACACATTCCTCAATCGGTTCGTACAAATCTTCGGTTCTAACTTCCATGCGCCGCGGCAGCCCTGTTTCTATGCTGCGGCCCTTAATTTCAGTCGTGGCTGAAAAACCGGCGTGGGGGGTACAGCACCCCACCTCTCGTTTTAAAATTTCTGCCGATTTTTCACCAATCAACAACTTAAATTTGCGCCGCATATGCCGCACAATGGCAGCGTCCAGTGTGTTGCCTGCCATTTTGACCGAGCTGGACTGCACCTTGCCCCCCATAGAAATAACGGCAATGTCGGTGGTACCGCCGCCAATATCCACCACCAAGTGGCCGCGTGGCTGCATAATATCAATCCCTGCGCCTAAGGCTGCTGCAATGGGTTCATCTACCAGATATACCTTGCGGGCACCGGCGGCAACAACCGCCTCTACGGCAGCATCACTTTCAATGCCCGATATTGCCGCCGGCACACAAACCGCGACGCGGGGCTTTACCACCTGCGAGTGGTAGGCTTTCAGCATAAAGCGGCGTACGATCTCCCGCGTGAGCACATGGTCGGAGATAACACCGTCTTTCAGCGGGCGGGCCGCTATAATATGTGCCGGGGTGCGCCCCACCATTTTGTAGGCTTCATCCCCCACCGCCAATACCTTATCACTGTCAGTATCAACCGCCACAATTGTTGGCTCGTTAAGCACAATGCCACGGCCCTCAACATAAATAATGACGGTCGTTGTGCCGAGGTCGATACCAATGTCGTTTTGCGCCATGATTTCTGTTCTCCTTTGTGGATATTGGAAATTACGGTTTTTGCTTTGGCGTCGCAGCAAACACGATGCCGCACACCGTTTTTGCCCCGCCAATTTGAAGCATTTTCGCACATTCTTCCAGCGTTGCACCGGTGGTGAGGATATCATCGCAAAGAAGCACCCTTGCGTCCTGTAGTTTTTCGCTTGTCACAACCGAAAAAGCACCCAACAGATTAACCTTGCGCTGCGACAGTGGCAGCTCGTGCTGCCGCGCTGTTTCATAGTCTTTTCTTAGTATATCACCGCATACCGGGATTGCAAGTAGAAGGCCCATAGAACGTGCCAAAAGCGCCGGTACATCGTATCCTCTGTGGCTGATCTGTGCCGACGTTGAGGGCACGGGCACAATGAAGTCAAATGCCCCCGCACCCCACACCCGCAGTGCCGCTTGGGCCATTTGCTGCCCATAAGGTACCGCAAGGTAGTCTTTACCTTCAAATTTCAGCCGTGCCAACCCCGCAGTGACCGGCGGCTGGTACGCGTACACGGCAGCGGCAGCTTGCACAAAGCTCAGCTTGCACTGCTCCTGTGCCACTACTTCACCGCCCGCTGGGCGCCGGCAAGCCTCTAACTGCGGCGCACAGCGGCAACTGGGGGCAAACCCCACCACTGCGCCACAATAAATACAACGCTTTGGGAACAGCAAATTCTTCACCCACGCCCCGGCCCCCACGGCAACACCTCCAAAGCCACATCAAACTAAATAATGCTTTCATCCCGCAACAGGTAAACAAGGCAGGAATACCGCAGCGTCTTGCGGTCGTTTTCTACCATCGCGTTCAACACCGCGCGGCTGCCCGCAAGCACCAGCAGGTTTTTGGCACGCGTAACACCGGTATAAATCAGGTTACGGTAACACAACCTGCGCGGGGTATCGGCCGACACTGGCAGTACTACTGCGCCAAACTCGCTACCCTGGCTTTTGTGAATGGTAATCGCATAAGCAATATCCAGCTCGCGCACGGTTTCACCCGAATAAGTGACCAGCCGGTCATCAAACCGCACTTTTACGGTACCGGCACGCGGGTCAATCGCTTCAATCACCCCAAGGTCGCCGTTAAACGCGCCCACGCCACCTTCGCCGTCTTCGCGCTCGTATAAAATATCATAATTGTTGCGCACCTGCATTACCTTATCGCCCTCGCGGTAGGTCACGCCAAAGCTGGTCATCTGCCGTCTGCCGGGCTGTGGCGGGTTGAGCAGTTGCTGTAACCGGATATTTAGCGCCACCGTACCGGCAGGGCCTATTTTGCTGGGGCACAGCACCTGAATATCTGCCACCGGGTCAAACCCGTAGCTGGCGGGCAAACGGGTCGATACCAGTTCACACACAAGGTCTTGGCAAGCGGCACTGTCTGCCTGCAAAAAGAAGCAATCGCCCTCGCGGTGGTTCTCCTCCGGCTTTTCGCCCGCAACAATGCGGTGTGCGGTGCGCACAATTTGGCTTTGTGCTGCCTGGCGGAAAATTTCAGTCAGCCGCACAATGGGCACAATGCCGGAATCAATAATGTCGCGCAGCACATTGCCCGCGCCCACACTGGGCAACTGGTCCACATCACCCACCAGCACAATGCGGCACTGCGGGCGCAACGCCCGCAGCAGGCTTTCAAACAGCAAAATATCCACCATGCTCATTTCGTCGATGACAACGACATCGCATTTCAGCGGGTTTTGCTCATTGTGGATGAACCGCATTTGGTCATTACCGCTATAATCCACCTCTAACAGGCGGTGGATGGTGCGCGCTTCGCGCCCACAAAGCTCGCTCATGCGCTTTGCCGCGCGCCCGGTGGGCGCTGCCAAAAACACCTTATCTGCTTGCTGCTCAAACAGGGCAATCATAGCATTGATGGCCGTCGTTTTGCCGGTGCCCGGCCCGCCGGTCAACACCATACAGTTGCGTGAAAGCGCGGTGCGTATCGCTTCCCGCTGGGCGGGGGCATATTGCAACTGCCCCTCTGCCTGTAGCCGGTCAATCGCTTTGCCCAGCCCTTTGGGCTCTACCGTCGGCAAGGCCATCAGGGTTTTTAGGTGCCCTGCCACCAGCAATTCGGCGCGCAGCAACTCAGGCAGATAAATATAGCGCCGGCCGTCATATTCCAGCGTGCCAAAAGTGCCGTCTTCACAGCCCTGTTGCAGCATCCCCTCTGCTGTCTCTTGTGTTACCCCTAAAAAACGGGCCGCCGTGGGCAGCAGTTTTTTCTCGGGCAGGCAACTGTGCCCATTGCCCGCATTGTGGCGCAATACAAATGCAATGCCCGCCAGTACCCGCACCTCGGCATCCGCTGCAAAGTTAAGGCCCTCTGCGATCTGGTCAGCCCGCTCGAATGGCAGATAAACGGGGTCCCCACACAATAGGTAAGGGTTTTCGTTTACCAGTGTCAGCGTGGCGGGCCCCAGCGCGCGGTATAGCGCAATAGCGGCAGCAGGTGGCAGTTGCAACTGTGACAGGGCGGCGATTGCCTCCCGCACACCAAACACCCGCCGAAACTCTTCGCTTGCCGCACGGGCCTTGGCGCCCGTCATCCCTTTTACGGTGGCAAGTTGCTCTGGTTGCTGCTCAATGACAAACAGCGCATCCGGCCCAAATGCATCTACAATACGCCGCGCTGTTACCGGCCCAATGCCCGGCAGCACTCCACTTGCAAGGTAGCGCAAAATGGCCGCCTCATCCTGTGGCAGCCGGCAGCTAAAGGTCGCCACGCGAAACTGGGGGCCAAAGCTGGGGTGGGTGACATATTCGCCGCCAAGGTCCACTTCTTCGCCCTCCGCCACACCCGGCATCAGCCCCACGGCAGTCACAAGCTCGCCCCCGGCATCCAGTTCTACCACGGCAAAGCCGGTATCATTGTTGGCAAACGTAATATGTTCTACCGTACCGGCCAGTTGTTCCGTGGTGTTCCCCTCCTTTGCTGCGCACACATGGTCGCAGGTTTTGCTTTTTATTGATTATTGTATTATTATAAGGCTGAAACCCTGCTTTGTAAATGCAAAGCACTCTGGCTTTGTTTTACTTTTATCCTAGGCAAACAGCCAAAACGGCCGCAATTACCAAAGCACTGTGAGGTAGCCCCCATGAGAAATTTTCAAAAAGAATTGGACCATATTATAGAACAACTGCCGCAGGGTGCGCCGCGCCCCACCCTGCTGCTACACTGTTGCTGCGCGCCTTGTAGCAGTTATGTGCTGGAATATCTCAGCCAGTTTTTTACCATCACTGTCGATTTTTATAACCCCAACATTGCACCGCAGCAAGAATATACCCACCGTGCAAACGAACTGCGGCGGCTGATTGACGAAATGCCGCTTAGCGGCGCGGTAAGTTTTCTCGAGGGGCCGTACGAGCCCGCCGCGTTTGCCGCAATTGCAAAAGGGCTAGAAACTTGCCCAGAGGGCGGCGAACGTTGTTTTCGGTGCTACGAGCTGCGCCTGCGGCAGGCGGCAAAACTGGCAAAGCAAGGCGGCTTTGACTGGTTTACAACCACGCTTTCCATCAGCCCGCTAAAAAACGCGGCAAAGCTGGAGGAAATCGGCGAAGCACTGGCACAGGAGTATGGCGTGCGTTACCTGCCGTCTGATTTTAAGAAAAAAGAGGGCTACAAACGCAGCATCGCCCTCTCGCACGAGTACGGGCTGTATCGGCAGGATTATTGCGGCTGCGCGTTTAGCCGTGCCGAGCGGGAAGAACAAAAAAAGAAACAAATGGCCGCAACACAAGAATAACATCCTGTCTTGCCTTTTAGGATTTTATGATATTTTAACTTTTAAGCCGCCAGCAGTTTTTGTGAAATGGTATAAAGATAGGAGACACGAAAAACCGTGTCTCCTATCTTTTGTTGTATACTGAGTATTGAGGTGAAAGCAATGCGCAAAGAATATACATTTCACAGCCGAGAAGAAAAACTCATG
>JAQVCK010000257.1 GCA_028689835.1 Pygmaiobacter sp. | reverse complement strand
TGCTATTGTAAAAACTGCCATTTTTGCCATCGTACCGCCGTTTTTCGCGGTTTTTCGTCGGTTTAAATTTTCCTTTTTTTGTAAAAAAGTTTATAATAGCTATGACCCACGGCAGCACGACAGGCCCGTGGCAAAACAGGAGGGCAGTATGTCGCAGACGACCAAACGCGCACTGGAAGCATCGCTGAAAAACCTGCTGGCCCAAAAGCCGCTGGATAAAATTACGATATCGGATATTGCCGACGACTGTGGCATCAACCGCATGACCTTTTACTATCATTTTAAAGACCTGTATGATTTGGTGGAATGGTGCCTGATTGAGGACACCAGCAAGGCACTGGCCGGCAACAAGACCTATGACACCTGGCAACAGGGCTTTTTGCAGATTTTTGAGACGGTGCTGGAAAATAAGCCTCTCATTTTAAACGCCTACCATTCCATCAGCCGCGAACAGGTGGAAACTTACCTTTATCAGGTGACCTATAAACTGCTGATTGGCGTGGTGGACGAAAAAGCCGCGGGGGTGCGGGTACGCGACGAGGACAAAAAATTTATTGCCGATTTTTATAAATTTGCCTTTGTGGGGCTGATGCTTGACTGGATCCGTGCGGGGATGAAAGAGGACCCGCAGCAGATCATCGACCGGTTGAGCGTGCTGATCCACGGGGACGTGACCCGCGCACTAAACAAATACCGGCTGGGCGGCCCCGCTTTACCCGAAGACGAATAGAACCCGCTGCCCCAAGGGGCTGTTTTTTATCAATCCGGCCCGAGTGATAAAAGTCTTATCACTCGGGCCGGATTGTTTATGGTACCCCCGCGCAAGGCGCGCTACAATAGCCCCAGACCCAAAGAAACGGAGGCTGTTTTATGTATTATTCCAGTGGGAACTACGAAGCATTCGCCCGGCCGCGCAAGCCGGAAGGTGTCGACCACAAGTCGGCTTATATCGTCGGCAGCGGCCTTGGCGCTCTGGCAGCGGCCTGCTACCTGGTGCGTGACGGCCAATTGCCCGGCAAAAACGTACACGTGCTTGAAAAGGACCCCATCCCCGGCGGCGCCTGCGACGGTTACCAGGTTACCGATGTGGGCTATGTGATGCGCGGTGGGCGCGAGATGGACAACCACTTTGAATGCATGTGGGACTTGTTCCGCTCGATTCCGTCCATCGAGACCGAGGGCGTCAGCGTTCTGGACGAGTATTACTGGCTGAACAAAAGCGACCCCAACTACTCACTGCAGCGCGCCACGGTGCGCCGCGGCGAGGACGCCCATACCGACGGCAAGTTTGGCCTGTCGGACGCCGGCGCGATGGAGATCATGAAGCTGTTTTTCACCCCGGACGAGCAGCTGTACAACAAGCGCATTGACGAGGTGTTCAGCGAAGAGGTGCTAAATTCGAATTTCTGGATGTACTGGCGCACGATGTTCGCATTTGAAAACTGGCACAGCGCGCTGGAAATGAAGCTTTATATCCGCCGTTTCATCCACCACATTGGCGGCCTGCCCGACTTTAAGGCCCTGCGCTTTACCCGTTACAACCAGTACGAGTCGATGATTTTGCCCATGGTAAACTATTTGACTTCGTTCGGCGTGCAGTTCCACTACAATGTCAAGGTCGTCAACGTGGCGTTTGAGACAAGCGGCGCCAAAAAACAGGCAACCCGCATTGATGTGCTGCGCGAGGGCAAGCCCGAGAGCATTGATTTGACACAGGACGACCTTGTGTTCATCACAAACGGCGGCTGTGTTGAAAACTCGGCGCTGGGCGACCAGAACCACCCCGCCCCGTTTAACAAAGAAATCAAAGAGGGCGGCGGCTGGGATATGTGGCGCAAAATTGCGGCACAGGATGCCGCGTTTGGCCACCCGGACAAATTTTGCAAAGACCCCGAGCAGAGCAACTGGATGTCGGCCACCGTCACGACGCTGGATGACCGCATCCCGCCGTATGTGCAAAAAATCTGCAAACGCGACCCGTTCAGCGGTAAGGTGGTCACCGGCGGCATTGTGACGGTCACCGATTCGAACTGGCTGATGAGCTGGACCTTCAACCGGCAGCCTCAGTTCCGCAACCAGCCCAAAGGGCAGCTGGTGGGCTGGGTATACGGCCTGTTTAGCGACCGGCCGGGCAACTACATCAAAAAACCGATGCGCGAGTGCACCGGCAAAGAGATTTGCATGGAATGGCTGTACCACATGGGCGTGCCCGAGGCGGAGATTGAAGACCTTGCCGAGCACAGCGCCAACACCGTGCCCTGCATGATGCCGTATATCACCGCGTTCTTTATGCCGCGCGAAGCGGGCGACCGCCCCGCCGTCGTGCCGCAGGGCAGCGTGAACTTTGCGTTTTTGGGCCAGTTTGCTGAAACCCAGCGCGACACCATCTTCACCACCGAGTACTCGATTCGCACCGGCATGGAGGCCGTGTACACCCTGCTAGACATCGACCGCGGCGTGCCGGAGGTTTGGGGCAGTGTGTACGACGTGCGCGATTTGTTGAACGCGACGGTACAACTGCGCGACGGCAAAAAAATCACCGATTTAAACCTTGGCTTTAAAGAAAAAATCGCGCTGCGTGAGGCACTGAAAAAGGTGGAGGGCACCGACCTTGACAAACTGCTGCGCGAGTATAAGTTAATCTAACTCGTTCCTGTTACGGCCGTCGCACCCCCCGGTGACAAAACCAAAAACAGCCCGCTTCCTCCCCTGCGGGCTGAAATTCAAACAAAAGCCTTGCCGCTATGCGGCAAGGCTTTTTGCTGTTAT
>JAQVCK010000256.1 GCA_028689835.1 Pygmaiobacter sp. | reverse complement strand
GTCGACAAAATAGGCCTCACAGCCATAGATCAGCTTGAAGTCAGGGTTTTTCTTTTTTACATTATCTGCTTCCAGCATCGCTTCCGGGAAGCCCTGCACCACGCCGTGGTCAGTAATGGCGATAGCCGGGTGACCAAAGCGTGCCGCAAGCCGCACCGCCGCAGCCGGGTCGCCCATTGCGTCCATTGCGCTGAGCTTCGTATGCAAATGCAGTTCAATGCGCTTTTGCTCGGCATGGTCCTCGCGCCCGCGGCGCTCGACCTTCAGCACGTCAAACGGCATAATGACATAGTCGTTCTCGTACCGGTCATAGCTGCACAGGCCTTTGACAATCAACGTGTCGCCCGGTTGAATATTGTCCCAGCGCTCGGTGTTTTCGTCGAGCTCCGGCCTGATTTTTAAATTAATCGAAGAAGTTTTGTCCGCAATAGCAATGCGGTAGATTTTACGAAAACTGCCTTTGACTTCATTTGCAAATACGTCGCCCCAAACCGTCACTTTGCCGCTGTCCTGCCCAAGGTCTTTAATGGCTGTCACATTATTGGCTTTAAACGGCCTGCCGTTGACTAGCCTTGGCGGCGTGTCGGTCAGCTCTAGCCCGTCGACGGCAATTTCAGTTTTTACGCTGCGCGACGGCCCGCGTGCAGCAGCCTGAGCCTGTGGTGTCGGCTGTTTTGCCAGCATTTTTGCCTCTACTTTTTCTGCGCTGGGGCGCTTTGAGCAAATCAGCTTTACAACCGGTAACACGCCGGTCGCCTTGCGCACACACTGCGCCATTTTTTCGGCAAACCCCATCTGGTTCAGCAGTACATCACCGTGGCAAACATCAATTGTAATCGTCTGTCCTTCAATTTCAATACCGCACCCCTCTAAAAAGCCATTTAGGGGCAACCCTTCGCGCTTCAGCTCCTCTGCCAGCACCAATAGCTCAGCAGGGCCAAGGTCCTCGTATTGCAGGGCGCTGCGCACCTGCACACGAAACCCCTCAAAGCGGCCTGTCAGCAACTGGGCAAGTTGTTGTTGTTCTTGCGCTGTAAAAGGCACCGTAGCGCACAGCGTAACAGAAACCAGCGCAGCCGCACGGTCTACCGCAACGGCTTTTACCGCCGCGCCCGCCAGCTTTTCGCCCAGCTCGCCGCCTACCTCTGGCCATAGCTTTAAAATTAGTGCTTCCAAACCGCATCCCCCCTTTTAACCATTTTCGTTGCCCTGAAAAGGGTCAAAGCTTTTCGATTTCCTCAATCAACTGGCCTACAATATCCCCACGCAGCGTGCGGATCTGCTGCCCTTTGATAAACAGCACTGCGCTGTCTACCCCACCGGCAATCCCGATATCCGCCTCTTTGGCTTCGCCCGGGCCATTGACCACACACCCCATCACGGCGACTTTGATCTGTTTTTTACAGCCATGCAGGCGTTCTTCAACTTCTTGCGCAATTTTAGCGATGTCGATGTTAGTGCGCCCGCAGGTGGGGCAACTGATGATTTCCGGCCCGGGCACGGCAAACCCGGCAGCACGCAGAATGTCAAACCCCGCCTGCACTTCTTTTTCGGGCGCATCGGTCAGCGACACCCGCAGGGTTTCGCCAATGCCGTCAAGCAACAGCCCGCCAATGCCCATGGCAGATTTGATGAGCCCCATGCGATAAGTACCCGCCTCGGTGACACCAATGTGCAGCGGGTACTCACAGCGCTGCGCCAGCAAACGGTAAGCGGCCAGCACCGTAGGCACATGGCTGGATTTGATGCTGATGACGATATTGTCAAAATCGTGACGCTGCAAAATGGCAACATGGCGCAGGGCACTTTCACACAAGGCTTCCGGTGTTGGTGCCCCGTACTTTGCCAGCAGGTCTTTTTCAAGGCTACCGGCATTGACCCCAATGCGGATGGGAAGGTTTTTCACTTTACATGCCTGCACCACAGCGGCAACGCGGTCGTCACCGCCAATGTTGCCGGGGTTAATACGTATTTTATCTGCGCCGGCCTCGGCCGCGGCAATGGCCGCGCGGTAATCAAAATGGATATCCGCGACAAGCGGCAGGTCAACGGCCTCTTTGATTGCCGCGACCACCTTTGCGTCCTGCTCGTGCGGCACTGTTACCCGGATAATTTGGCAACCTGCCGCAGCAAGGCTTTTGGCCTGGGCCACGTTGCCTGCAATATCGCTGATTGGCCGGTTTAGCATACTTTGTACGGCAATCGGGTGATTACCCCCGATAATGATGTTGCCTATCTTCACTTCTTTTCGAAGCATTCTCATGTTAAAGGTCCTTTCTGCCGCAGCCACGGTCAGTGTATTAACCGCGCAATGTCGTTGTATGTCACAAACACCATTAACAGCATCAGCACCGCAAAACCACCCAGATTGATGGCAATTTCATATTTTTGCGCCAGTGGGCGGCGGCGTATTCCCTCAATAATCAGCAAAATCAATTTGCCACCATCCAGCGCGGGGAACGGGATCAGGTTAAAAATGCCGAGGTTGATGGTAATCATGGCAAGAATCATCAAAATAGGTTGCCACCCCACCGACACTGCTTCGCTGATGACCGTGACAATGCCTACCGGGCCGGACGGATTGTTGACCGCCACCCGCCCGGAGACAAGGTCAATAAGGCTGAGGAAAATCATGCGAGAGAGAGACGCCGTCCATAGCCCACCCTCCCGCAATACATTCAGCGGGGTCTTTTCCAGCGGCAGTACCTTAAAGTCGATCACAAGGCCGCTAGAACCGTCCTCTTGTTTTTTGGTTTCAAACTTCACTTGTGGCAACTCCAC
>JAQVCK010000255.1 GCA_028689835.1 Pygmaiobacter sp. | reverse complement strand
AAAGACAATTTTTCTTCTCTGGGACCAATATTTTTTATGACAGACTTGTCATTTCTTTCGGGTTGTGCTATATTGTTTTCAGATATGACAAGGCTGTCACTGTTGGGAGGCTGACTGAGATGCCGACAAATACTTTTTTCCGTCTGCCAAAAGAGAAACGCCGCCGTATTTTTTCGGCGGCGGTGAAGGAGTTTTCAAATTTCAGCTTTGCCTGCGCCTCCATCAACCGCATCGTCCGTTTGGCCGGAATTCCCAGAGGCAGTTTCTATCAATACTTTTCGGATAAAGAAGACCTTTATATGCATGTTATCACCGTCATCGGGGAAGAGAAAATGGAGATTTTTCAGCGTTTTGCGGCTCCTGTGACCCAAACCGGCTTTTTTGGGGCGGTAAAGGCCTCGCTGCCCGCTGTTTTGGAATGGCTTGATTGCCACCCCGACTACAACCGCATCGGTTTTTTTATGGCAGGCGATGACAGCCCGTTTATAAAAGGCATCCGCGACAGGGCAAACCTGTTGACGGACCGTATCGTATCAATGCTTAAAGCCGACCAAAAGGCGGGGCTTATCCGTGAGGATTTGGATCCTGCTTTTCTGCTGCAGGTTTACACAGACGCCTCCTTTGCCCTGTTCCGTGAATTTTACGCCCCGGGAGGGCGCGAGAAGATATCCCGACGGCTGACCGATCTGATTGAACTGCTCCAACAGGGCGCAGCACCGCGGGAGGCATCGTTATGAGGCAAATTTTGATGCGTTCAGAAAACCTTTGGCGCCGTTACGGAAGCGGCGCCGCGACGGTCAACGCGCTGGCAGATGCAACCTTTGAGATTTTTTCCGGTGAATTCATTGTGGTGCTCGGCCCTTCGGGTTCGGGTAAAAGCACTCTTCTCAACATGCTCGGAGGCATGGACTGCCCTACCGGGGGCCGGTTGTGGTTTGAGGAGCGCGAGCTGACCGGGTGTACCAACGATGCCCTTTCGCGCTACCGCCGCGACTATGTGGGTTTTGTTTTCCAGTTTTTTAACCTGATTCCATCCCTGACTGCCCTTGAAAACGTTGCGCTTGCGGCGAGCATCGTGCGCAACGCCATGGACAGCGGTGCAGTGATGAAAATGGTGGGACTAAACGGCCGGGAGCATCATTTTCCTTCCCAGCTGTCGGGTGGAGAACAGCAGCGCGTCTCAATTGCGCGCGCGATCGTTAAAAAGCCGCGCATCCTTCTGTGTGATGAACCGACGGGCGCCCTGGACAGTGTCGCCAGCGTCGCCATCGTGGCTTTGCTGCTTGATGTACGAAAACAGTTGGGATGCCCGGTGGTCGCCATCACCCACAACGCCGAAATGGCACGGGTGGCCGACAGGGTTTTTCACATGAAGGACGGAAGAATCGATCATATCACCGTCAACGAGGCGCCGATACCGGCCGAGGAGCTTGAATGGTAACGCTGTTGCTGCGCAAAATGCGCCGTGACCTTCAGAAGAGCGCCATAACCTATTTGATATGCATCACTGTCATCGCGGTTGGCATCTGCGGCTACTCCATGCTGTCTATTGCCGCCGACAGGCTGGTGCTTTCGCGTGACGGTTTTTTTGCGGCAACCGATGTTTCCGACGTATTTGCCGAGGTAAAAACAGCACCGCTTGACACGGTGCGCCGATTGGAGGCCATCGACGGCGTTCTTTCCGCAGAAGGACGCCTTGGTCGCACGGTTGCTGTAACGGGGCTTGGGGGTGCACGCGCCGAACTGAAGCTCGTTTCAATACAAGACGGCGGAATGAATTTTCCGTTGCTTTCGCAGGGCATGCCGCCGCGCGTCAGCCGGCAGGAAATGGTGGTCGGCGAAAGATTTTTAGCGGAACGCGGTCATAATATCGGTGACAGTGTGGGCCTTGTAATAGACGGTCAGGTCGTCAACATAACCGTCACCGGGGCCGGTATAACCCCTGAAAATATCTACATGGTTAAAAATCTGAGCGATATGATGCCCGACTTCGGCGCCTATGACGGTGCTTTTTTGCCCTACGATACCCTGGCCGCACTGCTGCACCGCAGCGGCAGCGCCACCGACTTTGTTTTGAGGCTGCAGCCGGGAGTGTCATTTGCAAATGTCGAGGACGAAATTGAGCGTGTTCTTGAGCCCTTTGGCATCGAGCGCATTTATGAAAGAAACGATCAGATGTCCATTGCCGTATTACAGCAGGAGTTGGACGGCTTGGAAAGCATGACAGGGGCTTTACAGTTTTTATATTTATCGTTTGCTGCCAACCTCCTTTATATTACCCTGCTTAGCCTCATCGAATAGCAGCGAACACAGGCGGGAACACTAATGGCCATCGGCATAGACCCCCGAATGGTGGAATGGCATTACACGCTTTACGGTGCCGTTATCGGGTTTATCGGCGGAGGAGCAGGTGGCATCGCAGGTTATCTTGTTTCTGACCCCCTGTTTGAGTTTTACAAGGAGTATTTCAGTTTGCCCGCCAACCCGCCCCCTGCCGCAATGCGTTATATTCTTTTCGGATGTGTTATTTCCACCTTGTTTTGCGGGGTTGTCAGCTGGATTTGCGCCCATAGTTTAAACGGTTTGATGCCGGCACCAGCCCTTCGCCCCGCGCCCCCGAAGCGCACGAGGGTGTCGGTGTTTGAACGCCTCCCGTGTTTTGTGAATATGCTGACGGTACCCGGCATGATGGCCGTGCGCGATTTGGCAAGAAACCGGCGCCGCGCGGCTTTGAATATGCTGGGCGTTGCGTTTGCCTATATGATGACCGCGACTTTGTTGT
>JAQVCK010000069.1 GCA_028689835.1 Pygmaiobacter sp. | reverse complement strand
GGGGCGGCACCGCGGATACCAAGCCCTTTAGCATCTCCATGCCGTGGATGTGAACAATCAAAGGGTTATCCTGCGGGCGGCCTTTGGCGATAAAAATTTTTTTAACGGCCTCAGGGTTGCGGGCATCCGCCGCAATACCATACACCGTTTCGGTGGGCAGCACCACCAACTCCCCCGCTTTCAGCAGCCGGGCAGCCTGGGCAATGCTTTCCTTGCACACCGGTAAAACCTGTGTTGTCATTCCTGTTACTTCTTTCTTGGTTGGATTTTTGGCTTGCCGGCCCCCTTGCTACCCCGGCGCAAAATGCTTGCACCGGGTCGGCAAAAAGTTACTGGCCGCCGCTTTGGGCTTTTAGCTTTTCTTCCCGTTCCGCCAACACCAGCGGCTCCACAAGCTGGGCAAGGTCGCCATTCAGCACGGCATCCAGCTTATAAAGGGTTAGCCCAATGCGGTGGTCGGTCACCCGGCTTTGGGGGAAGTTGTAGGTTCGTATCCGCTCGCTACGGTCGCCGGTGCCCACCTGGCTATGGCGCTCGTCGTTATAGGCTTTATCGTAGGCGGCCTGCTTTTGTTGCATCAAACGGCTGCACAGCACCTGTAGCGCGCGGGATTTATTCTCCCGCTGGCTGCGTTGGTCTTGGCATTCCACCACCATGCCGGTGGGTAGGTGCGTTACCCGGATGGCGCTGGAGGTTTTGTTGATGTGCTGCCCCCCTGCACCCGAGGAGCGGAAGGTATCGATGCGCAAATCTTTCGGGTCAATCTCCAGCTCCACATCCTCCGCCTCGGGCATCACCGCCACCGTCACGGTGGAGGTGTGGATACGGCCTTGGGTTTCGGTTTCGGGCACACGCTGTACCCGGTGTACACCGCTCTCGAACTTTAGGCGGCTATACACCCCCACCCCTTCAATGGCGCAAACCAGTTCCTTCATGCCGCCAAGCTCGGTTTCATTTAGGCCCAGCAGTTCACACCGCCAGCCTTGGGCGGCGGCGTACATGGTATACATCCGGTACAAGCTGCCCGCAAACAGGGCGGCTTCCTCGCCGCCTGCCCCGGCGCGTATCTCCAAAATAACGCTTTTTTCGTCATTTTCGTCTTTTGGCAGCAGAAGCAGCTTTATATTTTCTTCCAGCACTTCCTTATTCTTCCTGTTTTCGCGCAACTCCTGCTGTATCATATCTTTAAATTCAGCATCCGGGATAGGTTGCTCCAAGGTGTCCTCCGCTTCCTGGATGTCGGATTTTAGTTTTTGGTACCGGCGGTATTCTTCCACCAAGGGGGTCAGTTCCTTATATTGCCGTGTCATCTCGGCATAGCCGGCCATATCGGCCACCGCCTCGGGGGTGGACATACGGAAAGCCAGTTCCTCGTACCGGCGCTCAATCTCGTGCAGTTCATCAAACATTGCCGTTCTCCTCTTCTGTGTACTATATCAACAAAAAAGTGGAGGGCCGCTACTGTTCCCCAGCACGGATGATTTTTTTGATGTTTTTTTCAATTTTGATGCGGGGCAGCATTACCTCATGGCCGCAGCCCTTGCAGCGTATCTTAAAATCCATCCCAACGCGCAGTACATCAAACTGGTTTGTGCCGCAGGGGTGCGGCTTTTTGGTTTGTATTACATCCCCTACCTGTACATCCATTCTGTCACCGCCCTTTCTAAAAGCTATACCGCTATATTATATACCACTTGGGCTTTTTTGCAAAGAGGTGGAAATATCCTGTACCCTACCTGCATATTCGTTATTAACCGCCCGGCCGGCCACGCCGCCCGGCTGCGGAAAACATAAGGAAAGAGGAAGAACGCAAATGTTGGAATATCGTGCTGAAGGACTTTGCCGCAACGTGGACAAAATGACAAGAGAAATGCTGGATAACTGTATCACCACCGGGGAGGTATTGCAAAGCACCGCGCTGGCCTTTGATACCAACCGCCGCCTGCGCTTTACCCTGTGCGGCTACAAGGCCTATATGCCCTACGAGGAATGCCTGGAAACCGCCGAGGGCGAGCACATTAAAGATATTGCCGTGCTGACCCGTGTTGGGCGCCCTACCTGCTTTGTGATTACCGGCTTTGCCAGCGACCCTGACGGCGAGGGGGTATACCTGCTTTCCCGCGCAGCGGCGCAGCGTGCCTGCCACCGGCAATACCTTGACCAACTGGAGGCTGGCAGCGTGATACCCTGCACGGTGACCCACATTGAAAATTTTGGCGCTTTTTGTGATGTTGGCTGCGGTATTTCGGCACTGCTGCCCATTGATTGCCTTTCGGTATCCCGCATATCCAGCCCGGCTGACCGTGTGGCGGTGGGGCAACAGCTTTTGTGCGCCATCAAAAGCCGGGATGCACAGGGGCGCATTGTGCTAACCCTGCGCGAGCTGCTGGGCACCTGGAGCGAAAATGCCGCCTGCTTTGCCTCGGGCGAAACGGTGGTTGGCATTGTGCGCAGCGTGGAGGATTACGGCGTGTTTATTGAGATTGCGCCCAATCTGGCAGGTTTAGCCGAGTACGACCCACAGCTTCGCCCCGGGCAAGCGGTGAGCGTGTACATCAAAAACATCCTGCCGGAAAAAATGAAGATTAAGCTGGTGGTGGTCAACAAAAACCTGAACCAGCCGCTGCGGTTTGAACCGCATTATTTTGTGACGGCCGGCAAACTAAAAAGCTGGATCTATTCCACCCCCGAAAGCCGGAAGCAAATTGAAACCGTATTTTAAATTTCCTACCAAAACTTCCTCAACTTCTCTAAAAGGCAGGGCGTATCGCTTGTAAGTTCGATAAAAGTCCGTTATAATAGAGGAAATGAAACGCCGTAGGAAGTGATAAACATGGCCGATGCCTTTACCGCCGGTGTAAAACCGGGCGGGCTTACCAGCAGTACCGAGATACGTATTTTGCTTTGTTACCTTATCCAAAGCGCAGGCCCCGTCCAGCGCGAAGCCATGCAGGGCGCGCTGCTGCAAGAGCAGCTTGTCAATTACTTTGAGTTTGCCGATGCTTTGGTGGAGCTTGAAAAACAGGCCCTTGCCACCGAAACCGAGAAGGGCTACACCATCACCGAAAAAGGGCGGATTGTTGCCGATACCCTGGCGGACGATTTACCCCGTTCGGTGCGGGAAAGTGCGATTCGCGCCTTGATACGGATACAAAGCTGGATACACAAGGCCGCCCAAAACCAGGCACAGATTCAAAAAACGGATACCGGCTACCTGGTTACCTGCCGCATTCAAGATACCGGGGCGGATACCTTTCAGCTTTCCCTTGCCATGCCGGATATTTTAACAGCCGAGGCTGTTAAAAATCAGTTTATCGCCCACGGCAGCGATATCTACTCCCAGCTCCTAACGGGCCTGACGCAGCCGGGCGATGACGAGGACGACCCACCCGAGGCGGTGCTGTAGCGCGCCCCTGCCCCCTGAATGCCATGGTATACCGTGGCATACAAATCCATACAATGCAAACCCCCAGATGCTCCCCTGCCAACCGGCGGGGGCACCTGGGGGTTTTATGGTGTAATAATAACTTGGGGGCCTACAGTGCAGCTGCCTGCAAGGTCTATTCGCTACGGAACGCCCGGGCCCCGCTTATAAGGGCCAGGCAATAGCAAGAACCCATCCAACCGTGCAACGCAAAGCGGCAAGCTTAACAGCC
Organism: Pygmaiobacter sp.; assembly: GCA_028689835.1. Taxonomy (GTDB): domain Bacteria; phylum Bacillota; class Clostridia; order Oscillospirales; family Ruminococcaceae; genus Pygmaiobacter. The sequence continues at coordinate 9,160 of JAQVCK010000069.1, read as the reverse complement.
CAGGTAAGCTTTGCGAACCTCAATGTTGTTGGCAAGCTCCCCGGCGTCGCCCTCCATCTTGATGGTGCCGGTTTCCAGCACGTAGGCACGGTTGGCAATTTCCAGCGCCATCTTGGCGTTTTGCTCCACCAACAGCACCGTAACACCGTTGCGGTTCACATCCCGGATGATTTTGAAAATTTCCTTGACGAGCAGGGGCGAAAGGCCCATCGAGGGTTCGTCCAGCAGCAGCATGTTCGGTTTGCACATCAGCGCGCGGCCAATGGCAAGCATCTGCTGCTCGCCGCCTGAAAGGGTACCGGCGGCCTGTGCCCGCCGTTCCTTTAGGCGGGGCAACAAATCAAACACCATGTCAAAATCGTTCTGGATTGCCTCTTTGCCGTCCTTGCGGGTATAGGCACCCATCTGCAAATTTTGCTGCACGGTCAGCCCGCTGAACACCCGCCGCCCTTCCGGCACCTGGGCCAAACCCAAACGGATGATTTTATGGGCCTCCATCTTGCTGATGACGTTGCCACAGTAATCAATCTCGCCGTTTTCCAGCTTGAGTAAACCCGAAATTGCGTGCATGGTGGTGGTTTTGCCCGCACCGTTGGCGCCAATCAGGGTGACAATTTCCCCCTCGTCCACATGGAACGAGATATTTTTGATTGCATGGATTGAGCCGTAATACACATCAATCCCTTTTACCGAAAGCATTTCCGCCATAATTAGTCACCCCCCAGATACGCCGCAATTACCTTGGGGTTATTGCGGATGGCCATGCCATCGCCGTGGGCAATAATACGCCCATAGTCCAGCACCGAAATTTCCTCGCAGATGCCCATAACAAAGTTCATGTCATGTTCAATCAGCAAAATGGCAATGCCAAATTGATCCCGCACATCCCGCACGGTTTGCATCAGCTCCTCGGTTTCGTTGGGGTTCATGCCGGCGGCCGGTTCATCCAGCAGCAACAGCTTGGGGTTGGTGGCAAGGGCGCGGGCAATTTCCAGCTTGCGCTGCTTGCCATACGGGAGCTGAGAGGCTTTTAAATTTGCCTCGGCATCCAAATCAAAAATTTTGAGCAGCTTTAGTGCCTGGCGGTTCATCTCGTGCTCTTTTTCGCGGTAGGCGGGCAGGCGGAAAATGCCCGTCCACATACTGTATTTAATTTGGTTGTGCAAGCCCACCTTCACGTTATCCAGCACGGTCATATCGTTGAACAGGCGGATGTTTTGAAAGGTGCGCGCCACGCCGGATTTGCTGATGAATTCGGGGCTTTTGCCGGTGATATCCACCCCATCCAGCACAATGTTGCCCTCGGTGGGGGTGTACACCCCGGTCAGCATATTAAAGACGGTGGTTTTGCCTGCGCCATTCGGGCCAATCAGGCCATACAGGTGGCCTTTTTCGATAGATAAATCCAACTGGGCCACCGCTTGCAGCCCGCCAAAGGCGATGCCCAGGTTGCTAACTTCCAATAGCGCCATCTTATGCCACCCCCTTTGGCGGCTTTACGCTGCCATTTTTCTTGAATTTTGCCAGGGTCTTTTTCCGCCATGCTACCAGTTGGGGGCTTTGGCTGAAAATCATGACAACAATCAGCACAATGGCGTAAATCAGCATACGGTAATCGTTCATGCTGCGCAGTAGCTCCGGCAAAACGGTCAAGATAGCGGCCGCGATAATCGAGCCGCGGATATTGCCAATGCCGCCCAACACCACAAACACCAGAATCAAGATGGAGGTGTTGTAATCAAACTTTTTGGCCACGAGGGTTGAGAAGTTGAGGGAGTACAGCACCCCCGCCACCCCGGCAAACACAGCCGAAACAATAAAAGCCATCAGCTTGTAGCGGGTAATGTTGATGCCAATGCTTTGGGCCGCAATCTCGTTATCGCGGATAGAGGTGATGGCCCGCCCAGCGCGGGAATGAATCAAGTTCAAAATCACAACCAGGGTAATCAGAATCAAAATGATGCCCACCGTGAAGGTGGAAGCCTTTTTAACGCCGGTAATGCCCATGGCCCCGTTGATCAGCACCTGGCCATCGGCCGCAAGGTGGAGGGAGGCACTATCTTTCAGCGAAAAGTGCAGGCCATTGGCATCGTAGCCCAGGTAGCAGGCGTTCATAAAGTTTTTGATAATCTCGCCAAAAGCCAGGGTGACAATGGCAAGGTAATCGCCCGAAAGACGAAGCACCGGGATGCCGATGAGCAGCCCAAACAGCCCCGCCACAACGCCGCCCACCACAAAGGAAAGGGCAAGGGCAAGCCAGCTTGGCAAGGTGGCGCTGGTGGTCATCCAAACAAGGGTGCCCGAAAAAGCGCCAACGCTCATAAACCCGGCATGGCCCAGGCTTAATTCGCCCAAAATGCCCACCGTCAGGTTGAGGGATACCGCCAAAATAATGTAGGCGCAAATGGGAACAAGCTGCCCCGCAAAAGAGCTGGTCATCATCCCCATGCCGGTGCAAAGCTGAATCACCAGGTAAAATGCAACCACGATGCCAAAGGTGATAAGGTTGCTTTTGGTCGTCTTTTTCATGTTTTTAAGCTTTGTTATTGCCATCTTTCTCACCCTACACTTTCACGTTGACTTTTTTGCCAAGCAAGCCGGTGGGTTTGACAAGCAGAACAACAATCAGCATCAAAAACACAATGGCATCTGATAGCTGGGTGGAAATATACGCCTTGCTCAAATTCTCAATGATACCAAGCAAAATGCCGCCAACAAACGCGCCCGGGATGGAGCCAATGCCCCCAAACACCGCCGCCACAAACGCCTTGATGCCCGGCATCGCGCCGGTGGTAGGCTGTAAGGTTGGGTAGGAGGAACAAAGCAGCGCACCCGCAATGGCCGCCAAAGCCGAGCCGATGGCAAAGGTTAGCGAGATGGTGGCGTTGACGTTGACACCCATCAGCTGGGCGGCACCCCGGTCCTCCGACACAGCCAGCATGGCATGGCCTGCTGAGGTGTGGTTGACAAACCAGGTTAGCGCCAGCATGATGAGGATGCAGCTTAGAATGGTGACGATGGTTTCGCCCGAAATCATCAGCTGCCCATCAAACAGCGATACCGCCCGCAGCCCCACCACCGAGGTGAAGGACTTGGGGTTGGAGCTCCACATAAGCTGGGCGGTTTGCTGCAACAGATAGCTTACGCCGATGGCGGTAATCAGCACCGCCAGCGAGGGAGCCTCCCGCAGCGGGCGGTAGGCCACCCGCTCCACCGTGACACCCAGCAGGGTGCAAACCACCATGGATAGTAGCACCGATACAATGGGGTTCAGGCCAAACGAACCAAACGCGAAAAAAACCACATAACTGCCGATCATGATGACATCGCCATGGGCGAAGTTCAACATTTTGGCAATGCCGTAGACCATGGTATAGCCCAAAGCAATCAGCGCGTAAACGCTGCCAAGGCTGATGCCGTTGATCAAATAGGACAAAAACTGCATTGCGTCAAACACCTCACTCAAATACAATCCCCCTGCCCTGCCGCAAACCGCCTGGGCGGGTGATGCTTATATAGTTGCAATAATAGCACAAAAATGGCCGCAAAACAACTTTTTTGGCGGATAAAGCGGAAAAAAGCTGTATAATATCCAAAAAAGCCAAAAAGAGGGCCACCGAACAGATGTTCGGTCAGCCCCCTTTGGCTTTTTTGGTATTCCGTTTGAAAGCGGCTGCTTATTTTGCGCTCTCGCTCGAGGCAGTCATGGCAGAATAGGCGCCATCTTTGATAACAACCGCCTGCGGGGCCTTGGATACAGCACCGGTGGCATCCCAAGTCATGTTGGTGCCCGTCAGCCCGTCAAAAGACATGGTGATAATCTGCGTTTTGAGGGCTTCGCAGATATCGGCGGCGTTCATATCCGCCGTGACACCGGCAGCCTCGCTGGCCTCGTAGATGGCGTAAATAACATCGTAGGCATCAGCGGCAAACTGGTTGGGCGTTTCGCCGTAGGCGGCCTCGTAGGCCTTCACAAAAGCCTGGGTCTTGGCATCGGCAGCATCGGCAGCAAAGGGGGTAAGAAGCATTACGCCCTCAGCCAATGTGGTGTCAAAGCCTTCCACGGCCAGCAGGCCATCCAGGCCATCGCAGCCAAAGAATGCGGGGGTGTAGCCAATGCTATCGGCGTACTTCAAAATCTGGGAAGCCTCAGTGTAGTAGATGGGCAGGAAAATCAAATCGGCACCGGCATCCTTACACTTGGTTACCTGGGTGGAAAGGTCGCTCTTGTTATCGGCGGTGAAGGCTTCGGCCGCAACAATGCTCAAGCCCTTGGAATCTGCCTGGGCCTTGAACTTTTCGTAGATGCCGCTGGAGTAAGCATCGGAGGCATCGTAGATAACGCCAACTGCCGTGGCAAGGGCGTTATCGGCAATGTAATCGGCCGAGGCAACACCCTGGTTCGGGTCGGTAAAGCAAACCTGGAAGACATTATCGCCCGTTTCAATAACGGCCTGGGCGGAGGCGGAGGGGGTCATTACAAAAATGCCATCCACGGCTGCCTCGGCAGCAACGGCCAGGGTCGGGGTGGTGGTAACGGGGCCTGCCAGAACCTGCATCCCCCAGTCCTTCAGGGTGTTGTAGGCGTTTACAGATTTTTCTGCATCATGCTCATCATCCTCAAAGTTCAGTTCAAACTGGGTGCCACCCAGGGCGTTGATCTCTTTAACGGCCAGTTCCTCACCATTTTTAACAGCCGTGCCGTAAACGGCAGCGCCGCCGGTGATGGGGCCAATGCCGCCAATTTTGATGGCGGCGGCGGAGGCCGTGCTGCCACTCTCGGATGTGGCGGCCGTGGGGGTTGCCGTGGCACCGCAGCCTGCCAGCGCGGCAGCCATAGCGGTGGCCAACACAATGCTAACAAATTTCTTCATGTATTTTCCCTCCTATAATTTACAACGCGCCGCCCGGCCAAACAGCCAAACAACAATATCGCACACTTACGTTGTAATATGTAGTTAATTATAAAGGGATTGTGATAAATCTTCAATACGATTTATCGACATAGTTTGTTTTGGCTGGTTTTGCTTTTGTGTACATACTGCACAAAATACGGTTACAGAAATATGTCAATTTGGCATTCTACCAAAATAGTACGTCTTTTTCCCCTGGTGGGATTGCAAAATGAAGCGCAATTTGTCATAATGGTAGAATGTTTGGAAAGGGGTTCGTGTACCGATGAAATTGTTAGAAGAACGCATTCTGGAAGAGGGGCAGGTTCGGCCCGGCAACGTGCTAAAGGTAGATTGTTTTTTGAACCATCAACTGGATGTTGCCCTGCTGGATGCCATTGGCGAGGAATTTTACCGCTTGTTTCAGGCGGATGGCATCACAAAAATTTTGACCATTGAGGCTTCGGGCATTGCCATTGCCTGCATGGCTGCCCGGCATTTTGAAGTGCCGGTGGTGTTTGCCAAAAAGGCAAAAAGCAAAAATTTGGATGGCGAGGTTTACACCTCGGTGGTACATTCCTACACCTACGGCAAGGATTATGACATCACCCTGGCACAAAAATTTTTGACCCCGGGCGATACCGTGCTGATTGTGGATGACTTTTTGGCAAACGGCAAGGCCATCCAGGGCCTGCTTGATATCTGCCAGCAGGCAGGGGCCACGGTGGGTGGCATTGGAGTGTGCATTGAAAAGGGCTTCCAGCCCGGGGGTGCCCTGCTGCGTAAGGCAGGCTACAAGCTTGCCAGCTTGGCCATTGTGGATAGCATGAGCGATGACGCCCTTACCTTCCGCCCGCAAGATTGATAGCGTACTACCAAAAAGAGATAGACCCCGCCTATTTTACAAGCCGCAGCGCAAAGAACGCGCTGCGGCTTTTTGTAATCCAACCGCAACAAACCAAACACCAAAGCTTGCGGCCAAAAAAGCTGCTATTCGCACCGGGGGCCGTGGAGCTGGCAAAGAGCATCGTTGCCCCTGCTCACAATCTGCACGGCCAGGAGCCGCCGCGGCGGAAAGCACGCCAAAAGCCGAGCACTCGCCCTTTTTCTATACGGTATTGACTTTTTACCAGGCTTGATGCAACCTGTTAAGTAGATTAACAGAGAGGACGTTAGAAATGAGCGAACCTGTTTCAATCGACCAACTTTGCAATCTTTTTCTTCAAACCGTCAATCAGTATGGCGAATTGGAAAAGAACACCCACCTGCGTGGAATCGGGCAAGAGCTGCGCCTATCAGAAATTCATACGATTGTTGCAATCCACAGCGAGAAAAATTTGAACATAACCTCGCTTGCACACAAACAAGGCATCTCCAAAAGCGCCGTTTCCCAGATGGTTAGCAGGCTGGTAAAGAAAGGGTTTGTAACAAAAAGCCCCTCTCCCGAAACAGACAATGAAGTGGTGATGTCGCTTACCGAAGCTGGCCAGAAGGTTTGCATGGAGCACGAAAAGCAGCATCAGTGGATTTTGGAGCAAGTATCTGCAATTTTTGAGAAGTATCCGCCCGAAGCAATGGATACGATTGCCCATGTGGCGCAAGATTTGCAGCAAATGTGGCGTGCTTTGCCCTAAAACAGGTACATTATTTTTTGCCTTCTCTGTCAAGTTGCTTAACAGTGTAAAAAAAGGAGCTTTACGTTATGGCGTATGAATATATTAACCCTATCCCGCAATTTAATTTTCAAATAAACCGTGTTTTGACTTATGGAAATTTAGCGTGCAATCGCCAAGAAGTTATAGATGCTGCCGCGCCGGTTCGCAACTTTCGGGAATGGAATACCGCCTGGCTTTCGATTGCGGAAAAGGCCGAAAAAGAGCAGCGGTGGCTTCATGCCGCCTATTACTACCGCATGGTAGAATTTTTCTTGAAATCCGATAGCCCTCAAAAAGCACAAGTGTACAAAAAATGTATAGAAAATTTTTATAAAGGTTTTGACAAAGCGTTGCACCTATCCTACAACCGGTGGCAGATTCCCTTTGCGCAAGGAAACCTGGCTTGCATTGAAATACCCGTGCCGAAAGCCAAAGGCACCGTTCTTATTTGCGGCGGCTACGACTCTTTCATTGAGGAATTTGTCTTGCAGGTTAGCACATTGGCTTCACGCGGGTACCGAATTATTTTGTTTGATGGGCCGGGGCAAGGCGCTTGCCTGCGCGAAAAAATGTATTTTCGATACGACTTTGAAAAGCCAACCACCGCCGTAATCGATTTTTTCAAATTAAACCGCTGTGCAATGATTGGCATATCGTGGGGCGGATATTTTGCGCTGCGCAGCGCTGCCTTTGAAAAGAGAATTGTCGCTGCTGTTGCTTATGATGTAATGGATAATGGGCTGGAAGTAATGACGAATGTATTTCCGGCTCCCATCTGCCAGCTCCTGCGTTTTGCCTATCGGCATCAAAAAGAAAATATCGTAAATTTCGTTGCCAATCGCATCCGCAAAAAGAGTGTTTTGGCCGACTGGGCACTTACCCAGGGGATGTATATCACGGGAACCAACACCCCTTATGCCTTTTATCAAAATCTATCAAAGCATTCTCTGGAACCTATTACCGCACAACTCACGCAAGATGTTTTGTTGTTGGCGGGCGAAAAAGACCACTATATTCCGACAAACCAGTTTTATCGGTTGAGAGAAAGCATCCACTGTGCCAAATCGCGAACATCCTATATGTTTACAAAAGCGCAAGGTGGAGAACAACATTGCCAAATTGGTAACCACATGATTGCGATCCATACCATTTTGGACTGGCTTGATGGTACATTTGCCGCTGAACCGTAGGTTGCAAAAGTGGCGCAAACTTTTTTTGTAATACGAATTACCGCGCGAGGGATAAGAAAATCTGCCGCCCGGCAAGAATATTTCCATCCCCTAAATAGCGGCTTTGAAAACACAAAGCCGCCGTTTTTGTACAGCAAAACCACTCGCCTCGCGCGTACTTGAAACACAAGCAGCAAAATAAAGCAGCAAAACCCAAAAAGGAGCCTTCCGGCGCTGGCAAACAGCCACCGGAAGGCTCCTGGTGCAATTTTTACAGGTTGAGAACGCTTTTAGTTCTGGACAGCAGCGGCAACCTCGGCAGCAAAGTCCTCGTTGCGCTTCTCCAGGCCCTCGCCCTTGGTGTAGTGGGTGAAGGCTGCGATTTTGATATCGCCGCCCAGGGCCTTAGCGGTATCGGCAACATACTTGGCAATATCCATGTTGCCGTCCTTGATGAAGGCCTGATCCAACAGGCAATTCTCTTTGTAATACTTGGAAACACGGCCCACAACCATCTTCTCTTTGATGGCCTCGGGCTTGTTGGCGGTTTTGGGGTCGTTGGCCATCTGTGCCAGAAGAATTTCCTTCTCCTTGCTGATTACCTCGGCAGGCACATCCTCTTTGCAGAGGTAGGTGGGCATGGCGGCAGCGATCTGCATGGCAACGTCCTTGCCGAAATCGACAAAGGCATCCTTGGCGGCAACCTCGGCCGTGGTATCAAATTTCACGATAACGGCATGGGTGCCGCCGCCGTGAACGTAAGAAGCGCAGTAGCCCTCGTAGATGGCAAAACGGCGAATCTTGATGTTTTCTTTGATAACAAGAATCAAGCCCTTCAGCTCGTCATCCACCGTGCCGGCGCCCATCTTGCAGCCCATCAGGGCCTCAACATCGGCAGGCTTCTGCGCGGCGATAACGGCGGCCAACTCGTGAACAAAATCAACGAATTTGTCATTCTTGGCAACAAAATCGGTTTCGGCATTCACTTCAACCGCAACCGCAGCCTGTTTGTCGGCCAGGTACGTGGCGTAAACCATGCCCTCAGCAGCAATACGGCCAGCCTTTTTGGTGGCAGTAGCCAGGCCTTTTTCGCGCAGCAGCTCAACCGCCTTGGCAAAATCGCCGTTGGCATCGGTCAATGCCTGCTTGCATTCCATCATGCCGCAATCGGTCTGCTTGCGCAGTTCCATAACTTCTTTTGCAGAAATCCCCATGGTTCTATCATCCTTTCTGTTTTAAACCCGTGTTGCAGGTGTTTGGCAAAAATTAGGCTTCCTGGGCCTTGGCGGCCTCCTCGGTGGAAGCGGCGGCATCCTGCACGCCCTGTTTGCCTTCCAGCACAGCATCGGCCATGGCACCCGAAATCAGCTTGACGGCGCGAATGGCATCGTCGTTGCCGGGAATTACATAATCCACTTCATCAGGATCACAATTCGTATCCACA
>JAQVCK010000068.1 GCA_028689835.1 Pygmaiobacter sp. | reverse complement strand
AAAATCGATGCAGAGAATAATCTTATTGCTATCAAGGGTGCAGTCCCCGGTGCCAAGGGCAGCGTGGTCACCATCCATGACAGCGTTAAGGCGTAAAGGAGGGAAAGCAAAATGGCGAAATTTGATGTTTTGGATATGTCCGGCAAGAAAGTTTCTACAATCGAGCTTTCCGACGCCATCTTCGGTATCCAGCCCAATGAGCGGGTGATGCACGCTGCGGTCGTGAACTTCCTTGCGAACCAGCGCCAGGGTACCCAGAGCACCAAGACCCGCAGCGAGGTTTCCGGCGGCGGTAGAAAACCGTGGCGCCAGAAGGGCACCGGCCGTGCACGTCAGGGCTCGATCCGCTCCCCGCAGTGGACCCACGGCGGCGTTGCGCTGGGCCCCAAGCCCCGCGACTACAGCTACACCCTGAACAAGAAGGTCAAGCGCCTTGCAATGTTCAGCGCACTGTCTGCGAAAGCGGCCAGCGGCGACATGATCGTTGTAGAGAAGTTTGATATCCCCGAGTTCAAGACTAAGACGGTTGTCGGTATGCTGAAAGCGGTCGGCGCAGAGGGCAAAAGCCTGCTCGTCGCCCCTGAAGTCGACAAAAAGGTGGTCAAAAGCGCCTCGAACATCCCCGGCGTGAAAACCACCCTTGCAACGGCGCTGAATGTTTATGACATTCTGAATGCCCGCAAGTTCGTCATCAGCGTAGATGCCGCGAAAAAGCTTGAGGAGGTATTTGCGTAATGAAGGTTGCAGCACAGGATATTATTCTGGCCCCGGTCATCACCGAGAACTCAATGACCGGCATGCAGAACAAAAAGTACACTTTTAAAGTGGCACCCGGTGCGACCAAAATCGACATTGCCCGTGCATGCGAAGAGCTGTTCGGTGTCAAGGTTGCCAAGGTCAACACCATGAGCGTTCGTGGCCGCTACCGCCGTCAGGGCGCGCACGCGGGTTACACCGCCGCCTCGAAAAAGGCGATCGTCACGCTGACTGCCGACTCGAAGACCATCGCGTTCTTCGACAGCATGATCTGACCGGCGCTCTTCCGGTAGGTGCTTTTTAAAGCCCGCCGGCCGTCCTGCCGCCGCAAACTGCGTGCTGGCAGGCGAGGTCCCGAGAGGGGCCGCCTATGGAGATATGACTCCGATAAAAATTTCATAAGAAAGAGAGAGTACAAATGGCCATTAAAAAGTATAAACCGACAACACCGGGCCGCCGTGGTATGACGGTCACCGATTACTCGGTTCTTTCCAAAGTCGCGCCGGAGAGAAGCCTTCTCCAGCCGATGAAAAACAAAAGCGGACGCAACAACAACGGCCGCATCACCGTTCGCCATCATGGCGGCGGCAACCGCACCAAGTACCGCATGGTCGACTTCAAGCGCAACAAGCTGGATGTCCCCGCAACGGTCAAAACCCTGGAGTATGACCCCAACCGTTCGGCGCACATCGCGCTGATCCAGTACGAAGATGGCACCAAAAGCTACATCCTCGCACCGGAAGGCCTTTCGGTTGGCGACATTGTGATGAACGGCCCGAACGCCGACATTAAGCCGGGCAACTGCTTGCCGTTCTCCGCAATCCCCGTTGGTACTGTCATTCACAACGTTGAGCTGTACCCCGGCAAGGGCGCACAGCTGGTGCGTGCGGCAGGCAACATGGCGCAGCTGATGGCAAAAGAAAACGGCTATGCGCTGGTGCGTCTGCCTTCGGGCGAAATGCGCAATGTGCCGCTGAACTGCATTGCAACCGTTGGCCAGGTCGGCAACATCGACCACGAAAACGTCAACCTTGGCAAAGCTGGCCGTAAGCGTCACATGGGTTGGCGCCCGGCAGTGCGTGGTAGCGTTATGAACCCCTGCGATCACCCGCACGGCGGCGGCGAGGGCAAGAGCCCGGTGGGCCACCCGAGCCCGGTTACCCCGTGGGGCAAACCCACGATGGGTTACAAGACCAGAAAACACCACAACCGTTCTGACAAGTTTATTGTCAAACGTGCAAATGGTTAAGGAGAGGAGAGCAACATGAGTAGAAGTATTAAAAAGGGCCCTTATGTACTGCCCGCACTGCTCAAGCGTGTCGATGAGATGAACGCGGCGGGCGAGAAGAGAGTGCTCAAAACCTGGAGCCGCTCCTCTACGATTTTCCCGCAGTTCGTCGGGCACACCTTTGCGGTGCACGACGGCCGCAAGCATGTGCCGGTGTATGTCACCGAGGACATGGTTGGTCACAAATTGGGCGAATTTGCCCCCACCCGTACCTTTAAAGGTCATGCGGGTGCAAAAACGACGAAGTAAAGAGGAGGATTCACAACGATGGAAGCAAGGGCAAAATTGAGCTATGCCCGCATTGCGCCGCGTAAAGTGTCGGTTGTGCTGGACTTGATCCGCAACCAACCGCTGGACAAAGCGCTTGCCATTCTGCAGTACACACCGAAGGCCGCCTCTGAGCTCCTTTACAAATTGGTGAAATCTGCTGCGGCAAATGCGGAAAACAATTTCAATATGGACAAGAACCAACTGTACGTAGCAGAATGCTACGTCACCCCCGGCCCCACCCTGAAGCGGGTTCGTCCGCGCGCACAGGGCCGTGCGTACAGAATTCTCAAGAGAACCAGCCACATCACGGTGGTCCTCAAAGAGCTTGAAGGGTAAGGAGGGTAACAGAGTATGGGTCAGAAAATTAACCCGCACGGTTTTCGGGTTGGCGTCATCAAAGATTGGGACAGCCGCTGGTTCACCAGTAAAAAGGAATTCGGCGACACCCTGGTTGAAGACCACAAAATCCGCACTGTGCTGAAAAAGCAGCTTTACACTGCCGGCGTGCCCAAGATCGAGATTGAGCGCGACACGCAGAAAGTAAAGGTCAACATTCACTGCGCAAAGCCCGGCATGGTTATTGGCCGTGGCGGCAGCGAGATCGACAAGCTGCGTTTGCAGATCGAAAAAATGATCGGTAAACCGACGGTCGTCAACATTGTTGAAGTCAGAAGCCCGGACATGAATGCACAGCTCGTTGCAGAGAACATTGCTTCTCAGCTGGAGCGCCGCATTTCGTTCCGCCGTGCGATGAAACAGTGCATTGGCCGTACCATGCGTATGGGCGCCAAGGGTATCAAAGCCTGCGTGTCCGGCCGTCTGGGCGGTGCCGATATTGCACGTACCGAACACTACCATGAGGGTACCATCCCCCTGCAGACCCTGCGCGCCGACATTGATTATGGTTTTACCGAGGCGAACACCACCTACGGCAAAATTGGCGTGAAAGTCTGGATCTATAAGGGCGAAGTGCTGAAAGGTGCGAAACCTCGTAAAGAAGGAGGTAGCAAGTAATGCTTTTACCTAAGCGTGTAAAATACCGCCGTGTACAGCGGGGCCGCATGAAAGGCAAAGCAACGCGCGGTAATAAAGTGAATCAGGGCGAGTACGGTCTCATCACACTCGAGCCGGCGTGGATCACCTCTAATCAAATCGAGGCTGCCCGTATTGCGCTTACCCGTTACATCAAGCGTGGCGGCCAGGTTTGGATCAAGGTTTTCCCTGACAAGCCTGTCACCAAAAAACCTGCCGAAACCCGCATGGGCTCCGGTAAAGGTAACCCCGAGTTCTGGGTTGCAGTTGTCAAGCCGGGCCGGGTGCTGTTTGAAATTGCCGGCGTCTCGGAAGAGGCTGCCCGCGAGGCCATGCGTCTCGCTGCTCACAAGCTGCCTGTCAAATGCAAGTTTGTGAAGAAAGAAACTGAGGAGGTTGCTGAAGTATGAAAGCGAGCGAACTCACTAAGATGAGCGCGGCCGATCTGGATAAGAAACTGGCCGAGCTGAAAGCAGAGCTTTTTAACCTGCGCTTTCAGCACACCATCAACCAACTCGACAACCCGCTTAGAATTAAGGCTGTAAAGCGTGACATTGCCCGCATTAAAACCGTGCAGCGTCAGCTTACCGCCCAAGCGAAATAAGAGAGGGAGGAGTTAAACAATGGAAGAGCGCAATTTACGCAAGACCCGCGTGGGCACTGTAGTGTCCGATAAGATGGAAAAGACCATCGTCGTGGCAATTGAGGACAACGTGAGCCACCCTCTCTACAAGAAGATCATCAAGCGCACAGTCAAGTTTAAAGCCCACGATGAGAAGAACGAGGCTAAAACCGGTGACCGCGTGAAGATCATGGAGACCCGTCCCCTGTCGAAAGACAAGCGTTGGAGACTGGTTGAGATCGTAGAAAAGGCGAAATAAGCGAAAGCTTTGAAAGGAGGACGCAACTGTGGTACAGATGCAAACCTATCTCAAAGTGGCCGACAACACCGGTGCGAAAGAACTCATGTGTATTCGTGTGCTGGGCGGTTCCCGAAAGAGATACGCTAACATTGGCGATGTGATTGTGGCTTCTGTCAAGAAGACCACTCCGGGCGGTGGCATGGTAAAAAAGGGCGAGGTCGTCAAGGCCGTGATCGTCCGCAGTAAAAAAGGCCTGCGCCGCGATGACGGCTCCTACATCCGCTTCGACGAGAATGCGGCCGTCATTATTAAAGATGATAAAAACCCGAGAGGCACTCGTATTTTTGGACCGGTGGCGCGCGAACTGCGTGAGTCCGGCTATCTGAAGATCCTGAGCCTTGCGCCGGAATCGCTGTAAGGAGGTTTTAAAATGAGCAAACTTCATGTTAAGACCGGCGATACCGTGATGATTCTCAGCGGCAAAGACTGCGGGAAATCCGGCAAGGTGTTGCAGGTCAGCCCGAAAGAGGGCAAAGTTATTATCGAAGGTCTGAATATGGTCACAAAGCACGTCAAACCCCGCCGTGAGGGCGAGCAGGGCGGCATTGTGAAAGCCGAAGGCGCGCTGTACGCGTCCAAGGTGCAGCCGGTCTGCCCGAAATGCGGCAAGCCGACCCGTGTTGGCCACATTGGCACTGGTGCCAAAAAAGTGCGCGTCTGCAAAAAATGCGGCGCAGAATTTTAAAAGGGAGGAAGTTGACAAATGGCAAGATTAAAAGAACAGTACGCCAAAGAGATCGCTCCCGCCCTGATGAAGAAATTTGGGTATAAGAGCGTGATGCAAATCCCGCAGCTCGACAAAGTTGTAATCAACTGCGGCTGTGGCGAAGCGCGTGACAACCCGAAGATCATGGATGCGATCTTAGCAGACCTTTCCACCATCACCGGCCAGCGCCCTGTTGTTTGCAAGGCTAAAAAGTCGGTTGCAAACTTTAAATTGCGCGAGGGCATGCCCATCGGCGCAAAAGTGACGCTGCGCGGCGCGAAGATGTACGAGTTCGTTGACCGCCTGTTCAGTGTTGCACTGCCCCGCGTGCGTGATTTCCGTGGCATTAACGGCGACTCGTTCGACGGCCGCGGCAACTACTCGCTGGGTGTGCGCGAGCAGCTGATCTTCCCCGAAATCGACTACGACAAAATCGACGCGATCCGCGGTATGGACATTGTGTTCGTCACTACCGCTAAGACCGACGAGGAGGCCAAAGAGCTGATCCGTGCTCTGGGCGCCCCGTTCGCAAACTAAGGGAGGGTAATCAATGGCTAAAACATCGATGAAAGTGCGCCAAAGCCGCGAGCCGAAGTTCTCCACCCGTGGCTATAACCGCTGCAAGATCTGTGGCCGCCCTCACGCTTATCTGCGCAAGTACGGCGTCTGCCGTATCTGCTTTAGGGAGCTTGCCTACAAGGGCGAAATTCCCGGCGTAAGGAAAGCAAGTTGGTAAAAACACTCTACATTAAAGGAGGTACATGGCATGCATATCACCGATCCTGTCGCTGATCTGCTCACCCGTATTCGGAATGCCAGCACTGCGAAGCACCCCACTGTAGATGTTCCGGCTTCTAACTTGAAGAAGGCGATCAGCCAGATTTTGTTAGACGAGGGCTACATCAAGGGCATGCAGGTGAAAGACGACAACAAGCAGGGTGTTATCACTCTGACTCTGAAATACGGCGAGAGCGGCACGTCCGCCATCACCGGTCTGCGCCGGGTCTCAAAACCCGGTCTGCGGATCTACACAAACTGCGAAGAGATGCCGAAGGTCATGAAGGGCCTTGGCACTGCGATTATTTCCACATCTAAAGGCGTTATGACCGACAAGGCCGCGCGCGCAGCAAACTGCGGCGGCGAAGTCCTCGCCTTTATCTGGTAAGGGGGTGCAAGACAATGTCGAGAATCGGAAGAAAACCCATCGTCATTCCCGCGGGCGTCGAAGTCACGCTGGACGGCAACGACGTTACCGTTAAGGGCCCCAAGGGCACGTTACATTCCGCTTTTCACCCGTTGATGAAAATTGAGAAGCAGGGCGAAGAGATCATCGTGACCCGTCCCAATGATGAAAAAGAGGCTCGCTCTCTGCACGGCCTGACCCGCACCTTGATCAACAACATGGTTGAGGGCGTTTCGAAAGGCTTTACCAAAGAGCTGGAGATCCAGGGCATCGGCTACCGTGCTGCAAAGCAGGGTAAAAACCTGGTTATGAACCTTGGTTACTCCCATCAGGTCATCGTGCCGGAGGAGGGTGACATCACCATAGAGGTCCCCGATACCAACAAAATCATCATTCATGGTATCGACAAACAGCATGTCGGCCAGTTCGCCGCGCAGGTGCGCGAGAAGCGTCCGCCTGAGCCTTACAAGGGCAAGGGCATCCGCTATGTTGGCGAATTTGTCCCCCATAAAGAGGGTAAAGCCGGCAAGGGCGCAAAATAAACGAAGGAGTGAAATAAGATGGTCAATAAGCCGAACAAAAACGAAGCACGTCTTCGTCGCCATCGCCGCGTACGCGGTAAGATCAGTGGCACAGCATCTTGCCCACGCCTCGATGTTTTCCGCTCTAATGCGCATATCTACGCTCAGGTCATCGACGATGTCGCTGGCGTGACGCTGGCAAGCGCTTCCTCGATGGAAAAAGAGTTTGAGGGCGCCGGCAACAATATCGAAGCTGCCAAGAAAGTTGGCCTTGCAGTGGCAAAGGCCGCCAAGGCAAAGGGCATCGACAAAGTCGTGTTTGACCGCGGCGGTTATCTTTATCACGGCCGTGTAAAGGCTCTGGCTGAGGGTGCCCGCGAGGGCGGCCTTGAGCTGTGAGTAAGGAGGGATACAAAAGTGGCATATGAGAGAAGACAGAACCCTGCGGACCAGGAATATCAGGAGAAAGTTGTCGCCATCAACCGCGTATCCAAAACCGTAAAGGGCGGCCGTATCTTTAAGTTCTCCGCTCTGGTCGTAGTTGGCGACGGTAAGGGTAAGATTGGTTATGGTCTGGGCAAGGCCTCCGAGGTGCCTGAGGCAATTCGCAAGGGTATTGAGGACGCAAAGAAAAGCATGTTTACCGTTTCGCTCAAGGGCACAACGATCCCGCACGAGACGCTTGGCATTTTTGGTGCCGGCCGCGTGATCCTTCGCCCGGCGGCAGCCGGTACCGGCCTGATTGCAGGCGGCCCGGTGCGTGCGGTACTCGAGGTTGCGGGCATCCGTGACATTCGTACCAAATGTGTGCGCTCGAGCAACCCCTGCAACGTGGTTATCGCCACCTGCAACGGCCTGAAAAGCCTGCGTACCGCAGAGCAAGTTGCCGCTGTGCGCGGCAAGACCGTAAAAGAAATTTTAGGTTAAGGAGGCGAAACCCATGGCAGAAGAGAAAAAGACCGTAGCGGCCGAGGAGACCGCCGCCGAGAAGGCCCCTGCGAAAAAACCCGCAGCGAAAAAGGCCCCGGCCAAAAAGGCACCGGCTAAAAAGGCCGCCGCCGAAAAGGCCCCTGCGAAAAAACCCGCAGCGAAAAAGGCCCCTGCGAAGAAAGCTGCCGAAAAGGCACCCGCAGCAGAAGCGGTAGCTGAAAAGGCCCCCGCGAAGAAGCCTGCTGCCAAGAAGGCCCCCGCGAAAAAGGCCGCTGCAAAAGAAACCGGCTTGAAAATTAAACTGGTTCGCAGCCTGACCGGCCGCAAGGCAAAACAAATCGCGACTGCCCATTCTTTGGGCCTGAAGAAAATCGGCAATACCAGCGTGCAGCCCGACAACGTGGCTACCCGCGGTAAGCTGGATAAGATTTCTCACCTCGTCGAGGTTACCAACGCGTAAAAGCAAGGAGGTGCACTACTGTTATGATGCTCCATGAATTGAAACCCGCTGAGGGTGCAAGCCGCGCTGTAAAGCGCAAGGGCCGTGGCGCAGCTACCGGTAACGGTAAGACTGCCGGTTACGGCCATAAGGGCCAAAAGGCACGTTCGGGCGTAAAGAAAGCGGGCTTTGAAGGCGGCCAGATGCCGTTACAGCGCCGCTTGCCCAAACGCGGTTTTAACAACATCTTCGCGACTGTTTACACCACCGTCAAGATCAGCGATCTCAACCGCTTCGAGGACGGCGCCGTGGTCGATACTGCGGCTCTGCTGAAGGCAGGCCTGATCAAAAAGGTTAACGACGGCGTTAAAGTACTCGGGAATGGCGAGCTTGAAAAGAAGCTCACTGTTGAGGCTGCTGCTTTCACTACCTCCGCAAAGGAGAAGATTGAGAAGGCCGGCGGAAAGGCCGAGGTGAAGTAAAGTGTTCAAAACACTTAGAAACGCCTGGAAAATCGAAGATCTTCGCAAAAAGCTGATTTATACGCTGATGATCATCGTTATTTTCCGTGTCGGCGTCGCAATCCCGGTACCCTATCTTGATGCTTCTGTTCTGAAAGACATGGTCAACGCGACCGGCAGCATGCTGGGTTACATCAACCTGCTGACCGGCGGCGCGTTTGCACAGGCTACCCTGTTTGCCTTGTCGGTGACCCCGTACATCAACGCCTCCATCATCATTCAGCTGCTCGCGGTTGCAATCCCCGCGCTGGAGCGGTTGTCTCAGGAGGGTGAAGAGGGCCGCCGCAAGATGAACCGCATCACCCGTTACACCGGTGCAGGCATTGCGCTGGCACTGGCTATCGCGTACTATCTGTTGCTGAAAAACAAAGGCGCAGTAGAGTACACCGAGGGCTGGGAGGGCTGGTTTGTTGCCGTTGTTATTGTGGTTGCTTTTACCGCCGGCTCCATGCTGATTATGTGGCTGGGCGAGCAGATTGACCGCAAGGGCATTGGCAACGGTATCTCGCTGCTCATCTTCGCGGGTATCGTCTCGCGTCTGGGCCGCGTGCCCGCACAGATTTATACCTATGTGCGCGGTATCATTGCCGGCATTCAGGCGGGTGGTTCGCTACAGCCTTTGGCGATTGGCGGGACGACCTATTACTTCACGGCGGATGGTGCACAGGCTTACCCTTGGTACTACATCCTGTACCTGTTGCTGATTGGTGTCATCATGCTGGGCAGCGTGGTATTTGTGGTAGTCATGACCAACGGGGAACGCCGCATCCCGGTACAGTACGCAAAACGCGTGGTGGGCCGCAAGATGTATGGTGGACAAGCGACACACATCCCCATCAAGGTCAATATGAGCGGTGTTATGCCGGTCATCTTCGCTTCTTCGCTGATTTCGATCCCCGGTACCATCAAGTCGATTTTTAACATCACTGGCACCGGTTTCTGGTCCACTTTCCTGGGTTGGTTTAACTATAATGGCGTTGCTTACGCGATTATCTATGCGATGCTGATCCTCGCGTTCAACTATTTCTATGTTGCCATTCAGTACAACCCGGTCGAGATCGCAAACAACCTGCGTAAAAACAATGGTGCGATCCCCGGTATTCGCCCGGGCAAGCCGACCACCGACTTTATTGTTAAGGTGCTTGGCAAGATTACTTTCATTGGGGCAATTTTCCTGATGATTGTTGCGTTGTTGCCGATCGTCGTCGGCAACCTGACAGGTATCCCTGTTCAGCTGGGTGGTACATCCCTGCTCATCGTGGTCGGCGTGGCACTTGACACTGCCCGTCAGCTCGAAAGCTTTATGCTGATGCGTCACCACAAGGGCTTTTTGGAGTAACAGGAGGCGAGCGGAATGAAACTGATTCTTTTGGGTGCACCGGGTGCCGGCAAAGGTACCCAGGCCGAAATAATCTGTGAGAAACTCTCGATCCCCGCTGTCAGCACCGGCAACATTATTCGGGAAGCCGTGAAAACCGGCACCGAAATGGGCCAAAAGGCAAAAGCTTTCATTGAAAGCGGTAAGCTGGTGCCGGATGATATCATTATTGGTATCATCAAAGAGCGGCTGAATGAGCCCGATTGTGAGAGAGGGTTTATTCTGGACGGCGTGCCCCGCACGGTCGCTCAGGCCGAGGCCATCGAACAGATGGGCATTGAGATCGACAAGGTTTTGGACATTGAGGTCAAGGACGATGATATCGTCCGCCGCCTTTCTGGCCGTCGAGTTTGCGCCTCCTGCGGCGCAAGCTACCACACCGTCTACAAGCCTTCAGCCGACCCCACCAAGTGCGACCGGTGCGGCGGCGAGCTGATCATCCGTAAGGATGACGAGCCCTCCACCGTGCTCGAGCGCCTTGCGGTCTACCACGAGCAGACCGAACCCTTAAAGGAGTTTTACGCAGCCCGTGGCAAGCTAGCTGTCGTAGAAGGTCAGGAGGAGGTCGCTGATACGACCGCACTGGTCTTGAAAGCTCTGGGGGTAACAGAGTGATCTCGGTAAAAACACCGCAGGAAATTAAATTGATGCGCGAGGCAGGCCGCATTTCCGCACGGGCGTTACAGCTTGGCGGCGAAACGGTACGCCCCGGCGTCACCACCGCCCACGTGAACAAGGTCATCCACGATTATATCCTCAGCCAGGGGGCTAAGCCCAACTTTCTTGGCCTGTACGGCTTCCCGGCATCGGCGTGCATCTCGCTGAACGATACCGTGATCCACGGCATTCCCAGCACCGCAGAGGTGATACGCGAGGGGGATATTGTGAGCATCGACACCGGCGCGCTTTATAAGGGCTGGCATGGCGACAACGCCGGCACCTTTATGGCGGGCGAGGTGAGCGAAGAGGCAAAACGCCTGATCGAAGTCACGAAGCAGTCCTTCTTTGAGGGGCTGAAAGCCGCCGTTGTGGGCAACCGCATCGGAGACATTTCACACGCGATTCAGGAGTATGTCGAAAAGAACGGTTTTTCCGTCGTGCGCGAGTATGTGGGTCACGGCATTGGCCGTGAGATGCATGAAGACCCGGAGGTTCCCAATTTCGGGCATCCGGGGCGTGGGGCGCGGCTGGTACCCGGTATGACACTGGCGATAGAGCCTATGGTCAATGCGGGTGCGGTTGCTGTCCGGCAGATGCCTGACGGATGGGGCGTCAAAACGAAGGATGGGTCATTGAGCGCGCATTTCGAGCGCTCGATTGTGATTACCACAAACGGGCCCGTCATTCTGACCGACCCAGCCTGAGGAGGTAGCAGATGGACTTCACAAGAGGCCGCATCGTATGCTCAAAGGCAGGGCGGGACAAAGGGCTGTATTTTGCAGTTCTTGCCGAGCAGAACGGCAGGGTGCTCGTCGCCAACGGCAGCCAGCATAAGCTGGCAAAGCCAAAGGCGAAAAACCCCGCACACCTCGCTATGACGGCGAAGGTGTTGCCGCCTGCTTTGATGGAAAACGACAAATTGCTCACACAGGCGATTGCCGAACAAATTTCGGCGCCGCCACAGACGACCTGAAGGGGGGTTGCCGCTTGTCAAAAGACGATGTCATTGAAGTAGAGGGGACCGTAATTGAGGCTATGCCGAACGCCATGTTCCAGGTAGAGCTTCAGAACGGTCATCGCTTACTGGCACACATCTCCGGCAAGCTGCGGATGAACTTCATCCGCATTCTGCCAGGCGATAAAGTAACGATAGAGATGTCGCCCTACGATTTAACCAAAGGGCGCATCACATGGCGCTCGAAGTAAGGGCGCGATTAAGGAGGTACCCATTATGAAGGTAAAGCCTTCCGTAAAGCCGATGTGCGAAAAGTGCAAGGTCATCAAGCGCAAAGGTCGCGTGATGGTGATCTGCCCCAATCCAAAACACAAACAGCGTCAGGGTTAAGACGCAATTAATAGAACAGGAGGTGCAAGGGAATTATGGCACGTATAGCCGGAGTTGACCTGCCCAGAGAAAAACGCGTCGAAGTTGGCCTGACCTACATTTTTGGTATTGGCCGCAGCGCTGCGAAAGAGATCCTTGATTCGACCAAGATCAGTCCTGATACCCGCGTGAAGGACCTCACCCCGGACGAAGAAAACCTCATCCGTGAATATATCGACAAACATTTCACTGTTGAAGGCGATCTTCGCCGCAATGTGGCGCTCGACATTAAGCGCCTGACCGAAATTGGCTGCTACCGTGGTGTTCGTCACCGCAGAAGCTTGCCAGTGCGCGGCCAGCGCAGCAAGACCAACGCACGTACCCGCAAGGGCCCGAAGCGCACGGTCGCCAACAAGAAAAAGTAACCATAGGAGGGAAAGGTTATGGCAACAAAAGCTGCTGCTAAGAAAACTGCAGTGCGCCGTAAACGCGAGCGTAAAAATATCGATCGCGGCCAGGCACACATCCAGAGCACGTTCAACAATACCATTGTGACCATCACCGACGTGCAGGGCAATGCGATTTCCTGGTCCAGCACCGGTGGTCTTGGCTTCCGTGGTTCAAGAAAAAGCACCCCGTATGCTGCACAGACAGCTGCGGAAACAGCCGCAAAGGCTGCAATGGAGCACGGCCTGAAATCCGTTGAGGTTTTCGTTAAAGGCCCGGGCCAGGGCCGTGAAGCTGCGATTCGCGCTTTGCAGGCGGCCGGCTTGGAGGTAAATATGATCAAGGACGTTACCCCCATTCCCCACAATGGCTGCCGCCCGCCCAAGCGCCGTCGCGTATAATTCATAAGGAGGAAAAAGAATGGCAAGATATACAGGCGCAGTATGCCGCCAGTGCCGTCGTGAAGGCCAAAAGCTCTTTTTGAAGGGCGAACGTTGCTATTCCGACAAGTGCGCGCTTACCCGCAGAAACTTTGCCCCTGG
>JAQVCK010000067.1 GCA_028689835.1 Pygmaiobacter sp. | reverse complement strand
GACCAATGGCTGGTAAACATGATTGAGGAATGTCAGCGGCGCTGTAAACAGACTTACGGTTGCCGCCGGGTGCGGCGCTGGATTCTGCGGCAAACAGGCAAGAAAATCAATCTGAAAGCCATTTTGCACATCATGAGAAAGTATGACCTGCTTTCACAGATACGCAGACACAGACCTTATACGCACTACAAGCAGGCCGTACATCAATATCCGAACCTGTTGCAAAGAGCCTTTGAACAGCCGCTGCCCAATCGTTTCTGGGTTACCGACATCACCTATATTTCTACCGCAAAAGGAATGCTGTATTTGTGCGCGGTGGTAGACCTGTGCGGCAAACTAGTTTTAGCCTATCGCATCGGCAGTGACATGACTACCTCTTTGGTAACCGATACGATTCGCGACGCCTTGCAAAAAGAAAAGGTCGCTGCTGGACTTACACTCCACAGCGACCAAGGGTCTCAATACACCTCACGCGCATACTTTGACCTAAGCCAAGAATATCATTTTCGCCCCTCCATGTCCAGCCCTGGGTGTCCCTATGACAACGCCGCCATGGAGAATTTCTTTGGTACTTTGAAAACAGAGTGCTTGTACCGTATGAGTCTTTCTTGCCGCACCGAAGAGGAACAAGCAATATCTGAATATGTGCAATTTTACAATTACGAGCGCATTAACATCAAAGACGGCCTTACTCCGTTCGAAATCCGGAGCAAGGCCGCCTAATTTTAAGCTATTCTGCGACAGGGCTTTTATTTCTTTGTCTGTTCAACCGGGATCGGTCCACCGCCAACCAAGTGGTCCAATATATAATGTATAAAAGGCTGCCCCTACAACGTCAATTAACATGATTGGCATGCTGGGCTGTATTTTTGCAGAGGGGGTGCCGTCGCAGCGACAAGGTTTTATATTGGGCGGGCACTTACCAACCGGCTAATCGGGATAAAAACAGGGAAAAGAAAGAAATAGTTGAATTACCTACAAAAATAGTATATTATATAAACGGGCCGTAGCTGGCAACTCCGTTTGCCCGTCGCACAAGCAGAAAAACAGGTCATCCGGCCCCGGTGCGGCGTGACAAATGGGCGAACCACCGCAGAAAGGTGATGTTATGCAAACACAATGGGAAGGTTTTTCTGCCGGGAACTGGACAGAAGAAATCGACCTGCGCGATTTTATTCAGCGCAACTACGCCCCGTATGAGGGCGGCGACGACTTTTTGGCCGGGCCAACCGAGCGCACAACCGCCCTTTGGGGCAAGGTGCGCGCACTGATGGACGAAGAGACCCGCAAAGGCATTTTGGACGCAGAAACCAAAACGCCCTCCGGCATGTTGTCCCACCCCGCGGGGTATGTGGACGAACAGCTGGAGCAGGTCGTCGGTTTGCAGACCGACCGCCCGCTGAAGCGCGGCATTATGCCGTACGGTGGGTTGCGCGTCGTTAAAAAAGCGCTGGAGGCCCACGGCTATACGCTGGACGCTGCGACGATGGACATTTTTTTGCATTACCGCAAGACGCACAACGACGGCGTGTTTGACGCGTATTCCGACGCGATGCGCAAGGCGCGGCACACGGGCATCATCACCGGCCTGCCGGACGCTTATGGCCGCGGGCGCATCATCGGCGATTACCGCCGCGTGGCGCTGTACGGCACCGATGCACTGGTTGAAGAAAAAAAGCAGCAGTTGAAAAAGCTGGATTTGCCCAGCTATTCTTCTGACGTGATTTTGCACCGTGAGGAAGTTAGCGAGGAAATCCGCGCGCTGGGCCGCCTTGCCGAAATGGCAAAGCTGTACGGGCTGGATATCACGCAGCCCGCCGCCAATGCCAAAGAGGCGTTCCAGTGGGTGTACTTTGGCTTTTTGGCGGCGACCAAAGAGCAGGACGGCGCGGCCATGAGCCTTGGCCGGGTGTCGACCTTTTTGGATATTTATATCGAGCGTGACCTGCAAAACGGTACCTTAACCGAGCAGCAGGCGCAAGAGCTGATGGACCATTTTGTGATGAAGCTGCGCATGATTCGCTTTTTGCGCACGCCAGACTACGACCAGCTATTCTCCGGCGACCCGACCTGGGTGACCGAAGCGATTGGCGGCGTAGGCGAGGACGGGCGGCCGCTGGTGACCAAAAGCAGCTACCGCGTGCTGCACACGCTGTACAACCTTGGCCCCGCGCCAGAGCCCAACCTCACTGTGCTTTGGAGCGAGCGGCTGCCCCGCAGCTTTAAAGAGTTCTGTGCCAAGGTGTCCATCGACACCTCGTCGATCCAGTACGAAAACGACGACCTGATGCGCCCGTACTGGGGCGATGACTACGCCATTGCCTGCTGTGTTTCGGCCATGCGGGTGGGCAAGCAGATGCAGTTCTTCGGCGCGCGTGCCAACCTTGCCAAAGCACTGCTGTACGCCATCAACGGCGGGCGGGACGAAAAGACCGGCGAGCAGATTGCCCCGGAGTTTGCCCCCGTCACATCCGAATATCTTGATTATGACGAGGTTTCGCGCAAGTTTGACCA
Organism: Pygmaiobacter sp.; assembly: GCA_028689835.1. Lineage (GTDB taxonomy): Bacteria > Bacillota > Clostridia > Oscillospirales > Ruminococcaceae > Pygmaiobacter. Next base: position 10,407 of record JAQVCK010000067.1, on the reverse strand, counting down.
GATGCTGGACTGGCTGGCCAACCTGTATGTGAACACCCTCAACGTCATTCACTATATGCACGACAAATATAACTTTGAAACACTGCAAATGTCGCTGCACGACGAGACCATTTTGCGCACACAGGCCTGCGGTATTGCCGGGCTTTCGGTGGTGGCAGATTCGCTGTCGGCTATCCGGTACGCCAAGGTTAAGGTGCTGCGCGATGAGACCGGCCTTGCGGTGGATTACGAAATTGAGGGCGAATACCCGGCCTTTGGCAACAATGATGACCGGGTAGACCGCATTGCAAGCGATGTTGTCACCACTTTTATGAACAAGATTCGCAAGCAGCACACTTACCGCGGTGCGATGCCCACCCTGTCGGTGCTGACCATCACGTCCAACGTGGTGTACGGCAAAAAGACCGGCAGCACGCCGGACGGCCGCAAGGCGGGCGAGCCGTTTGCGCCGGGCGCAAACCCGATGCACGGGCGCGACACCAAGGGCGCCATTGCGTCGCTGGCTTCGGTGGCAAAGCTGCCTTACGGGGATTCGCAGGACGGCATTTCGTACACCTTCTCCATCATCCCCCGCGCGCTGGGGCGCACCCAGCCAGAGCGCGTCAACAACCTGGTGGGCCTGATGGACGGTTATTTTGCCGACAGCGGCCACCACATCAATATCAACGTGTTTGACAAAGAGACTTTGCTGGACGCGATGGACCACCCGGAGCAATACCCGCAGTTGACGATACGGGTATCCGGGTACGCGGTCAACTTTATCAAGCTGACGCGCGAGCAGCAACTGGACGTGATTCACCGCACGTTCCACGAAAAATTTTAACAGCGCGTTTGCTGCCGGGCGGCACAAGGAGGCAAAACAAAAGATGGAAGGCTATCTGCACTCGGTAGAGACCTGCGGTACGGTAGACGGCCCCGGCATACGGTATGTGGTGTTTATGCAGGGCTGCCCGCTGCGCTGCCAATACTGCCACAACCCGGACACCTGGGCACCGCACACCGGCAAGCCCACCACGGTGGAAGAGCTGATGGCGGACATTGTGAAATATCGCTCTTACATGAAAGCGTCGGGCGGCGGGGTGACGGTCAGCGGCGGCGAGCCGCTGTTGCAGCCAAAGTTTGTCGCGGCCCTGTTTGAAGCTTGCCACAAAGCGGGCATTCACACCGCGCTTGATACGTCCGGCCACTGCCCGCTGTCGCTGGCGGCGCCGGTGCTACAGCACACCGACCTTGTGTTGCTGGACTTTAAGGCGTTTCGGCCAGAGACCTTTCGCAAGGTGACCGGCACCGGCATTGACCAGACAGTCGAGATGGCAAAGTACTTAAACGAGCACAAGATCCCAATGTGGATCCGTGTGGTGCAGGTGCCGGGGCTGACCGACGATGCGGCAGAGCTGGGTGAAATGGCGGAGTTTTTGGCGGGGTTTTCGAACATTGAGCGGGTGGAGATCAGCCCGTTTCACAAGATGGGCGAATATAAATGGCAGGCACTTGACTTGCCGTATACCCTGACGGACACGCCCCCCGCCACACGCGGGGAGGTAGAGCGCACAAAAGAGCTGTTTCGCCGCGCCGGGCATTTTGTGCCCTAGCCACCGGTTGACAGCAAACCGCACAGGGGGTACAATAACAGTAATCTAAATCCGGAAGGTGTTTGTTTGACGTCGGTTTTGTAAGGGAAATACAGCTGCATACTACAGTGACAATGCGGTAAGGCAACGGCCTGCCACTTGTTTGCTGTACGCTGTTTGCCCTGCAAGGCCGCAAAACACCGCTGGTACCAGCAGGGTGTGGCGCAGCCATACCCTGCTTTTTTTGCAGCTTGTATTTCTCCACCCTGTATTTTTAAACAAAATAAAACAGGAGAGAAAACCATGAAATTAACATTACGAAACGAGACACCAAACGATTACCGCGCAGTAGAAGACCTATTGCGTGACGCCTTTTGGGACGTTTATGCCCCCGGCTGTACCGAGCATTTTGTCGCGCACCGCCTGCGCGCCAGCGCGAGTTTTGTGCCGCAGCTTGACTTTGTGGCCCTGCAAGGGGGGCGCATCATCGGCAGTGTTTTATATTCCCGCGCGCAGGTTACCGGGCCGCAAGGCAGCGATGAAATTTTGACCTTTGGCCCGCTGGGCGTGCTGCCTGCGTTGCAGGGGCAGGGGGTGGGCAGCGCGCTCATCCGCCACACGCTGCCCCTGGCGGCGGCGCTGCACTACCGCGCGGTGATTATTTACGGCAACCCGGCTTATTACGGGCGGTTTGGCTTTCGCAATGCCGCGCAGTTTGGCATCACCACGGCCGATGGCGCAAATTTTGACGCCTTTATGGTGTTAGAGCTTACCCCCGGTGCGCTGGCGGGTATTAGCGGCAGCTTTTTAGAGGATGCGGCGTTTGAGCCGGACGATGCGGCATTTTTGCAGTATGACGCGGCGTTCCCCCCAAGGGAAAAGCATGTCACCGACACGCAGCTGCGGTAATAGAACAAAAAATAAAACGGCCGGGGAAGAATTCAACTTTCCCGGCCATTTTTTCGTATTTAAGGTGCCGGCACCGCCGCATACCGCATGCGGTATTGCAGCGGGGTCAGGCCGGTCGCCTTGCGGAAAACGGCAATAAAATGGCTATCGGATGAAAACGCAAGGCAGTTACAGATTTGGCTGTGCGAATACCGGGTATACACCAGCAGTTCTTTTGCTTCCTGCACCCTTTTTTGTGTCAGGTAATGGCTAAAGCTTTGCCCCGTCTGCTGTGCAAACCGGCGCGAGAGGTATTTGGGCGAAAGGCCCACCTGCGCCGCCAGTGTTTGCAGTGTAATTTTTTTGTGCAGGCTTGCCGTGATGTAATCCATACACTGTTCAATGGGGTCAGTGTGCGGGTGGTGCTTTGCCTGTTTTGCCTGTGCCACCCCGGCGGTAAAGTCGGCGGCCATTTCTTCGTTCAACGCTTCCAGCTCTTGCTCGGTGGCACAGCGTTCCATGCGGCGAATGTATAAGTCGCTCATCGTGAACGCGGTTTCCTCTTCCAGCCCGCCCTCAATGGCGTACCGGGTAATCAGGGTCACGTTGGCGATGCTGCCGTAAAACAGCCCGCGCAGGGGGTTTTGCGACATTTTGCCGTACTTGATGCGCGGCTGTGCGCGGTAGGTGGCTTCCAGCTTTGCCACATCCCCCGCCCGCACGCAGTTTAAAACAGCAAGTTCTTCGCGGTAGGGGGTGTGCTCGCGGTATTCTTCACGGCTTTCAAACAGCTCTTGTATCAGCACCGGGCGCAGGGCCTGCCCCAGCGGCAGCGGCTTGCAGCGCAGTAATTCGTCAGTTTCCGGTGCTGCTTTGCGCAGTACCAGCAAAAACAGCCGCAGGTACGACAGCAGGGTGGGCAGCGTGACGACCGGCAGCGCCTCGGCCCATTCGCCCGCCTCACCCGCAGTGCCCGCGGCCAAAAAAGAAAGTGCGCCCACCACCGTGCCCGGCAGCAGCATGGGCCCGCACACAAACCGCGCAGGGCGCCCGCGGCGGGTAAAGTCGAACACGCAAAACAGTTCGCCACCCTGATACACCAGTGCAAGGGGCTGCTGGTATTGCCCGGCGGCGACCTTGTTGACATATTGGTAAAAGGCCTCTGCCGGGCGGGGCGGGGCCTTGGTAAAGTAGCGGTATTGCAGCGCACCTCCGCTGCCGTACACCCAAAGCGGGATGCGGCTGTTTTGGTGCAATTCGCGCAGCATCGCGTCCTCGTAAGCAGTCAACAGCAAAAAATCACCGGCCTTTTTTACAAAAAATATGGTATTACTGTATTTATACTACCGTGAATGACAAAAAAACGCAATAAAATAGTAGAATTTATGCTATAAAAGTAGAAAATGTGATAGTTCTACCGCTACCCCAATGCTATAGTTACGGTAGAGCCGTTTTGCCAAGGGGCAAACGGCAACCGTACAACGAATATTTTAAAGGGGGAATCGTCATGCAGACCGAACGCCTGAAGGTGCGTGAAAAAATCGCTTATGGCGTGGGGGACTTGGGCAACAATGTGGCATATGGTGCGCTGGGGTTTTATTTTGTGTTTTTCCTCACCGATGTCGCCGGGCTTTCTCCGTTTTGGGCGGGCAACATTTTTATGATCGTGCGTATGTGGAACGCGGTACTGGATATGGTGGTGGGCGGCGTTTCAGACCACACCAAAACGCGCCATGGCCGCCGCAGGCCCTACCTGCTTTACGGTGCGCTGCCGCTGGGGGTGGCTTTTGCCCTGTTGTGGCAGGTATTTTTTGTGGGCGAAGTGTCAATGATTGTCTTTTACATCTTTGCCGGGGTGCTGTTCAGCACCATGTTTTCGCTGGTCGCCATCCCGTATAATGCACTGCTGCCAGAGCTTTCGCAGGATTATAACGAGCGCACCAGTATCTCCGGCTTTAAAATGGCGTTTTCGTTTGTGGGCTCGCTGTTATCGGCCATGGGGGTCACACTGATTGTTGACACCATTTACCCCGGTAAGGTAATGTACCGGCAAAGCTACCCGGTGATGGGGTGGTTGCTGGGCGCTGTGGTGACGGTGTGCATTTTGCTGTGCTTTGCGGGCACCAAAGAGCGGGTACAGCCCACGCTGCAAAAGCCAGAGCCGATGCTGAAAAGCCTGCGCTCACTGCTGCGGCTGAAAGAGTACCGGCTGGTGCTGGGGGTCTTTATTTTCAACATGGTCGGGTTTGACATCATTATGGCGCTGTACATTTATTTTATGAAATACGCGCTGCAAATATCCGACGATGTCAGCTATCTGTTTATGATGATCCCGCTGGTGTTGGCGGTGATTGCCACCCCGCTGTGGGTGTGGGTCAGCGACAAGCTGGGCAAAAAGAAAGCCTATATCATCTCGGCCATCTACTTTGTGATACCGTTGCTCATCTGCCTGTTTTTGCCCGCGGGCAACATCCCGCTCATCATTGGCATTATCGCGCTGATCGGTGTGGGCATTTCTGCCTCGCAGACCTTGACCTTTTCGATCTTGCCGGACGTGGTAGAGGTGGACGAGCTGAAAAACGGGGTGCGCCGCGAGGGCACGATTTATGGCACGACGATGTTTTTGTACAAGCTTGCTTCGGCGGTGCTGGTGGCGCTGACCACGGCAATGCTGGGCGTTTTTGGCTACCTTGAAAGCGCGGGCGGCGAGGTGGTCACCCAGCCCGCTTCGGCCATTTTTGGCATTCGGCTGCTGATTGGCATTGTGCCGGCACTGTGCTTTGTGCTGTCGGCAGTGTTTGTGAAAAACCTGCCGCTTAGCAAGCAGGAGTTTGACGCCATTCGCGCGTCACTGCCCGGCAACAAACAGGGGTGAACAAGATGCAACAGACAATCAAGCAACAGGCAGCCGCCTTGGTGGCACAGATGACGGTGGAAGAAAAGGCCGCGCTGTGCTCGGGGCAGGACTGCTGGAACTTAAAAGCCATTGAGCGGCTGGGCCTTGCGCCGGTCGCAATGATGGACGGCCCGCACGGCTTGCGCAAGCAAATTGGCAGCACCGACAACCTTGGCATTGGCGAAAGCGTGCCGGCGGTGTGTTTCCCCACGGCAAGCGCGCTGGCCTGCAGTTTTGACCCCACCCTTGCGCAGCAGGTGGGGCAGGCCATTGGCGAAGAGTGCGTGCAAGAGGACGTGGCCGTGGTGCTTGGCCCCGGTGCCAACATGAAACGCAGCCCGCTGTGCGGGCGCAATTTTGAATATTTTAGCGAAGACCCGCTGCTGTCCGGCCTGCTTGCCGCGGGGATGATCCGCGGCATCCAAAGCACCGGTACCGGGGCATCGCTGAAGCATTTTGCAGTCAATAACCAAGAAAAACGGCGCATGACCGTCAACGCCGTCATAGACGAGCGCACGCTGCACGAAACTTATTTGCGGGCGTTTGAAATTGCGGTAAAGCAGGGCAAACCCGACACCGTGATGTGCGCCTACAACCGGTTAAACGGCGCGTATTGCAGCGAAAACGAGACGCTGCTCACCGATGTTTTACGCCGCCGCTGGGGCTTTGGCGGGCTGGTGGTGTCCGACTGGGGTGCCGTGCACGACCGCGCCGCCGGGGTGGCCGCCGGGCTGGACCTTGAAATGCCCGGCAACCATGGGTACAACGACGCCAAGGTACTGGCCGCCGTGCAAAACGGCAGCCTGCCGTTGCAGGCATTAGACGACACCGCGCAGCGGGTGACAGAGCTGATTTTAAAGGGGATGCAAAGCCGCGCGGCAAAGCGGCCGTGTGATTTAACTGCGCACCACCAGCTTGCGGTGCACGCGGCAGAGCAATCCGCTGTGCTGCTAAAAAACGACGGGGGGCTGCTGCCTGCGGCCCCGGCGCGCAGTGCGGCGGTCATCGGTGCGTTTGCCAAAACCCCGCGATATCAGGCGGCAGGCAGCTCAAAACTCAACCCGTTTCGTGTTGAAACCGCGTGGGATGCTTTTGTAGAACAGGGTGCCGCGGTGACCTATGCGCCGGGGTATGCGCTGCGGCAAAACGTGCCGCAAACAGAAGAAGAGAACTTGCTGCGTGAAGCCTGTGCGGCGGCGCAGGGCAAAGAGATTGTGTATTTGTTTGTCGGCCTGCCGGAGGGCGGCGAGACCGAAGGGGTAGACCGCACAACCATGGCGCTGCCCCCGCAGCAAAACCGGCTGGTAGAGCAAATTTGCGGCGTAAACCCCAATGTGGTGGTGGTATTGGTGGGCGGCGCGCCGGTAGAGCTGCCTTGGGCAGCGCTGCCCAAAGCCATTTTGCTGTGTTACCTTGGCGGCGAGGGCGCGGGGCGCGCGGTGGTGAACCTGCTGTTTGGCCGCAGCGTGCCCTGCGGCAAGCTGGCCGAAACATGGCCCTTGCAGCTTGCGGATACCCCGGCAAATTGCGCTTTCCCCGGCGGGCGGCGCACCGTGGAGTACCGCGAGAGTATTTATGTGGGCTACCGCTACTATGAAAAAGCGCAAAAGCCGGTGCGCTTTGCCTTTGGGCACGGGCTGTCTTACACACAGTTTGCTTACAGCGATTTGCGGCTGGGGCAAAGCAACTGCCAGGTGGGCGACGCGTTAACGCTGTCGTTTAACATCACCAACACCGGCGGCGTGCGCGCAAAAGAGACGGCACTGGTGTTTGCCGCGCACGAAAGCGAAACGGTGTTTTTGCCGCCAAAGCAGCTGTGTGCGTTTACCAAAATAGAGCTTGCCCCCGGTGAGTGCAAACGCGTTGAATTGCAGCTGGACACCGCCGAACTGGGGTACCACAACACCCTGCTGCACGACTGGTATGTGCCGGGCGGCAGCTACACCATTTTGGTGGGCCCGTCCTCTGCAAACTGCCCGCTTGCCGCCGCCGTGCAGCTCAATGGCCCGGCGCAGCCAGAGCCCGATTTGCGCGCCGTGGCACCGGTGTATTACGACCTGCCCAAAGGGCCGTTTGTCGTGCCCGAACAGCAATTTGCCGCGCTGTATGGCGCGCCGCTGCCGGTGCACGATGCCCCCGCCCAGCGCCCCTATACGCCCGAAAACACGCTGGAAGATGTTGCCCACACGCTGATTGGGCGGCTGCTCATCCGCTATGGGGACAGCACAATGAGTAAGGCGGTGCAGGCAGAGGAAGAGCAGACGGAGATGATGGCCGCGACCGTGCGCGAAATGCCGCTGTTTGCAATGGTATCGTCTGAAGAATTGACACAGGGGCAGATGGAGGGCATTTTAGAGCTGTTGAACGGCCACCCGCTGCGCGCCATAAAAAAGCTGTTGTAGTTTTATTGAATATTGTTTATATTATTAGAAACAAAGAGAGCCCACCGGGCTGCCACAAAAGGCGCCCGGTGGGCTTTTTGTACTGTGTTTTTGTAAGGCCCGTACTTTTAAACCTGCGCAACCAGCATTGCCGTGAAAGCAGATGCGCCCCGGCAGCAGGGGGGTACTTAGGCCTTAATGCTGGCCAGCAGCGCATCAAACGCCGTGCGCACCACTTCACCGGTGGTAATGCCGTATTTTGCGGGCAGGGTTTTTGTCTGGTGCGAAAGGCTGTTCACAATGCCCCAAGCGGCATAAATTACCGAGACCGCCGTTTTTTTAGGCTCTAGCCCCGGCTTTAGCGAGCCGTCGTCAAAATGCGCGGTCAACAGCCGCACCGTGTCGCCGGTGCGAAACTCCCCCTCGGGGAAATAGCGGTTATACAGCGGGGTGCCGCCCTCGCTGGTGGCGGTCTGGTAATCGGCAAACATCAGGTCGATAAAGGTGTACTGCTGCGGGTGCGCAACATAATCCTGATACAACAGGTCAAGGTAGGCGGCAAAGCGGCTGTACGCGGTGCCGTCTGTTTTTTTGAACTGGTTTTCAATTTTTTGCGACAGCTCTACGGCATTGCGGTGCAAAATCGTCCAGATGATCTCCTCTTTATTGGTGAAGTAGCGGTAAAAGGTAGAGCGCATAATGCCGCAGCCCCGCGCAATGTCGGTCAGGCTGACCTTGTCCACCCCGTTTTCAACAAAAAGCTGTTCCGCGGTGGAAAGAATCAGCGAAAGCTGTTTTTCCCCATGCCGCTGATATTTAAACGTGTTGGTTTCCAGCTCCATAACGCCCCCCGTTTGTGCCTTAAAGTGATAAAAGCTCTTAACGTTTTCATCTTAGCAGATTTTACAAGAAAAACAAAGGGGGTATGGTACCCGGTAAAAATAATACACAAGCACCAAAATAATACACTATATATGATTTTTACATATGCTTTACCCAGATGCAATAGTTTGCCCGGCCCGGTGAATGCTATGATAAACACGCCGGCAAAGCAAGGCGGCAAATAAACAGGGCCCCCTGCGGCCCGGCAAAAGGGGCTTTATGAAATATCGGTGTGTTTGGTTTGACTTGGGGTTAACGCTGGTACAGCGGCCGGTGGAGGCAAGCTACCGGCAGGTATTGGCGGCATTTGGCGCTGCAAGGGAGAAAGCACAGATTGAGCGCGCGTTTTACCTTGCGGACAAAACGTTTATGCGCGAGTACCCGCATGTGCTGGGCGGCGACGGGGCGGCCTATTTTGCCTGGTATTTGGGGCTGGTAAACTACCACCTTGGCCTGCAACTGGACTTAGAGCGCTGCTGCACCCTGTTTCGCGCCGTGCGCGCCCAAAGCGATACCCCATGGCAGCCCATACCGGGCGCAAAAGAACTGCTGGCGGCTTTGCACGCCGCCGGGGTGGGCACCGGCCTTGTGAGCAACTGGGACGACAGTTGCCGCGCGGTATTGCAAAATACCGGCCTTGCCGGGCTGCTGGACACCGTGACAGTGTCGTGCGAAGTGGGGGCCGAAAAGCCGGATGCCGCCATTTTTGACGCGGCTTTGCAGCAGACGGGGTATGACGCCAGTCAGGTGCTGTTTGTGGGCGACAATTACTATGACGACGTGGTGGGCGCGCAGAGGGTCGGCATCGACTGCCTGCTGCTGGCCCCTTATGGCACACTTGGGATGGAAGAAATTCACCACCCTTACACTGTGCCGCAGCTGGCGGATATTGGCGGCGTTTTGGGGCTAATGGGGGAGAGTACAACGTGAGACTGACGGTGATTGGCTGCTGGGGCGCGTACCCGCCCGCGGGCGGCGCCACGGCAGGGTATCTGGTACAACACGGTGATACCAATATTTTGCTGGATTGCGGCAGCGGTGTGCTGGCCGCAATCCAGCACCAGCTGCCACTGTGGCAGCTGGATGCCGTTATCATCAGCCACTACCACACCGACCACGATGCTGACCTTGGCTGCCTGCAATACGCGGCGATGATTGACCAGCAGCTTGGCAGGCGGGCAAAGCCTTTACTTGCGTGGGGGCCGGGCGAAGTGCAAAAGCTGGGCTATGGGGTGTATTGCACCGGGCAAAGCTATTTGGGGCTGGCGCGTTTTACAGTGGGCGATTTGCAAATAGAAACGCTGCACAACCCGCACGAAATTGAAAGCCGTGCGCTGCGCGTCACCGCGCCGGGCGGGCAAACGCTCGTGTATTCGGGCGACACCGCGTGGCACGCGCCGCTGGCGGCGTTTACGCACGAGGCCGATTGCTTTTTGTGTGAGGCTTCGTTTTACGCAGGCGGCCCGCCGTTTACCGCGCAGCACCTCACCGCGGCACAGGCGGGCGACTTTGCAAAAAGGGCGGGGGCCAAACTGCTGGTGCTTACCCACCTGCCCCATTTTGGGCAGCACTGGCAGCTTGCCGCGCAGGCGGCGGCCGCGTACGGTGGCAAGGTGCTGCTTGCACAGCAGGGCTTAACGCTTTCGCTTGGTGGCACAGGCGGGCAAACGGTAGAAATCACCGCAGGGGTTAAGCGCCCCAGGCGTTTTAAATAAATAAGTTGACCTTTCGTTTTTTCACCAGACAGCAAAGTAAAAGGAGCATGAATATGATTCGACTGAAAAAACTT
>JAQVCK010000254.1 GCA_028689835.1 Pygmaiobacter sp. | reverse complement strand
AATACAGGCGGCGACGCAGGCGCGGCAGCCGATGCATTTGCCCGTGTCCAGTAAAACACCGCCGCCCTCGCGATCGCGCAGGGCACCCGTGGGGCAAGCCAAGGCACAGGCCCGCTCGTCGGTACAGGCAAGACAAACGGTTGCCTGAAAAATTCCCGCGGCAAGTCCGCTGACGGTTGTGATTCTGATGGCGCTTTTCGAAATGGAGTGGTCGTTGCGGTTGACCGCAGCGCACATCATCATGCAGGTAAAGCAGCCGATACACTTTTTCATACCCGAAGCACTCAAATATCTTGGCATTCTCAGCCTCCTGGTTCACGGTATCCATGTTCTTTCATCCAGTATATCATCCATGACAGCGCCCCGCAAATGTCAACGGCTGCCCTTTGGGGCAGCCGTTCATGAATCAGGAAGTTTTAAGCTTTGCGACAATCGGGAACCCACGCAGCTTTGAAACACCATGCGGCGATTTTATTTTTATGGCTTCGCTCAAATCGGCCCCGGCCATAAATCCGTTGTGGCTGCCGTTCTTCCAGTGCGATGAACCGGACAGGTCATAAACCAACCCATCCACTGCGACATAAACGGGATTTGAATTCTTACCATCGTATTTTGCCAGTTCTGCCAGCGTCATTTCAGGCAGGTCGGCAGCAACCACCGTACTTGCCGGGGATTGTGTGCACCCCGTGCCACACACCATAAGAAAAACAGCAACAAAAAATAAAGATGTCGTACGAATCAATCTATTTCTCATTGTCCACACTCCCGGCAAATTTAAAAAATGTGGATGAACATCGCGGCGGGTAGCAGCAGCGCAATGACGCGGTGGGCAATCAGCCACCCGCCGCGGCTTTTTATTTTGGCACCGTACGCACCCAGGGTTACCTGCATCACAAGCAAAGCAGCGGCGGCAGCTCCCGTAACGCTTGCCCCAAACCGAAAATACTGCACTCCGGCGTGTGCCGCCAACAAAACAGCAGCGATTCTGCCCAGCAAACGGTGATTTTTTATTAAAAAACGGGCGATTTTTTCAATTGTTGCCTTCATCTTGGGGTGGTTCGCGGCATGCACTTTTGTGTGGCGCAGCAGGGGCTTTGCTGCGGCGTTGAGCACAGCCATGGCATAAAAAACGAGAACACCGATTCCAAGCAAGGATCCTCCTGAAATTGTCATGACCAACCGCTCCTCATCATTTTATTAATCATCGCGTTTGAATGTTTCCCTGATTATAAAGGGGGCAGGGCAAAATTGTGAAGCATGCGGAATAAACATAAAAAACCGCCGCCAAAGGAAAAGGACACCAAACCCCTTGTTTCGCAAACTGTATTTCTTCATGATGAAAGGAAAGATGCGCAAAAACACCTGGAATCCTACCGACAGGGCCCACTGGGACAAACAAGGATGGTTGGGAGGCAAACGCCCCTTTTGACGCGCCCGAAACATATAAGCGGCTGCGGGCCAAACAAAAATTCAGCAAACAATTTGATCGTCTTTGTTGATAAGTGTTTGGTATCCAAGCTGCAGGGAACCGTAAACCGCAAGGCAAACCACGGCACAGATGGCGATCATGATGGAAATCTGATAAAAAATTGCCGTTGTCGGAAGAGTGCCCGACAGCATCTGTCCCGTCATCATTCCGGGAAGCGACACAATGCCCATGCCGAGCATGGAGTTGAGCGTCGGCAGAAGGGCGGTTTCCAGCGATTGGTTCACAAACGGAAGCAAAATCTCCTTTGGGGGCGCGCCAACATTCAAAAGCGCATCGATTCTCGGGCGCTGGGTGCGCAAATTTTCCCGAAATGTTTTTACGGCCAGTCCCACACCCGTCATGGCGTTTCCAAAAATCATCCCGCTCAAAGGAATCACATACTGCGGATTAAAAATACTTACGTTTACCACAACCCAAACGAAAAAAAAGACAATCACAACCCCCGACAGTGCAAGCGAACCGGCGATGGAAAGGCGAAACCGGAGGTTTAAATCCCGGTTGCCCGACAGTACGCGATGAATGGCAAAGCCCGTCATGCTGAAAAGATAAGCGAGCGTAAGCAGGGGGTGCGGGTTTTGAAAAATGAACGTTAAAACATAACCCGCCAACACCAGCTGCAGCGTCATACGAAGACCCGCCGTAAAAAGAATGCCCGTATTCTCGATGCGGCTTTTTTTCATAATAAAAAGTACAAGTAGCAAAAGCAGATAAATCAGCAAAAACCGCCAGAAGGTTATCGATACAATCCCGTTCATAGCGTGTTTCCTCCCGCCAGGCTCAGGGTGCAATCGGCAAACCGCGCGGTCAAAACAGGGTCATGGCTCACCACCACGAGTGTGACACTATTTTCGTGTGCCCACGCCTTTATGCCTGCGATTACCGCATCGGCGTGATTTCTGTCCAGTGCCGAAGAGGGTTCATCAAGTAAAAGGACCTCAGGCTGCATGGCAAGGCAAACAGCCAAAAACACCCGCTGCCGCTCCCCGCCCGACAGGGTGTCGCAGCGGGACTCAAGGGGAAAATCCGCGCGGCAAATCGCAAGATATTTTTTCATTTCAGAAATCTCCGGCGGGTTTTGCCCGCGGTAAGCAAAAAAATGATTGAAATTATCCGCAATGCTTGTTGAAAAAAGGAATACTGATTGCCCCACCAAAAGCACCCGCCGCCGCAGCACCAGGGTGTTCATGGACGCTATGTCCTCCCCGTAAAACAAAACCCTTCCGCTGCCTGGAGATGCGGTTTTGTTAAACAGCCGGAGCAAAGTGCTTTTTCCGCACCCGCTGGGGCCCGTTAAAAAAGTCGTCTTATTTCCCTCTATGACAAGGTCCGGGTAGCGAATAAT
>JAQVCK010000066.1 GCA_028689835.1 Pygmaiobacter sp. | reverse complement strand
CATGAGTTTTTCTTCTCGGCTGTGAAATGTATATTCTTTGCGCATTGCTTTCACCTCAATACTCAGTATACAACAAAAGATAGGAGACACGGTTTTTCGTGTCTCCTATCTTTATACCATTTCAGCAACTGTTTGCCGGGCGGTTTTTTGTTGTGATTTATCTTGTATTATTGGGCTCTGCGCACTTCACACTCTTTTGGCATATTAAGGGCAGAGTTCATCCCGACAAACGGTGCAAACTCCATATGCATCACGTGCATCTGGTTAAACTTATCAATCGCTTTCTTTTTCTGTTCCAGCATTGAATGTGCATAGATATTCAGCGTAACGCTGACCCCTGAGTGACCTAATATTTCACTAATGGTTTTAATGTCTACCCCAAGTTCCAGTGCACGGGTTGCAAAGGTATGGCGAATCGCGTGAAATTTGCGGTCCTTCACCCCGGCAAAGCTCAACACATTTTTGTAGATTTTTTCATAAGACCGTGGGTCAATTGGTACCTCCTTGCCGGATACCACATAATAATGGTCCGGCACATTTCTCCAGTGTTGTTGTATCAGCTGCAACAAAAAAGCGGGTAACGGTATTTTGCGGGCTGATTTACGGCTTTTGGGTGAACCAACAAGCAGCATGGTTTTTGGTCCCCCAGGCTCAAAACAGCGCGTGCGGGAAACCGTGCGGCAAATATTCATCGTCCCCGCTTCAAGGTCAATGTCACCCCAGCGCAGCGCACAAAGTTCTCCCAGGCGAATACCGGTATAAAAGCACAATACAATGCCTAGTGCACGGGTATCTGTGGTCTGATAGACCGCCGTTTCAATCTGCCTTTGCTCTGCCATCGAAAAAACCTGAACCTCTTTTGTTTCTGTTTTGGGTAACACAACGGCTTCTAAAATGGCTGCACGTTGTGGCATGCTTTTTAACCCGGCACGCAGAGCCGTTTTAAAAATGGTTAAAATTTTCTTTTTTGTTGTCGGTGAAAGGCTTACGGTCCCCTCAATATGCTGCACAAACGCTGTCACCGTTTTTACCGAAATCGTTTTGTTGGGCGCCTGCTCAAAAAACGGAATAACATAACGGCGAATACAGCTTTCGTAATTTTCAAAGGTGGTCGGCTTGACCTGTGGCTGTACCTGCCGTACCCAGGTATCGAATAATTCTGCCGCACCAGTGTTTTTTGGTACTTGCCGTACCGCCTGCTGTTCACTTGCGTTTTTAATTTTCTCTTTTACCTGCCGGTAACTGGTTGCATAAAAATAGCGGTATTTACCATCTTTCCCCAGCACTCGGCCCTCCCAACGGCCATCCTTGCGTTTATAAACGTTCTCTCCCCTTCTTGCCATTTACGTAAACTCTCCTCTCTGGTGATTAAATGTGTCTTCTGCCGATCACAGTCCTTTTATGGCTTATTGTAAACCACAACAAAAACGATTTCGGTAATTGACAAAGAATGGGAAGTGTTCTATAATTTGTACAAAAGAACACAATCACTTCGCCTTTTATTGGTTATTTTGACCTATTTTTTTGTTTTAAAACTGTGACTTCTGACAATCGTACCCAATTTTACAGTTTGTCCCCCCTTTTTTAATGCGTATTGGCCGCGGTTGACCCCGATGCCCTCTCGCCCGGCAGTGTTTTTACCCCTTGCGGTCGGCACTACGCCACACTGTCTCTGGTCATTTCCCCTTTATACACCTGACCGGGGACAGTTTTTGTTTGCGTTTTTGTATTTTCAACCGCGGACTTGCGGTTTTGTGCAACAGGAGGAAGAAGAATGAAAAAACGACTGGAGAACATGGAAATTGCGCGTAAGCTGAGGTTTGGTTTTCTGACCGTAACCTTTTTAGGGGTGCTGATTGGGCTGCTTGGCATCGGGGGGATGCTAATCATGTTACAGGCACAGCAAACCTCATACGACAAATACATGCGCGGCGTGCAATACTCTACCAATGCCGAAGCTGCCTTTGCGCGCAGCAAAAGCTCGGTCAAGGATTTGTACATCAATTATGGCAATAGCAATACCGAAACCTATCAAACTGTAATTGAAACCCAGTTCTCCACCGTAAGCCAGCAGCTGTTCACCTATAGCAAAACGCTTTGTGACAGCACCGATGAGGCAAATTTTAACGCCACGAAGTCGGCATTTGCCACCTATAAAACTACCATCGACGGCTATTTGGCCTCTGCTGCGGACGGCAAGCCCGCGAGTGTATTATACAACCAATTATACAGCTCAAAAGCACAGGCCGACGCCGCCGACGCGGCATTTAAAGCGATGTCGGCTTATAAAAACGAGGTTGCTGCCAACCAGTTGGAAGCAAATCGTATGTTATCCTTAACTTTAATTGGCGTCATGGCGCTGGTGTTGGTGTTTTCTCTGACGGTCGCCCTGTTGCTGAGTGGTAAAATTTCACGGATGATTAGCCACCCTATTCGCCGACTGTGCAACTATGCACAGGCACTTTCAGTTGGGGATGTCACCTCACACCAGAACGACGAAAAAAGTATTCGCCTGCGGGAGCGAGATGACGAGCTGGGCAAACTAGGCAGGGCTTTTGACAAACTGTCTGCCACAATTGAAACTCGCGCACAAGAGACCCGCGCCATTGCGGATGGGGACTTGACTGTTAATATTATAGTATACTCCGAGAACGATATGCTTGGCAATGCGCTGCGCGATATGGTCGCCAGCTGGGCTGGGCTGGCCGGGGCCATTATAACAACCGCCGGGCAGGTGGATGCCGGGGCAAAGCTGGTATCGGATTCCAGCGGGGATCTGTCGCAGGGGGCCACCGAGCAAGCCAGCGCCATTGAAGAACTGACGGCCTCGTTGATGGAAGTGACCACCCATACCGGTGAAAATGCTGAAAACGCCCGTACCACAAGCGATTTGACCCAAGAGATTAAAGGGCAGGCCGAAGCAGGCAATGGTCAAATGGAACAGATGTTGCGCGCAATGGATGAGATTAACCTGTCCTCCGACAACATTGGCAAAATCATCAAAGTCATTGAGGACATCGCGTTCCAGACAAATATTCTGGCACTGAACGCTGCGGTAGAGGCTGCGCGTGCAGGTGATCAGGGCCGCGGCTTTGCCGTAGTTGCACAAGAGGTACGCAACCTTGCAGGGCAGTCTGCCAAAGCCGCCAGTGAAACCGCCACATTGATTGAAAATTCAATGCAAAAGGTGGGCGATGGCACAAAAATCGCCCAAAAGACAGCCGCCGCCTTACAACAGATTGTGGATGGTATTGCAAAAACCACCGCACTCGTCAGCACAATTGCGGACGCTTCTGGCGAGCAGGCGGCCGCTTTACAGCAGATCAACCAAGGGGTCGAGCAGATTTCGACCGTCGTGCAAAATACCGCTGCCTCGGCGGAAGAATCTGCCGCAGCCAGTGAGGAGCTTTCGATGCAAGCTGAAGAGCTGAAAAAAAGTGTTGCGGCGTTTCGGCTTGCAGACCCCACCGAAGCAGTGCAGCCCCCCGAAGAGGGGGAACCACTTGAACCCGATACAACCACCCCAACATTGGGTGACGCCGTATAAATTTTTTCTCACCTTTCTCTCTCTTTTGCCGCCACCCGGCCGGGTGGCGGACTTTTTTTGCAAAAACAGGCCACCTGTATCCGCTAAGCGACCACCTGTTACAAAATATGACAGCGCCAAAAGGGATTGTGCTATACTGGCAATAAACAAGGGGGGGTACGATGCAAATTGAAATTCAATTAGATGAAAGCTGTATTGAGCCCAAAGTGATTTTGCGCGCGGCGCAGCTGACCGATGAAGTAAAAGAGCTTGCCCAGCGCCTAACAGTGGGCACCGCGTGGCTGGCCGGGTTTTGCGGCGAACAGGCCGTGCTGCTAGCCCCCAGCGAACTGCTGCGCGTTACTGCGCAAAATGGTAAGGTTTGGGCAATCACGTTGCAGGGCAGCTATACCTTGCGCATGCGGTTATACGAAGCAGAAGAAAAGTTACACAGCCCCGACTTTGTGCGCATTTCGCACGCGGAAATCATCAACCTAAAACAGGTAAAAAACTTTGATTTAAGCTTTTCTGGCACCATCTGTGTCACTCTTTCAAATGGGCAAAAGACCTATGTTGCCCGCCGCTATGTTACCCGTATCAAACAAACTTTGGGGATTTGAGGTATCGTTATGAAAAAGAAAATTATTCTGCGTAGCCTGATGGGTGCCCCGCTGGGCATTGTAATTTGTGTCTTCATTACAATTGGGGTTTCGCTTTGTACGGCTGATGGCACCTATTACCCGGTGGTACCTGAATTTACAGCGGCTTGTGGTAGCGAATTGACGGCCGTTATACTGCAAGCCGTATTGTGCCTTTTTTATGGGGCGGTTTGGGGCGCTGCCTCACTGGTGTGGGAGGTGGACCACTGGAGCCTGCTGCGCCAGACCGTCACCCATTTGGTGCTGTGTTCGCTGTCTACCTTTTTTATGGCCTACACCGCCTACTGGATGGGGCACAGCGCCACCAGCATTGCCGTGTACTTTGGTGTTTTCTTTGGCATTTACGCGGTAATCTGGCTGTGGCAGATTTTCTGGCTAAGGCGCGGGCTTGCAAAAATAAACCGCACTCTACCCAAAGTCTAAAGCACAGAGTACCCACTTTGATTCTCCTTTTCAAAACAGGTTGCATTTTAAGGGCATTTATGATATGCTTTTGCCCGATTGATACTAAGAAAGAACCTTCTTTCGACCTGATATCACTATTTTTCATCTGACCAGCCGCGCTTTGGCGTGGCCCAAAGGCCATGCGGACAGCCGGGTCAAATGCCGAGTAGCGATAGCAATATCGCGCCCCTGCGGGGGCCCCCGCAGCCCGCACCACGTGTGCGGCAGTGCTTCTTAAAATGGGGCTTTTGGGTGTCAGTTGCACAGTAAGTCTTTTACTGGATTGGTCGAAAAGGGGTGGCAGGGCAGGCGGTTGTTAAAGCCATTGGCCCACATGTTTTTTTACCAGTAACCGATATTCAGGCAGCCCTTTTTAGGCTGCCTGAATTTTTGTATCCCACTGTAAAGGAGAAAGAGAATTATGAAAAAAGGGTTGTCTCTGCTGCTGGCCATCAGCTTTGCACTGTTATCGGTTTCCTGCTCTGCCCCCGCTTCCTCTACCGGGCAAACTGCCGCGGCCCCCACCGCAACACCCACTGCCACAGAAAAGCCCAAGGGGGAAACGATCCCCTCCGAGGACTTTGACGAAAACGGCGGTGCCGATGCCTATGCAAACGCTGGTGACAACCCAAACTCCCGCTATTATGTCAACCCGGACTTTTACCACATGAAATCCGATGATGAGCTGACGTTAATTGAAGGGTTTAAAACGATGCAACAAACATACGAGTGGTCTTGCGGCGATGCAACAGCCCTGATGGTGCTGAACCACTTTGGTAAGACCGATGTCACCGAATATGACCTTGCGCTGGCCATGGGCTCACACACCGACCATGACACCCCGGGCGCACTGCCCGGCAGTGCCAACAATGTGGGCGAATACGGCACCAATGTGGGCCAACTGTACGACTATTTTTCAGCCTTGGACGGCTTTCAAGTGGTAGAGACCAGCTACCGGGCGGAATATGATGAAGCCGAACTGCTGACGGTGGCAGACGGCGTGAGTGATGCGGATGTTGGCAACCTGCCAAAAACGTTTTCGTCTGTTTCACTGTATGCCGCCGACAATGACGACAACACCGAAAACTGGGTAGCCGACGCCAAGGATTCGTATTTTGTCAAATGGGTGGTGGGCAACCTGAAGGCGGGGCGGCCCATTATGGTAGAATGGGCCGACTGGGACGGCCACTGGCAGGCCATCATTGGTTACGACAACAACGGTACCCCCGGCATCGGCGATGATATTTTAATTTTTGCCGACCCGTACGACACCTCGGACCAATGGCAGGACGGCTATTATTACTACCCGCTGGAACGCTGGTTTTATATGTGGAGCGACCGTAATGTTGCGCCAAAACCCTACCAGTTGCAGCCGTATATCATCATTGATAAAGCATAGGCTTGCAGAAGGCCGGTACAAATTTTCAGGTTACACCTTTTTAAAATTGACCCTTGACAGAATTTAAAACGAATGGTACAGTATTGAAAACAGAAAATTGAATCGACAAACACGTTGATGAGGACTAGTAAGTTTCCCCAAAAATCGCAGAGAGCTGTTGGGCGGTGTAAAACAGCATTGGCGGGGGCTCTGAACTGACCTCGGAGTGGGTCCGCTGAAACAGACCGGTAGGCGGATACGGATGTCAACCGTTATTGTGACAGGGTATAAAGCGGCAGAACCGCTCGTACCCGGTGAGCGCATTTCTTCGGAAATGAACAAGAGTGGTAACGCGAAAAGCCAAATGGCCTTTCGTCTCTTTAGGGCAACTGCCCTAGGGGACGAAGGGCCATTTTTTATTTCTTCGTTACCGAAAACACTCGCTGCTGGCTGTTTGTGCGGATTCAACTTCTCAAAAAAGAAAGGTGTGTTTTGTATGTCGAATTCCACAAACAGCACTGCCCGCGGCGGCAGTATGCCGGCATTCGCCCGGGTGGGCTTTATGGGGGTCTTTGCCGTTGCCAGTGTGTTGTTCAGCTCCCACGCAGGCGGCGGCTTTGCCACCGGCAACCAGGCAACCCAGTATTACGCCCGTTTTGGGTGGACGGCCCCATTTGCCGCGGTGCTTGCCATGGCATTGCTTTCACTCACCATCCGCGAAGCAATTTTGATGACCTCCTCCCGTGGGCTGAAAAACCACAAAGAACTGTTTGAAGCGCTGTACCACCCGTTTGATAAGCTGGAACTGCTGTTTGAGCTCTACTTCAACATTATGGTCATCTGCGCAGTGGGTGCTGTCATCGCGGGCTCTGCCTCGCTGATGCAAAAAATTGGCGGCGTGCCGTATATCGCCGCTGTGCTGATGGTGGGCGTTGTACTGATGACAATGACCATTTTTGGTGCAAAGCTTGTCTCGCGTGCTTCCACCATTATGTCGGTTGCCATTTTGGTCTGCTGCGGCATTATTTTCATCATGGGCATCGGGGCAAAGCTGCCTGAAATCAGCGCTGTTTTTACTAACTTTACCTCTGCCGAGGGCATGAACCCGGTACAACCCATTCTCAATGCCTTTATTTACGCTGGGTTTCAGTCGGTCGTCATCCCCACAATGATTGCCTGCGGCCGCCCACTGCAAAATAAAAAGAACATTTCCCGTGCTATGATTATTGCTTTTGTGATGAACGCCGTTGCCCTCGTGCTGTCCTGCATTATGTTGATTGGCTGGTACGCCGACTTTACCGCCGCCGGTGAGACCACATTACCCTCTTGGTACATTTGCAGCCAGCTTGGCATCCCGGGGCTTTATTGGGTATACAATATCACGTTGCTGCTCTGCTTTATTTCCACCGGCGTGACCACCGTTTACGGCTTTGTGTCGCGGTTTGAGGGCTCTAAAATTTTCTCGCGCATTCAAAAGCCGACCCTGCGGCGTGCTGTAGTATCCTGCCTCTCTATGGTGATGTCGATGGGCGTTTCACTGGTTGGGTTGGACAAGATTATTAAGTACGGTTATGGCTACTGTGGCTACCTTGGCATTGCCATCATTATTGTGCCCTTCCTCACTGTTGGCGTATACAAAAACCGCAAATATTTGAAAGCGCACCCGGAATACGTGGGCCAGAGCGCCAAAGAAGCAAGGCAAGAGAGCATCCCCGCACCGGCCCCTACCACACAACCCGCATTTGCAGAAGATTAATTTTGACACCCCACACCGGAAAGGAAGCAACAAGATGAAAATTCAGCGGTTCCCGAATTATACGATTGGCGAGGACGCCTACACCGATATTGCCGAGGTTTGTGCCCCCTACGGCACCAAAGCTGCCGTGATTGGTGGCAACCGCGCACTGGCGGCCGCCATGCCTGGGGTTGAAGTTGCCGTGGCGGGCAGCGCCATACAGCTGACCGGCACTTACTGGAATGGCGGCGAAGCCTCAATAGAAAATATCGAGCGGCTGGAGGCCGAACCCGGCGTACAGCAGGCGGATATGATTTTTGCCGTCGGCGGCGGCAAAGCCATCGACACCGCCAAGGTGCTTGCCCACCGGGCGGGCAAACCGCTGTTCACTTTCCCCACCATCGCCTCTACCTGTGCCTCCTGCACCGGCCTTGGCATTCTGTATCACCCGGATGGGTCCTTGCGCGAGTACTCGTTTTTTGATGTGCCGCCAGTGCACATCTTCATTGACACCGGCATCATTGCCCGCGCCCCGCGCCAGTACCTGTGGGCCGGCATTGGCGATTCGATGGCAAAATACTACGAGTGCACCGTGTCGGGCCGCGGCGACGAGCTGGACCACCCCAAGGCCCTTGGCACCGCCATCAGCCATATGTGCGGTGACCCGCTGGTCAAATATGGGGTGCAGGCGCTGGCGGACTGCGATGCCGACCGCGTGACCGACGCGCTGGAGGAGATTGTGCTAGGCATCATTATTTCCACCGGGTATGTGTCCAACCTCGTCAACATTGATTTGACTACCGGTGCCGCCCATGCCATGTACAACGGCTTTACCGTGCTGCCGCAGATTGAGCACAACGGCCACCTGCACGGCGAAATTGTGGCATACGGCGTGCTGGTATTGCTGGCAATGGATAAGCAGGAGGAAGAGTTGCAGCGCATTCACGCGTTTAGCCGCAAAATGGGCCTGCCCACCTGCCTTGCCGACCTGCATTGCACTACAGGCGATTTGGACAAGGTAATTACAAAGGCACTGGCGGGCATTGACGTGCGCCACTACCCTTACACCGTCACGCCGGAACTGATCCGTGCCGCCGTCGCGCGGTTGGAACAGTGGCCCGCCGAAGCGGCGAAAGCCGTATAAAAAACACCTTTTAAAACCACTTGCGCTGCCGCTTTTGGCAGCGCTTTTTTTGCGCCGGTGCGCCCGGTGTGCTATACTAAAAAGCAACCAGCCTGCGGGCGCCGCCCGCAAAATACCGGGCTATAAGGCCCACCGAGGTGATTGGATGAAAGCAGATTTACACCTGCATTCCACACGGTCAGACGGCAGTTGGCACCGCACATCGGTGTTGCAACAGGCCGCCGCCGTGGGGTTGACCCATATTGCATTTACCGAGCACGACGACACCGGCTACCACGAAGAGGCACTGGCGCTGGCTGCTCCGCTTGGCCTGCGGGTTTTGCGCGGCACCGAGCTTTCCTGTGCAGACCCCGCCACCGGCAAAAAGGCGCATATTTTAGCTTACCTGTACACCGACCCGCAGCCCATTGAGGCTCTGGCCGCCGACATACGGCGCCAGCGGCAGGCAAACTGCCTGTGGCAGGTAGCGGTGCTGCACTCGATGGGGTACGCCATCACCCCACAGGATGTGCTGCCCTACCAGGGCGGGGGCAGCCTGTTTAAACAGCATCTGCTGCAATTTTTAGTGGACAGCGGGCAGACAGATACCCTGTTTGGCACGCTGTTTCACACCGCGTTCGAGCACGGCGGGCCCTGCGCACGCAGTATTCACTACCCCGACGCGCGCACTGCCGTGGCGGCCATTCGCGAAGCGGGTGGCTATGCGGTACTGGCCCACGCAGGCCAACAGCAGAATTTTGAACTGATCCCCGACCTTGTTGCCGCCGGCCTTGCCGGGCTGGAGCTGAACCACCCAGCCAACAGCGCCGCCGACCGTGCACTGCTAACACAGGCAGCCGCGCAGTATGGGCTGTTTTGCACCGGCGGCAGCGATTTCCATGGGGACTATGAAGCCGGGCGCGACACACTGGGCGAGTTTGTTGCCCCGGCAGATTGCCCGCTGCCCGCCCGTTGCCCCTAACAAATTTTTATAGTATCTGCCGCCGCGCGTTTGCGCCGCGGTATTTTTTTGCCACCCGCTACTGAAATAGCGCTATTTTGCTTGTTATTTGCGGCCAGATACGGTAAGATAGAATCGATTTCTTCACTACTTCTATGCTTCAATGGAATAAAGAGAGGGTTGCAATTATGGAAAAACAACGCCTGACTAAGCTGGCGGAAAACTGGGTAGAAGAGGCCGCCAGTGCACGCCGCTACCTGCACAGCCACCCGGAGCTGAGCTGGCATGAGCAGGGCACCCAACAGTACATTATGCAGGTGTTACAACGCCACGGTATTCCATGCCGCGGCGATTTTGAAGCCACTGCCGTCATTGGCACCATCCACGGTGGGCAGCCGGGCAAAACCGTGGCACTGCGTGCCGACATTGACGCGCTGCCGGTCACCGAGGAAAGCGGCTGCGCTTACCCGTCTGAGACACCGGGTGTGATGCATGCCTGCGGGCACGACGTGCACACGTCGGTGCTGCTGGGTGCCGCGCTGATGCTGCACGAAATCCGCGACGAGCTGCCCGGCACCGTAAAACTGATCTTCCAGCCGGCAGAAGAAGCCGGCGCCACCAAAAGCGGCGCGAAAACACTGGTGGAAAAAGGCGTGCTGGATGATGTGGATGCGATTTTTGGCACCCATGTATTCCCCACCGTGCCGCTGGGGCAGGCGGGCATCTGCGAGCGGGAGATGATGGCCGGTGTGGATATTTTTAAGCTGAAAATTCACGGCACCGGGGGCCACCTTTCTACCCCGCACAAAACGCGCAGCGCGCTGTACCCCGCGCTGGAATTTATGAACCAGATTTCGGTGCTGCGCACCCAGGCGGTGGACCCGTTTGAGACCGCCATCATCGACACCGGCTATTTCCACTGCGGCACGGCGGAAAACATCATCCCGGCCGAAGCCGAGATCATTGGCAATGTGCGCGCCTATAACGATGAACTGCGTGCCGAGATCAAGCGCCGTATGGAAAAAATGGTGCGCGGGCTGGAGCTTGGCTTTGAAGTGACCTGTGATTACGAACATCACTTTGGCTATGACAGCCTGGTCAACGACCCGGATATGGCAAAGCTGTACCGCACCGCCTGTGAAGAGGTGTTTGGTGCGGAAAACGTGATTACCCCGCAGCCCGCAATGGGCAGTGAGGACTTTGCCTTTTATTTAAAAAAGGTAAAGGGTGCGTTCAGCTGGCTGGGCGTGGGGGACGGCGGCGCCGGCAGCAACGGGTTGCACAGCGGCAGCTTTTTTGCCAGCGAGCAGGCGCTTTTACCCGGCATGCAGATGATGGCAAACGTCGCGCTTTGTTTTTTAAATAGCGAAGACTAAATGGGCAGACCACAAAAAGAACAAAAGGCGGGGCAGGAGTTTCACTCCTGCCCCGCCTTTATTGTGCCCCGTACCTGTGTACCCGTTATGATAATTCAAACATGCCGGTGTACAACTGGTAGTACTTGCCCTTTTGGGCCAACAGCTCGTCGTGGCTGCCGCGCTCGATAATCTCACCGTGTTCCAGCACCATAATGGCATCCGCGTTGCGCACGGTCGAAAGCCGGTGGGCGATCACAAAAACGGTGCGCCCTTCCATCAGGCCATCCATGCCCTGTTGAATCAGGGCTTCGGTGCGGGTGTCGATGCTGCTGGTCGCTTCGTCCAAAATCAACACCGGCGGGTTTGCCACCGCCGCGCGGGCAATGGCAAGCAACTGCCGCTGCCCCTGTGACAGATTGGCCCCGTCACCGGTGAGTACCGTGTCGTACCCCTGTGGTAGGTGATGGATAAACCCGTCCGCGTTGGCAATGCGGGCAGCCTTGACCACATCCTCATCCGTTGCGTTTAAGCGTCCATAGCGGATGTTGTCCCGCACGGTGCCGGTAAACAGGTGAGTATCCTGCAACACCATGCCCAGCGAGCGGCGCAAGTCGTCCTTGCTGATTTTTTGAATATTCACGCCGTCATAGCGTATTTTGCCGTCGTTTACCTCGTAAAAGCGGTTGATGAGGTTGGTGATAGTGGTTTTGCCCGCACCGGTCGACCCCACAAATGCAATTTTTTGCCCCGGCTTTGCGTACAGCGACAAATCACGTAGGACGGTCTTGTTTTTTTCGTACCCAAAGGTAACATGCTCAAACACCACGTCCCCGCGCAGCTCATGATATTCCAACTCGCCGTCCATGTGCGGGTGCTTCCACCCCCAAAGGCCGGTGCGTTGTTCGGTCTCCTGCAAAGCGCCATTTTCGCCGCGCTGCAGGTTGACCAGCGTTACCTTGCCCTCGTCCTTTTCCGGGGTGACATCCATCACCTCAAAAATGCGCTCCAGGCCCGCCAGTGCAATCAGCACGTTGTTAAGTTGCTGCGAAATTTGGGTGATGGGCTGCGAGAATGAGCGGGTATACTGCAAAAACGAGGCGATGGTGCCAAGGTCGGCCGCCCCATTAATGGTGAGAATGGCCCCCACTACCGCGGTAAGTGCATAATGCGTATACGACAAGTTGCCCATGACCGGCATTAAAATATTTGCCAGCGTGTTGGCACTGGTTGCCGCTTCGCACAGGTTCTCGTTCAGCTCGTTGAACTCGTCCTTGGCCGTTTGCTCGTGACAAAACACCTTTACGACCTTTTGCCCGTCAATCATTTCTTCAATATAGCCGTTCACTTCGCCCAGGGCCTTTTGCTGGCGGCGAAAATACCGCCCGCTGCGCCCGGCAATGGTGCGTACCACCGTCAGCATGATAATCAACATGCCAATGGTCAGCAGGGTCAGCGGCGGGCTGAGGATCAGCATGGCAATAAACACCGCCACCACCGTGACAGCCGAGTTGATCAGCTGTGCAAAGCTTTGCGAAAACATGTCGCGCAGCGTATCCACATCGTTGGTAAAACGGCTCATCAGTTCGCCGTGGGTGTGGGTGTCAAAATAGCGCAATGGCAACGTTTGCAGGTGGTTGTACAAATCGACCCGCAGCTTGTACAGGGTGCCGGTCGAAATATTCAGCATCAGCCTGTTATACACCCAAGTGCTGATGGCCCCGACGAGGTAAATACACCCCAGCAACACCAGCATCGAGATAAAAGCGGAAAGGTCGGGCGCACTTTGGCCCACCAGCGGCAACAGGTAGTTGTTGATGAG
>JAQVCK010000065.1 GCA_028689835.1 Pygmaiobacter sp. | reverse complement strand
AGGATTATTCGGGAAGGAAGAGAACTCGGAATTCATATGTTCATATTATCCGGTGGCGAACCTTTGTCGCGAAAAAAAGATGTAATTGCGCTTTGTGAAAAACATAATGATTGTACATTCCTTGCCTTTACAAACGGAACAATGATTGATGAACCGTTTGTTGATGAGATGAAGAGAGTTCACAACTTTATACCTGCCATCAGCGTTGAAGGCTTCGAAGAAGCCACGGACAGCCGCCGTGGCAAAGGAACTTATCAGCGGGTCATAAGGGCAATGGACCTATTAAAAGAGAAAAAGCTTCCATTTGGGATATCTGTCTGCTATACGTCAAAAAATGTGAATGAGGCAGGCAGTGACGAATTCATGGACGCAATGATTGAAAAGGGTGCAAAGTTCTGCTGGTTTTTTACCTATATACCAGTTGGCAACGGTGCGCCGACAGACTTGATGGCAACCGATAAGCAGCGTGAATTCATGTATCATCAGGTGCGCCGCTTCCGAAATGAAAAACCAATTTTTATCATGGATTTCTGGAACGACGGCGAATATGTAAACGGATGCATAGCGGCTGGGCGCAACTATCTGCATATTAATGCTAACGGGGATGTTGAACCCTGTGCTTTTATCCATTATTCAAATGTAAATATCAAAGATGTTCCGCTTTTAACTGCCCTAAAGTCACCACTCTTTATGGAGTACAGAAAAAATCAGCCATTTAACAAAAACCAGCTTCGCCCATGTCCTCTGCTAGATAATCAGGGAAAGCTTGCGGAGATGGTCCATAATTCCGGTGCGCATTCAACAGATATTGCAAGCTCTGAAGATGTGGATTGCCTTGTGGCAAAATGCAAATACGCCGCAGATAAGTGGGAAATTACAGCAGAAAAGCTATGGGCTGACTCTCCGGCAGGCAAAAAATGCGCGGCATGCAAGCAATGCAACACTCAAAAATAGAAAGTGAAACTACTGGTTATTTTATAGGTTCGCCAGAAGAAAAGGACAGAAAAAACGCCCTCTTCAGAGGCCTCATGTAAAAGTTTCAAAGAACAATCGCATCAGGAGGAATAAAATGGTGGATTTCATAATCGCTGCGGCTTCGACGGCAGACCTCCCGGCAGAATATTTTACGGAGCATAATGTGCCTGTTATCCACTACACCTACATACTGGATAATGAACCGTTCGACGATGATTGCCAGGAAAAGTCGAGGGAGACATTATATAAGCGCATGAGAGAAGGCGTTGCGATTACTACCTCCATGATTAACGCTTATACCTATTATGACTTTTTCAAAACGCTTATGGATACCGGGAAGGACGTCATTTTTCTTGATATGACGCGCCAAATATCCAATTCTTTTACTAATGCCGAAAAAGCAGCAGAGCAGATAAAAAAAGAATACCAAAATCAACGTTTTTACCTTATGGATACCCTCTGCGTATCAGGCGGTCTCGGGATGCTGCTGCATTATATGGTTTTGCTGAGAGATGCGGGAAAAAGCTTCGACGAGACGATAGAATGGGCGGAAGCCAATAAACGCAGAATCATACATTGGTTCACAGTTGACGATCTCAGTTATCTGAAGCACAGCGGACGTGTTTCCAACACCGCTGCCATGGTGGGAGATATCCTTTCCGTAAAGCCTGTGCTTTATGTGTCTAACGACGGCAAACTCGTCGTTGCATCCAAAGTGCGCGGCAGGAGAAAAGCCCTTCTTGACATACTTGAAAAGATGAAAAAAGATTTTACGGAACCGGACGGCAAAGAGGTATTTATAAACCATGCCGACTGCTTTGAGGATGCGGAATTTATGCGGGATAAGGTACTTCAAACCTTTCCCACGGTATCGAAAATAACGATTACAAGTCTTGGCGTCGTTATCGGCGCACACTGTGGCCCGGGACTTTTCACAATATTTTATCTCGGAAACAAGCGCTACGCTTAGAACCGGAATAAAGATACCATGAGAAATTGTGCTTGAATGCCATTCAAATATTGAAAACAAAAATGCCGAACGCGGGAAATTGCATCACCCCGCCTTCGGCGTTTTCGTGTAACGAATGAAAACATCCGCTAAGCATCAACAAACGAGACAATGATTGATACGGCGTTTACGGGGAATGAACTGGCGGCAGAGGAGGTAATTAAATGTGCCTGCCGTCTATTCAATCATGCTATTTTGTAGCGTCCTATGGTGGGGCCTCTGGCGGCAAAAAAGCACTCCGGCAAATCTGATTATGGGGTTTTGGAAACCACAAAAGGGCAAAATTCAGATAAACGGCGTTGATACAAAAAACATGTCGGAAAAACAACTGAACTTGTTGAGATCAATTGTGCAGCAGGAAGTTTTTCTCTTTAATATGCGTATGGAAGAAAATATTCGGGCCAGAAAGCCGACCACAACAATGGAAGAAATTATTGCAGTGGATAAAAAGGCCTGCATCGTATTGCAGCGCGAGCAACAATGCTGCGGCAGGCGGTACAGCTCATACCCCCAATGGCAAGGCGCACCGTTTTTGTGTTCACACTCATTGCCACACCTTCTTTGCAATGCCCTTATTTTTTATGTTATCAGTGGTGCAAATTATTTTGTAGAACTTATGTGGTTTTGTTCCTCTAGCGCTTGGCAAATTGGTTTGAGTTGTGGTAACCCAAAAAATTGAATTCACCATTATTGGGGAACAAATTACCGCCATTTGGGAACAGATCACTTGTGTTCAAATTGTGAATGTGATAGGTTTAAAAACAGCGCTTACAATGTAGTACAGCAGCACGATGCTTAGCCGCAAAATAGGCCGCGCTTAAAGCCGGGCTGTACCGAATAAGATAGGGGGCCTATATGAAAAAACTGTTTTACCGTTTTATTTTGTGTGCCGCTGTTTGTGGCCTGCTTTGTGCCCTTGCCGGCTGCAAACCGGCTTCAAGCGTACCTGCCAGCACCCCGCCGGCAAGCAGCACTGCTGCCAGTGACACAGATTATTCCGCCTACAAAACGGTCTACACGGGCGAGAGCACTTACGGCGGCACCGCGGCTGGCGCTTACCGCCTTATTTACCGGGCAGACGGCAGCAGCAACATCACCTATATTGACTACGCAACCCGCTCTGAAATTTACCTCTGCAACCGGCCAAACTGCACCCACGACAATGAAAGCTGCACGTCCTGGCTGCCGATGGACGGCATCAGCAAAGATGTTTTTGTTGCCGGCGACCACTTGGTCATTTTATACCATGGCAGTGCTTCAGATGTGGACGAATTTGGCCCGGCTTCAATGCCCCACATCGACATTGCCAATTTAGACGGCAGCGAGCGAAAAACGCTGATCACGCTTGATGCCGCCTGTGTAATGAATCTGCCAATTTTATCTGACGGAAACTCTCTGGTTTTTTTAACAACCACAGTACGGCAAACAGGCAACGTGGTTTCATCTGCCAACCAGCTGGTGCGCATCCCATTTGATGAGGGCAAAATGCAAGTGTTGTATGACTTTTCTGCCGATACCCCGCAGGGAGACGATTTAATTGATTGCCCCTGGTTTTTATATGGGGCCACCGATAACGGGTTTATTGTTAAAACTATTGCCGTCAGTGTGCCGGTGAAGCCGGGGCAAACCGGCATTGTGCAGGAAGTACAGCAACACAATATTTATAAACTGCAAGCGCAGAATGGCAAACTGGCAATGGAGGAAGTGTTCAGTTACCCCGGTGGTGCCTATGGGGAATACCTTTATCACAACGACCTTTACCAGCTAACCCTTGACGACACAAATGTCAGCCTATCTCGGTTAGACCTTACGACTGGCAAAAAAGAGGACATTGCCGACCATCTGTCCGTCGGCGGCAGCGATATGATCAGTTTTACTGGTGTTTATGGCGGTAAGCTGACGTTGAGTTCTTGGCATGACAACGCCCCTGTACGGGTAATGGTGGACCCCGACACCCATGAAGTAAAACCGTGCACACTGACGTACCAGGAGGGTGAACAAGAAAAATCCGTTTGGATTTTTGCCGAAAGCAAAGATGCCTACCTTGTCGTGTTTCGCTGTGAACTCTATAACGAAGCGGTAAAGGGCAAGCTGGGAGATGTGCGCAATATGAACCGCGTACGGGATATTTACGGGCTGATTGACAAACAGGATTACTGGAACTCGGTGCCAAACTACAAGCCTCTCACACCACTTTCGTGACGTTTTAGTGCAAGGCGTATGGGCTTTTTTGCGCCGCTTGCAAAGGTTGCCCCAAAAGGCCTGCGCTGCTTTAACGTTCACTATTTTGCCCTCTTGCTGTTTTTGGAGCGGTCAAAAAAAATCTATTTGGTAGCCTCATTGATGCAGCACTAAAACTTTGCATGATAAAAGGGGCCCGGCGTTTGCCGGGCCCCTTTTATGTAATATAATGAACTTGCCCTTGGGGGCATCTATCAATTTTACCAGTTACTGCGCGTTGCTGCCATCGCTGTGCCCACCCATGCCAAGCACCTGCCAGACGACCGCACACAAAATGCCGCCAATGGGCAACGCCACCCAGCCCGGGTGCCACATGCCCGCCAGCAAAAAGCAGATGAATGCCAACACCGCAATGACCATGATTGAACTGCTGATGCGGTCGTACATCTGTTTGCGGCGTTTCATGTTCAGCGGCTCCGGCTCGCAGCCAGCTGCCTGCAAGCGCTCAAGGTAGTGCCCGTTTTTCATGCCAAAGTAAACACAAAGCGTAACACCGCTAATAGAGAAGGCCAAAAACAGTAAACCGGGAACACTGGAACCCTTGGGCAATAGCTGTGTGATGGAAAACACAATCAGGGATGAAACCCCCAAAAGACAAAGCGCTACACCGGTGGAGATACCCACGGCAAACCGCTTCATAAAAGCCGTATACTCGGCCTGCAAGGTCTCTTTTGCAGCGTCGCCCTTTTTCAGCCCCAGCTTGCGGCGTAGCGGCTCAAAATCGTCATGCTCTGCCACGACAATGCCCAATGCTTCCTGTTCTGTTTTACCCTCGCTGCACAGTGCATCATACCGTTGCTGCATTTGTTGCAACAGGGCTGCTTTTTCTGCTGTCGCCTGCCGGGTATGCGGCAGGCCGGCAAAAATATTTTCAACATAAATGTCAACTTTGCTCATTGCAGTCTCCCCAAAAGGCGGCACTATGGCCGCTATGATTAATTTGAGTATAGCACAGCGTACAAAGGCAAGTAAAGTTGCTTTTGTAAAAAGTTCTTGAATTTCACCTTGCTCTTTGCTTGCCGCCCCCGTTGCTTTTGGTTATAATAAAGGCAGATGGGTAGTTTACCTTTTTATGGTACCCACATGGAAACGGAGGGGACAGTTATGTCCAAACGAATTATTACCATCAGCCGTGAATTTGGCAGTGGTGGCCGGGCCATTGGCAAAATGGTCGCCGAACAACTTGGGGTTGCCTTTTATGACCGCGAGTTAATTCGCCTTGTTGCAAAAGAAAGCGGTTTTGCCTATGATTTTGTAGAAGAAAATGACGAGGATGCGCCTACCAGCCTGTTGTACAACCTTTCAGTGGGCGACCTTTATGCACAGGCTGTTTTTTCGCCCGATACCCTGCCCCCGGCAGACCAGGTGCAGATTGTGCAGAGCAATATCATACGAGACCTTGCCATCAAAGAACCCTGTGTGATTATTGGCCGCTCGGCAGATTATATTCTGCGCGAGCGCACCGACTGTTTGAATGTGTTTATCCACGCCGACACTGAAACTAAAATACACCGCGCAATAGAGGAATATGGCTTGCCCGAAAAAGACATTGAAAAAGTGCTTGCCAAAAAAGACAAAGCACGTGCCACCCAATACCGGCGCAACAGTGACCAGGTGTGGGGCCTTGCCCACAACTATCACCTGACAATGGACAGCAGCGCATTTGGGCTAAAAACGTGCTGTGACATTATTTGTGAACTGGCCCAAAAGTAAGTACACTCGACGGCACTACACGGTTATAAGCCCGATTAAAAACGCCTTGTTTTATTGTAAAACAGGGCGCTTTTTATTGGGCCTCCGTGGTAAGCACGGTGAGACCGGTCACATCTTCCTGCCCGTTTTCATCGGTGATTAGCTCTAGCCAGACACAGTCCCCCACCTGCAACAGTGAAAGGCCTGCACGGCTGTCCGGCTGGCTTTCATCTGAAATCAAATCCAGATTTTGCACCGTGACCGTACGGTCTACGCCGGTATAAACCAGCTTTTTACCGTTTTGCAATGCATCTTCTACATCCTGTTGTGTTACCCCGGCATTCAGCTTTGCAACCTCCACCGTGACCACATTTGCATCTACTGTTACAATACGCCCGCAAAAACTGCTTGCCGTTACGACCTCGGCCGCTTTGTTGCAACCGACCAATACAAAAAGCGCCATGCATCCTGCCGCCAGCGCGAAGTACTTTTTCAAGGGATGCTACCCCCCTTCTATAGGTTTTAGCATACCCCGAATCTGTGAAAAACGCGTGTCAAAATTTTAATATGGCAATGAAAATGGCCCCTTCGCTTTAGTCTGTGGCCATTGCGCGCCAAATTAATTTTTCATACACCGGCAGCATCTGGGCTTCACCACAAGTGGTGGCAAGCTGCGACAATTCAATCCACTGTACCCCGCTATTTTCATCCGGCTTGCTGTGCAACGGTTGGTTCTCTGTTGCCACAAACACATAAGCGACAGAAAGGTGCATGTGTGGCGCAACATAAGCCCCCCGCTTAAAATGGCCCCACACCGGCAGCACATCTAAACTCAGCGGTTGCTTTGCCAGCGCGCGCACTTCGGTAAGGCCCGTTTCCTCCTTTGCTTCTCGCAGTGCCACTGCAAGAAAATCCGCGTCCCCGTCATTATGGCCGCCCGTCCAGCTCCAGCTGTGGTAAATGTTGTGGTAAACCATCAGTGTTTTGGTGCGCTGCGGGTTTAAAATCAGCCCGCTGGAGGTAAAATGTGCAAACGGGTTGTCCCGCGTCAGCAATGGGCTGTCAAACACGGCGCAATAGTCCAGCATGGCCTGCCGGTCTTTTTCTTCCTGCTCGCAGCCCGGCACAAACGCCGTCACCTCAGGGGGTGCCTTCATCAAAGTTCTCCTTTCAATGCAGCCAAAATGGCCTTTGCGACACCAGCCCGCTCGTTGGTGTCGGTGACATGGCACGCAAGCGCTTTGATATCCTGCGCTGCATTGCCCATCGCAACCGGCAGCCCCACCGCACCCAGCATCTCGCGGTCGTTGTCACCATCTCCAATGGCCATCACCTGTGCAATATCAATACCAAGCTGCCGGCACAGCACAGCGATTGCGTTGCCCTTAGACGCCGCGGGAGAATTGATTTCAAGGTTATGGTCCATTGACGACGCAACACTGAACTTGCCGGTACGCTCTAGTTCAGCGCGTAGGGCCGCACGCTGCTCGTCACTTGCAAAATAGGGCAGGTTCACCTTGCAAATTTCATCGGGCTTTTCACGCAGATACGCCTGCAAATCGTCTACCGGTTTTTCGTGCTGTTGCAGGTAACGCAGGTGGTCATCCTCAATACCCGTACTTGCAAGCCGTTTTAAATCGTCCATCTGGATCAGCATGCGGTCACGCTGGTATACCTCCGGCGTGTAGCCCTGTTTTTGCGCCCAGTCCACCACCGGCAGCGCATCCTTTAGGGGCAGGTATGCCGTGTGCAGCCGTGTGCCACCCGGCACGGTAAGCACTTCGGCCCCATTTGCCACAATAGCATACTGAATACCCGCCGCACGGTGTACATCCTCTGGGATACGGCCATAAATACGGCCGGTCGCCGGCACGACAAGCACCCCCGCCTGTGCCGCCTGCACAATGGCGGCAAGGTTTTCAGCCGATACCGTGTGGTGGTCGTCGCACAACAATGTGCCGTCAAGGTCAATACAAATCATCCGTACCTGTGTCATTGTGTCTCTCGCTTTCCCTTTTGCCACCCCAACCGGGGCTTTCCCTGATTGAATACTTACCTTATTATTATAGCGGCTTACACGGTGGATGGAAAGGCAAAAAGGTGCATTGCGTATTGGGCAGACAAAAAAAGCAGGCGCAAACTGCGCCTGCAATATCGCTTTTTATGTAAGCCCTTTGTTAGTTTAACCGATTTGTTGCACACCCTGCAACCGCGAAATGCTATCGTTGTAATTACGGCAAGCAAGGCCCGCATACAAAATGTCAATCAAGTTCATCAGCCCCACCCGGCTGCTCATTTCGCCGGTAAACAGCGGGGACTCGGCCGTGGCGGCATACAGGCAACAGTCTGCAAAACCCGCAAGAGGCGATGCCGAAAAGCGGGTGAGCACCAAAATTGTGGCACCGCCTGCCTGCAGCGAATGGGCAATATCCAGCATTTCGGGCGTGGTGCCCGACGCACTAAAAACGACCCCCACGTCACCGGGGCCCATACCGCGGGCAAGTAGTTGCTGGGCATGCTTGTCCTCATGAAATACAACCGCGCGGCCAAGGCTTAAAAAGCGCAGGCAGGCACTTTCGGCAATGCCGGCCATTTCTCCCACGCCAAACACCCCAATTGTGCGCGCCGATACCAAACGGTCCAGGCTGGTGTGCAACACTTCCGGGTCAATCAGCCGCATGGTGTCTTCAATCATTGCCGCATTTTTTGCCGTCACCTTTGCCGCTAGGGCCTCAGCCGAATCACCCGGCTGTAGCTCGGTATCGTCTTGGCGTTGCGCGTGGCCCCGCACCGCCAGCTCGTATTGCAAGGTGCGGCGAAACTCTTTATACCCATCAAACCCCAACCGGTGGCACATTCGCACAATCGTGGAGGGCGAAGAGAACGTGCGCTGCGCCAACAGATGAATGGAAAGGTCGGCAGCCTCCTCGGGCTGCTCACGGACAAAGCGCACCACACCGGCTTCCGCGGCGCTCATCTGTGCACCACGCTCACCATACTCGCTTAGCCTTACAAGAACACTTTTCATACTGTTTCCCACCTTTGTGCATGGCCCCTTGCCCCGCAGTTCTACTCTGTACCGCAGTGTTTCGGTTTGCCTGCTGATTCTGTTCCATCAAAAAACCAAAAAAGGTGAGAGGCCCCGGGGGCCCCTCACCTTTGAGTAGACTTTGATTGACGTTAGTATATCGCAATGTGCAGTGTTTGTAAAGTGGCAATCCTGCATAAAATTTTGCTTGCTGTGGCGTGGTTCTTTGTTTCAGCCGTTGAAAAAAGCTATTTTGTAGCCGTTTTTGTACGAGTTTATGGTATTTTCCCCCGCTGTCAGCCCCTCTCTAACCCTTTAAAAATAAACCATATTCTCCCTTTTTCGGACGTTTTTTACAAACTGTTGGTTGTTTTTTAACCCGTATCGGTGTAAAATAGATTGAATTAAGCATCTTGGTTTTCTACAAAAAACTTTTCTGATTTTTGTAATATTCTACAGAGCGAGGGTATCATATTGAAAATAGGTCTTGATATTGGCTCTACTACAATTAAATGCATCGTATTAGATGGAGACAACATTGTTTACCAATCTTACGAACGTCATTATTCTCATATTGTCAGCAAAGCCGCCGAGGTTTTACACCGGGTCGAAAGCGAAGTGACCGGCCGCCACGCGGTGCTGGCCATCTCGGGCTCTGCGGGCATGGGCCTTGCCGGGGCCTGCAAGCTGCCGTTTGTGCAGGAGGTATTTGCCACCCGTGTTGCGGCAAACCGCCTTGCCCCCGGCACCGACGTGGTGATTGAACTGGGCGGTGAGGACGCAAAGATTTTGTTTCTCACCGGCGGTATGGACGTGCGGATGAACGGCAGCTGCGCGGGGGGCACCGGGGCATTTATTGACCAGATGGCCACCCTGCTGAAAATGACGCCGGAAGAGATGAACAACGCCGCCGTGCACAGCGAAAAGCTGTACACGATTGCTTCGCGCTGCGGCGTATTTGCCAAAAGCGATGTGCAGCCGTTGCTCAACCAAGGCGCCCGCAAAGAGGACATTGCCGCTTCGATTTTTGCGGCGGTCGTCAACCAGACCATCGGTGGCCTGGCGCAGGGGCGCCCCATTGAGGGCAACGTGATGTACCTTGGCGGGCCCATTACCTTTTTGTCGAAGCTGAAAACCAGCTTTGACGACGCGCTGAGCCTGACCGGGCGCCTGCCCGAAAATTCGCTGTACTATGTGGCGCTGGGCGCCGCGTTTTACTCCGACGAGGCCTTTGACCTTGAGGACGTAATTGAGAGCTTGAAAAACTATTCGGTAACGGCGGACTATGCCACCGGCGAAGCGCTGTTTCACAATAAAGAGGAATACGATGCGTTTGCCGCCCGCCACGCCAAGGCCGCGGTGCCCCGTGCACCGCTGGCAGATGTCACCGGCCCGGTACACGTGGGTATTGACGCGGGTTCTACCACCGTAAAGGTGGCGGTAATCGACGAAGATGGCCGGTTGTTGTACACCAACTACCAGTCAAACAGTGGCAACCCGGTGCCTATTTTGCGGGGCGTGCTGCTGGACCTATACGCGCAAAAGCCCGATTTGGAAATAGCCTCTGCCACGGCCACCGGCTATGGCGAGGAAATTGTAAAAAATGCCTTTGCACTGGATTATGGTGTCGTAGAAACCGTTGCCCACTTTACCGCTGCCCAGCACTTCATGCCGAATGTGGATTTCGTCATTGACATTGGCGGGCAAGACATGAAATGTTTTAAAATTGAGCACGGCGCCATCAGCGACATCTACCTCAACGAGGCTTGTTCGTCGGGCTGCGGCAGCTTTTTGCAGACCTTTGCCAACGCACTGGGCTATGAGGTACCCGAGTTTGCAAAATTAGGCCTGTTTGCCGACCGCCCCGCCGACCTTGGTAGCCGCTGCACCGTGTTTATGAACTCCAGCGTCAAGCAGGCACAAAAAGACGGTGCGTCGATTGAAAACATCTCGGCCGGGCTTTCGGTCAGCGTGGTCAAAAACGCATTGTACAAGGTGATTCGCGCCTCTTCGCCCGAAGAGCTGGGCCGCCACATTGTGGTACAGGGCGGCACCTTTTACAACGAGGCTGTACTGCGTGCCTTTGAAAAAGAAATGGGCGTCGAGGTCATCCGCCCCGACATTGCGGGCCTGATGGGTGCCTTTGGTGCGGCGCTGGTGGGTAAAAGCAAAGCTGCGCCGGGCACTGCCAGCCATATCCTCACCGCCGAGGCACTGCAAAACTTTAAGCACGAGGTGCGCTCGGTCGTCTGCAAAGGCTGCGGCAACCACTGCCAGCTGACGGTCAACCAGTTTGACGGCGGGCGGCGCTTTATCTCCGGCAACCGGTGCGAAACCCCCATCGTCGGCAAAAAGACCGGCGAAAAGCTGAATATGTTTGCCTATAAAGTTCGGCTGCTGAATACCTATAAACCAGTGCCCGGGCCCCGCGGCAAGCTGGGCATCCCCATGGGGCTAAACCTGTATGAGCTGTTGCCGTTTTGGCACACCTTTTTTACCCAGCTGGGTTTTGAAGTCGTCACCAGCGGTGTTTCCAGCCGGGCGCTCTACCTTGCCGGGCAGGCCTCTATTCCGTCCGACACCGTGTGTTTCCCCGCAAAGCTGGTGCACGGGCATATCCAGCGTTTGTGTGACCGGGACGACATTGACACCATTTTTTACCCCTGCCTCACCTATAACCTAGATGAGGGGCTGGGCGACAACCACTACAATTGCCCCGTGGTTGCCTATTACCCCGAGGTCATTAAAGCAAACTGCCGCTGCCTTGCGGGCAAAACCCTGATTTATGATTACCTTGGCATCCACCGCCCCAAGGATTTTGCCGCAAAAATGCCGCAGGTGTTGGCCAAATACTTCACCGGCATCACCGCCGCTGAAGTAAAGCGCGCTGCCGCGGCAGCCTATGCCGAACAAGATGCTTACATGCAGCGCATCCGCGAAGAAGGGGCACGGGTCATCGCACAGGCGCGGGCCGAGGGCAAACCGATTGTGGTGGTGTCCGGCCGCCCATACCACTTGGACGCAGAGGTGAACCACGGCATTGACGAGCTGATTTGCAGCCACGGCGCGGCACTGGTCAGCGAGGACAGTATTGCCCACCTTGCCGGCAAACAACAGGTGGGGGTGCTAAACCAGTGGACCTACCACAGCCGTTTGTATGCCGCGGCGGAATATGTCACTACCCAACCGGATATGAACCTCGTGCAGCTTGTCAGCTTTGGCTGCGGTGTCGATGCCATTACCACCGATGAAGTAAAGGCAATTTTGCAGGAAAAAGGCAAGATTTACACCCAAATCAAAATTGACGAAATCACGAACCTTGGTGCGGTTAATATCCGCCTGCGCAGCCTGTTTGCTGCCATTGGCCATTAAGGCCGGCATAGCGTCTTGGAAAGGAGCTTTGTCCATGTCTCAAGCTGAAACCCCCGCTTCGCCCCGTTTGGAATACCCCAAATTTACCGAGGAAATGCGGGCAACCTATAAAATATTGATTCCACAAATGTTACCCACCCATTTTGCGCTGATGGAACGCATTTTGCGGCTGAACGGGTACAATGTTGAGGTTTTGTCAAACGATGGCCCCTCCGTGGTGCAAACCGGCCTGAAATACGTGCACAACGACACCTGCTACCCCGCCCTGCTGGTGATTGGGCAGATGATTGATGCGCTGAACAGCGGCAAGTATGATTTAAACCAAACGGCCTTGTTGATTACCCAAACCGGTGGCGGCTGCCGCGCTTCCAACTACATTCATCTGTTGCGCAAGGCGCTGAAAAAAGCGGGTTACGGGCATATTCCTGTATTGTCGCTCAACTTTTCCGGGCTGGAAAAAGACAGCGGGATTAAATTCACCCTGCCCATGGCACGTGAACTGATCAGCGCCGTGTTTTACGGCGACGAGCTGATGCTGCTGGCAAACCAGCAACGCCCGTATGAGACCCGCCCCGGCGAAACCGACCGGCTGGTAGCAAGCTGGGTGGATAAACTGCTGGAGCAGTTTGCCAGCGGCCACGGCTATGCGAAACGAGAAATGACGCGCAACTTTAATGCCATTGCCGAAAGCTTTTCGCAGATACCAGTTT
>JAQVCK010000253.1 GCA_028689835.1 Pygmaiobacter sp. | reverse complement strand
GGCGGGCAAACGCACCGCGCTTTGGCACGCCGGACCTTGGTCGGCTGGCCTTTGGCGGCGATTCGGCCGGGGCGCAGATCGCGCTGCAATTTGTGCTGTTGCAAACAAACCCCGCGCTGGCAGAGGCAATGCACTGGCACCCGCAGGTGCCCAAAGAGGCCATCAAGGTGCGGCCCGTACGACCTTGCTGCGTTTGCCAATACCTGCAGGGGGGTGCCCCACTTTTTTGTGCAACAGCTTGGCTGGGCATATTTTGGCCGCCGCGGCTGGTTGCGCACCCCGCAGGCACGGCAGGCGTCGGTGCTGGACCATGTGACCCCCGCCTGCCCGCCCACATTTTTGACCGACGGCAACACGTTTTCGTTTGAAAAGCAGGGCCGGGCCCTTTACGCAAAACTCACAGAGCTGGGGGTGCCGGCAGAGGGGCTGTTTTTTGGGCCACAGGCGGGCGAGCTGCGCCACGATTACCAGTTTTCGGTTGACCAATACCCGCAGCAGGCAGAACAGTGTTACCAAAATACCCTTGATTTTTTAAACCGGTACCTGTAACCGTAAACACGAAAAATAAAAACAAACAACAAGCCACCCGCAGCCCTTGTTTTAAAAGGCGCTGCGGGTGGCTTGTTGCTGTAAAATGGCGGCCCAAAAGGCCGGTGGGGTTAAGAGTACAGTGTGTTTTTTTCTAAAAAAAGGTCAATGGCAAACGAATAGCTCAGCAAAAATTTTGTCTGCGGGTCCTCAAGGTCAATGTTCGCAAGCTCCATAATTTTTTGCCTGCGGTAATTCAGCGTGTTGCGGTGCATAAACAGCAGCTCGGCTGTTTTGTTCTGGTTAAAGCCGGTCAGGGTGTAGGTGCGCAGGGTTTCATATAATTCGGTGCCCTTGCGCTGGTCATAGTCGCGCAGCAGCGGCAACACCGGGTGGCAATAGCGCATCAGCCGCAGCCCCTCGGGCAGGGCGTCCAGCAGGTCAAAAAAGGCAAAATCCGTGTAACCGTGCACACAGCCCTCCGCCTTGGTGCGCTGTGACAGCACGATTGCCTTTTCCGCCTGCCGGTAGTACTCCTGAAACTTGGTGGGGTCGGTAAACGAGTTGCTGATGCCCGCCAGCAGATAGTTTTTTTCGCACAATTCGCGCAGGGCGTCCAGCTGCTGCCGGGGGATGGCGCGGTTTTTTTGCACGTCGACCAGCAGCACGACCGACTTTTGGTAAACGACGCTTTGTTCGACGGAAAACAGTGCTTCCAGCCGGGCCTGCACGTCGCCGGTCAACACGCTTTCGCCGTGGTAATAAAGCGGGCGCACCGCCAGTACCCGCATGTAAGACGGGAACGCCAGCTTGCCGATTTGAATGCGGGTGCTGGCCTGCTTTTGCGAAATGCCGTTCAGCATGTCGGTTAAAATTTCACCGTAAAGGTAAGTGTGCAGCGTGATGCGGTCCTGGTTTTTCAGCGTCGTCTCGGTCAGTGTCTTGCTCACCAGAGACAGCGTTTCATAGCAGTCCGGCCCAAAGCTTTCGTCGGGCTGAATCATAAACACATAGCCAAACAGCGCGCCGTCCCGCGTGATTTTGCTGCACAGGTAATAAAGCCCCATCTCTTCGCAATAGCGCACATAGGGGCCGGCACCGGGCTGGCTGGCATCGGCCTGGCGCAGGGCGCGAATATGCTCCATAAACTCGGCGGGGCAATAACCCTGCTGCACGCTTTGCGCCCAAAGCGGCTCTTTCAGCCGAAACGGGGCAGAGTGGGCCAAAATTTTGCCACCCATATTGATGACGACAATCGAGCTGTCGGCGCGGTCTGCAATCGAGCTCAAAATGCCCGAAACGCCCCGGCCGTCAAAAATCATCTGCAACATCGACGAGTACAAAGCCTGCAACCGGTAGGCGTCGTTCAGCAAATCACGCACGGCACAAAGCAGGGTGTCATATTGCGCGGGGCTTACTTGTATCACGTTGGCTGCCTGCCCACGCACGGCATCGGGCAAGGGGGCGGCGCAGACAAGGCTTTGCGGCAGTGTGCCCTGCAACAGGCCAGCATCATGCACAAAATATAACAGGTCGTCTTTTGCGGGTTCTGAAACTACGCCCGGTAAAAGTTCCCGTACCCCATAAATTTGTACGTTATGCCCAATAGTCATTGTAGATATTGACAACTTTGTGGATAATTTTTCCATTATTTCACTTAAGTACACGGCGCCTCACCTCATTTGTTATTTTAGTCACAAAGCACAAAAAGCGCAAGTGTTTTGTGTGAGCGGCCCATATCATTTCAAAAGTTACTGTGTTATATTATTAACAAGACATGCGCTTACAGCGATGCTCTGTGCAAAAAACATGGTCAATTTTATCTGAAGGAAGGGCTGGTTTCATGAAGTATCCAAAGCTTTTTGAAAAAGGCAAGATCGGCAAGGTCGAGTTGAAAAACAGGATCGTCATGCCCGCAATGGGCACCGGGTTCGCGTCGTCCACGGGGGAGGCGTCCGACGAGATCATTCGTTTTTATGCCGACCGCGCGAAAGGCGGCTGCGGGCTGATCATTACCGAGATTTGCCGCATTGACGAGGAGACCGGTATCGGCACCAGCAACCAGCTGTGCGCCACCGACTCAAAGCACATTCCCCGCCTTGTGCGCCTTGCCGAGGCAGTGCACGCTTACGACACCAAAATCTTTTTGCAGCTGCACCACCCGGGCAACGAGACCATGGGCCGCCTGCTGCACGGCAAGCAGAATGTCGCCCCGTCGGCGGTGATGTGCAAGGTAATTGGCGAAATGCCCCGCGCACTGTCCACCGAAGAGGTGGAAGCCATGGCCAAAAAGTTTGTCAAGGGCGCGGTGATTGCCAAAGTTGCCGGGTT
>JAQVCK010000064.1 GCA_028689835.1 Pygmaiobacter sp. | reverse complement strand
CCCAGCCGGGATTGCACAATGCCATACAAAACCGTTTGCCTTTGCAGTCAAATCATCAACCGTACCGCTCATCAGCAAAGCACCCTTTTTGATTATGATGATTTCATCGGCAATATACTCCACATCCGAAACGATGTGGGTCGATAAAATAACCACCCTATCCGTTGAAAAGTTAGAGATAAGGTTGCGAAACCGCACGCGCTCTTTGGGGTCCAGCCCGGCAGTGGGTTCATCCAGAACAAGGATTTTAGGGTTATTCAACATCGCCTGCGCAATGCCGAGCCTTTGCTTCATGCCGCCGGAAAAGGTGCGAATTTTTTTGTTTGCCCCATTCGCTAAGCTGACCAGCTCCAGCAAATCGTTGCTTCTGCGTTTGGCTTTTCGCTTGTCGATCCCTTTGAGCGCGGCAACATAAAGCATAAACTCTTTTGCCGTAAAATCAGGGTAATAGCCAAAATCCTGCGGCAGGTAGCCCAAAAGGCTGCGGTACGCTTCCCCCATCCCCTCAATACTTTGGCCGTCCAAAAGGATATCCCCGGAGGTCGGTTTTAATACGCCACAAATCATCCTCATCAGCGTCGTTTTGCCCGCCCCGTTTGCGCCAAGTAGCCCATACACGCCGGGGGTTATCGTGGCGCTGATACGGTCAATTGCTATTTTGTTGCCATATTGTTTTGACAGCCTGTCAAAAGTTAATTCCATGATACGGTTTCCTTTCACCTGCTTAATTGGACTATCTCCAGCCCTTGCACACAGTTTTTGAGCATCCGGTTCACTTCATACAGCATCCCGATAAACGTAACCACAAATACGATTGCCCAACCCCCAATTGCCGCACGCTCGTACATCTTTGGGTATTGCACGGTTGCGATGCCGATTGCAACCGTGATGCATAAGCCAAGTGCCACACAGTAATAATTGCATTCTTTGCTTTTGATGCGATTGAGAATCAGCAGACACCCGAAGCAAGTCGCCAAAAACGGGACGACCGTATACAAAACGACCGCATAAATTTCAGTGGGCAACTGAATACCGGATAAAACGAGCAGAATGGTTAAACACAGAACATCCACCATCCCAAGCACGGTCAGGCGAGCAATCATCACTTGTTTCAGCGAGTACTGGGTGGATAGCTCTATCTCTGCGGTTCTATAGGTATAAGACCGCGAAAGTTCAAAAACA
Organism: Pygmaiobacter sp.; assembly: GCA_028689835.1. GTDB lineage: Bacteria > Bacillota > Clostridia > Oscillospirales > Ruminococcaceae > Pygmaiobacter. The sequence continues at coordinate 12,020 of JAQVCK010000064.1, read as the reverse complement.
TTGGTCAGCATAATCAGGGGGGTTGCGGCTGAAAGCACGGCGATTGTCTTTGTGCCCTCTGGTAAATAGAACAGGGCCAGCCCACAGGCCAATATGACAAAAAGCTGTTCGGCCCAAACCTTTTTGCGGATAAAATAAAACTGTGAGAAAACAAACTGCAAAAAAGGCAGTGAAGCATCCTCTAACACCGGCATTGCCCTACACATTTGCAGGATTGTCTGCTTCATCCCATCGGGGTTTGGTGCAAGCGGTACTGTTTGATAGTGCTTTTTCAGCTGTTGCTTGATGTTCGTTTTCAAAATAAATCCCCCTTATTCAACGTTCTTTTTAGGGTTTCTAAGGCTTTTTTGATGAGATACATCACCGCGAACCGGCTTGTGCCTGTAATCGCGGCAATATCTTCAATTTTTAACTCTTGGCCATACCTTAACAGAAGAACCTCTTGCTGCTCCTCTGGCAGCCCGCTTACCTGCCTTTGCAGCGACAGTTTGGTTTCGACTTGTTCATACCTTGCGTTTGAGCCTTCGTCCATCAGCGACTGCGCCTCATCGAGCGAAGTGGGCTTTACTTTTTTGTACCAGTTAATACACTGGTTTCGCGCGATGGTGTAAAGCAATGCTTGCGGTTTGCCCTGGTTGCGGTAATCCGGCAGGCTTTGCACAAAACGCATGAAGGTTTCCTGTGTCATGTCCTGTGCATCGGCGCTGTTGCCTATTTTCCAATAGCAATAGCGGTAGATTGCATCGTAGTTTTCTGCGATGATCTCCTCAACCTCATTTGCGCTAAGTACCTGCCGTTTTGACACTTGTTCACCCCCTATGATGTATAACAACCCATGCCACCCAAATGTGCAATTTTTTTTAAAAATATTGAGAAAGCAGTATATGCTTTACTATAAATGTGCTCAGATTGGGATTGATTAGAGCATTGCGGGTACAGAACTGCACCCTATACCCTCACTACGACCGACACCCTTTGTGTCTGACAAAATAAAAATGGAGCAGCGGTGTACCCCTTATCTTGAAAGCCCACCCGCTCCCACCAAACAAAGGGCACGGCACGGCACTTTGCGCACAAGCGCCGGGTGTGATGCCATACCTTTTTGCTTTGCTATTTCCCCTTTAAGTGTGTTTGATACGGATAGGTTTTGTCCTACTTGCCGGCTGACCATCAACAGAAAAACGGCCCTGACTTTCAATCAGTCAGGGCCGTTTTTTATCAATTTTTATTGCCGTACTGCACAGCGGATGCTACAGCAACCTCAATTTCTACTACTTTTTACCTAAGTCGGCTGTTACAATTCTTCACCATTAGAGGCAATTACTTTTTTATACCAATAAAAAGAGTCCTTGCGGCTGCGTTCCAGTGTGCCGTTACCGCTGTTATCTCTGTCGACATAAATAAACCCGTACCGCTTTGCCATTTCACCTGTCGATGCGCTGACAAGGTCAATGCAGCCCCATGAGGTATAGCCACGCAAATCGACCCCGTCACCGATGGCCGCTTTCATCGCCTTGATATGCGCACGCAAATATTCGATGCGATACGGGTCGTGAATCGCCCCATCGGCTTCTACCTTGTCGTCTTGGCCAAGACCATTTTCTACCACCATGACTGGGATTTGGTAGCGGGAATAAATCTCGTTGAGGTAGGTGCGCAGCCCGGTTGCATCAATTGGCCAGCCCCAATCGCTCTGCTGAATATAGGGGTTACCCAACCCAAACGTCATATTACCGCCCGTTTTTGCATATTGCGGGTCCTCACTGACACAGGAGCTGGAATAATAGCTGAACGAATAAAAATCGACCTTACCTGCTTTTAAAATTTCAGCATCTCCCGGTTGCATAACGACCGGCTTTGAATTTTTAAGCTGCCAGACGCGTTCGGCAAAAGCGGGGTAAGCACCGCGCACCTGCACATCACCACAATAATAGCTTCCAACCTCCATGGTTTGCTGCGCCAGCAAAATATCCGCAGGGGAACAGGTACGGGGGTAGGCCATCGTACCGGCAATCATGCAGCCAATTTGGTACTGCGGGTCAATCTCATGCCCTAGTTTCACCGCCAGCGCACTGGCGAGGAACTGGTGGTGCAGGCCTTGAAAATTTTCGGTCATGTCGCCGCTTGAAGCGCTAAACAAAAATTGCTGGCCCTCTTTGGGCAGCACCCCCAGCATCATCTTGCCCCCGGGGAATAATGTCGAACAGTTGATTTCGTTAAAAGTCAACCAGTATTTCACAAGGCCCTTATATTCGGTAAACAGGGTACGGCAATAGTTGAGGTAGAAATCAATACAACGCCGGTCCAGCCAGCCGTTATACTTTTTTGCAAGCTGGTAGGGCATTTCATAATGGGAGATGGTGACCAGTGGTTCGATACCGTACTTTTTGCAGGTTTCAAACACTTTGCGATAATGTTCTACCCCGGCGGGGTTGGGCGCGGCATCGTCCCCGTTGGGGTAAATGCGGGTCCACGCGATGGACATGCGGTACAGTTTGAAGCCCATTTCAGCAAACAACCGGATATCCTCTTCATATCGCTGGTAATGCTCGATTGCCTGATGCGATGGGTAAAAAACACCCGGCTGCACCTGCGGCGTCACAATGCGGGGGGTCGTTTTGTCCCCTGCGGTTTGAATATCTGCCATCGAAACACCTTTGCCGTCCTGGTCCCATGCACCTTCACACTGGTTTGCTGCCGTGGCACCGCCCCATAAAAAATTTTCTGGAAATGTTGTTTTCATTGTTGTCTCCTATCTAATATTCGTGGTTGTGTGTTGCTTACTGGGCTAGTTCTGCTGCTTCGGCAGCCTCTTTTTCGCACAGCTGGCGCTCGTACGCTTTAAAGAACGGGTAGTAGATGACAAACCCGACCACAAAGGCCAGTGGTGCAATTAATAGGTTCTGCCACGCCATTGAAACAAAGAAGTCTTGCGCCATAACCGGCAGTACGGTCATCATTAAAATGTAAGCAGGTTTAAAGAAATCAGCCATATAGCCAAAGTAAACCAGCAGCATAACAACAATGGGGTTGATGATAAAGGGGATGGATAAAACCGGGTTATACATGATAGGGGCACCGAACACCACCGGTTCGCTGATATTAAAGAGTGCCGGCACGACACCTGCTTTGCCCACTGCACGCAATTGCTGTGACTTGCTGCGGGCACACAGCACCGCCAGCGGCAGCACGTTACCGGTACCACCACAGCAAGCAATGGTACCAAACAGAGCCATGGCGGAAAACACAGGGGCCTGCCCGTTTGCCACTAGCTGCGCGTTATTGCCAACGTACTGCATCATAGAAGGCATAATAACGACAGCTATTACCATCGTACCGTGGATACCAAAGCTCCACAGCAGCATGGCGACCAGCGCCATAACAAACATGCCCGGCACGCTAATCAACCCTGCGAGAGGCACAGAAAAAGCAGACATAATCGCCATGGGCAGCGGCATTGCAAACAGTGCCTTTACCAGAGTATTTAGGCCATGCCACAGCAAAACGTTAATCCCCAGCGGGATGATGCTGGAAAACGAATCTTGTAAAAACTGTGGTACCACTTCTGGCATTTTGAGGACCCAGTGATGGTCTTCGCAAAATTTTGTAATGCGCGTGGATAGTAGCGCGATGACAATTGCGGTAAACATGCCGGTACCGCCAAGGTAGGTGCTGTCCAACACCTGCATGGTGGCACCACCCTCTAATGTAACGGTTTGCACCGGTGCGGCGACCAATAAAAACAGCACCATAGACACCACACCGTTTGACATGCTTTTCATGTCAAGCGACTTTGCATAGATCGCGCCGATCATAAAGGCGATTGCCACACTGATAATCCCCATTGTCATGTTGTAGGGCATCGTCAACCAAAGGTAAATCGCATCGGTGTTCTGCACAAGGCCGGTCATGCTCAGCAGTGTTGCGATAATGGTAAACACCGCACCGATCATGATGAGACCAAGGGAACCCATCATGCCGCCTGAAATAGCCCCAAATATCTTGCTGCTGGATAGCTTTTGGCCACCCTGTTGCAATTTTTGCATTGCCTTGGATTCGTATAGTTTTTCCATGTTCGCTCCTCTTTTCTGTATTGATTCGCCCCCGCCACTGCAGGGGATTGTTCCTTTTTGAGCTGTTTTTTAAAACTGTTCCGGGATCAGCTTGCGCACCTGCGCAAAAATATGTTCGCAGTTGCCAATGCCGTAATCCGCCGGGGCAATGACCTCTGCCGGCATGCCACTGTCATGTAGCACATTCGACTTTTGGTAAGAGATTTGTGGCCCAAGCAAAATGCAATCGTACCTTTTGCAGACCTCTAAGTAGTCGTTGATTCCTTTTGCCTCAATTTCAAGCTGCCAACCTTGACCCTCGGCATAGTGCAACATCTTTTTCATTAAAATGCTAGTGGACATGCCGCCTGCGCAAACGAGTAAAATTTTCATTGAGATTTCCTCCTGTTTTAACAAAGCCTTCAAAAAAGAAAGGCTGTTTTTTATGCTTTATGCTTTTTGTTTGATTGCCTTATAAACATCAATCAACTCTAACGCCATATCCTGTGCAAGGGTTGCCATCATAAAATGGTCCTGTGCATGGGTCAACAAAATATCCACTGCCGGTGCTTTGCCCTGCGCGTCAAGCTGCAACAGCTTTGCGTGCGCCACCTGTGCCTTTGCAACATATTCTTTCGCTTGTCGCATGGCGTTATCCGCCCCTTCAAAGTCCCCCACTTTTGCCGCATGGATCGCCTCAAATGAATTACTTTTGCAGGCGCCGGCATTGGCGATAATGGTCATTGAAATATCCTCAAACAGTTCATTTTCAATCATCGTGCTACCTCCGCAATTATAGTTGATAGAGAATCGTCAAAATATTGGCGAACTCGTCATCCGGTAAAATGACATGAAACCTTTTTTCAATGGATACCAGTGTGGCACGCAGATATTTGTAGTCGGCTTTGTAGCGCCCCAAAATTTCTTCTTTGCGCGGGTTTGCCGGCGTAATCCCTTTGCCTGCCAGCCGGTTGACGGCGCAGGCGATGTGCACCATCAACCCAACCTGTGTGCCAAGCGAAAACTCATAATGGGCGGCCAGTTTTTCCAGCGCTTCCTGCAATGGTTGCCGCAGTTTATCGACTTCAACCGCTTCAAGGTGTTCGGTGAAATATTGGTACACCTCGTTGATTTCGACATCCTCTGTATTGGGCCTTTCGAGCGAAAGCAGCCGCGCAAGCTCTATTTCGCTTGCCCCCAAAACGGCAGAGGCCGGCACAAACGGGATGGCCAAAAGCTGAGGGTCGTAGGTGCCCACAATACACTGGATCACCGAAGTCTGCATAATCCTTTGCAGCTTTTCGCGCAGGAGGCCCCGGTCGGAGAGGGAGAGCGAAACGACTTTTGCCTGATGGACGGTGGCATGCTGTTCGAGATATATTTTAATCTGTGCCGAAAACCCTTCGCTTGTAGTGCACAGTGCAACGATGACCTTTTCCCTTGCATTTGAGAGATGCTCCATATCCCCCAATGCCGCTTTGTAAAGGGCATCCAGGCTGGGCGACACAGTGGCTTTTCTGGCCCAGCTGATCCCCAGCTTCGTGAGGGGCAATTCCAGTGTGCGCACCTCAATCCCTGTTTCTAAGGAAATGGTATAAAACATTTGTTGCAGCGGTTCTAGGTCGTACAATGCCAATACCCCGCGCCCGTTGTCGGCAGCGCGTACACTTTCTTTCAGCTTTTGGTAACTATCAATGTCCTGCTCGTCAAATGGAATATCCACCGCACTGACCGTAGCCTTTAGTACCGCCGCAATGGTGGCAGCCATCGTTTTGGCAACCCCCTTGCCGTGAAACGCAAACAACAGCGCGGGCGCACGCTCTGTCTCCTGCGCCGGGTCTGGGTGTGCCAAAAACAAAGTCATCACGGCAACTTCTTCTACGGGCACTTTTGTGTGAAATTCTGCTTCAAGCTCGTGCGCAAATAACAATGCCTGCGCATAGGCGTTTTTGTGCTCACTGATAATGCCCGCAATCTGCATCGGGCTCATGGCAAGGGTGGATTTGCCTTTTTGTAGAACTTCATCCACCTGTAAACACAAACCATGCAACGTTGTACCCGAATAGTGTGTATTCAGCATGCGGCCGGCTTGTATAAGGAATTGTTCGGTTTTGTTGACCAGTGTGCTTGGTACCAACTTGACCAGCTGTTCTTTATTCACCACGTTATGCACCAGCATCGTGCGATAATGCAAAAACATGGTGTCCATATCCGCGCTTAAAATCGTTTGTATTTCGCCTTGGTCAAACCCACGTGCCTCGTAATCGCTGATGCGGCGGTCAAAATCCTCGTAAATTGTCTTTTTGCCCAGCTTTGCACGGTCCAACTCGTTCATACCACGGGTCTCACTAAACGAGTAATCCGAGTGGGGGCGAATCAGCTCCTCAAGTTCTTGCTTGTGGCGCCGATAGTTCAAGAACCCTTTGCGTACTACCGGGCTGCAGTCGCTAATATAAAGGTGCAGCACCCCACTCGTGTCGGTGTGTTCCCGCAGGTAGGCATTCATACAGGCCTGCTTAATAATACTTTTCAGTGTCCAGATATCGTATTCGCAATCAAATAGCATCAGACAATTTAGCAGTTCGGCCTCCATGTGGATGATGCGGTGGGTACGGGCAGCTTCCAGCGTGACGAACTGCTGGATTAGTGCCAGGCGCTCTGCCAGTGGCCGCTCTGCGAGCGGCGGCAACTCAATGGCAATGGGCAGGTAATCTTGTAATATCGCGTTGTTGTCACCACAGCTTTCGTTTGACGAGATTAGAACTAAGGGGTGGGCGGTATCGTTATCCTCTGCGATTTTTGCAAGTAGTTTGCGCCTGCTTTCTGCGGATAGCATTTCGATATCGTCAATCAGCAACACGCCGCCTTGTGCTTTGGCAAAGGCCTGTTCAAACTCTTTTTGCAGCCCCTGCTCGTTTTGGGTATAGTCCAATGACGAAAACTCTACAAACGGGGCCTGCTGGGAAAGTGCACCCATCTCTTTTGCGGCCTGATACATGACCTCGGCAAACAATGTTTTACCGGTACCCCTGCGGCCCAATAGCAGCGTGTTGAGGCTTTTTTGCGGGTAGGCCAGCGCTGCGCGGGCCAGTTGTACCGCGTGTTTTAAGCTGCCGCAGTACCCCACCATATTTTTAAATGCACCTACCTCATCAGCCGGAGATACCGCAAGATAATACAGCACCGGCCTGCCGGGTTGTTTTTTTAATTTTCCCTCTGCCACTAGCTGCCCCAACAGCGTGCTGACATTTGAGCGTTGAAACCCCAATGCCTGCGCAAGGTAATGAGTTGTTACCCCTTCTTTCCCTTTCGCGGTTTCGTGTAGCTGTATAAAGTTGTAAAGCTGTTCTTTGTTTGTCACCATTTGCTATCACCTCAAATGGAATTATATGCTTTATACGCTTCCCAAAACATACCATTCCTTTACAATGGCGTCAAACAGCACTATAGTATTAATTAGTTGCACTATTTTTTGTTTATTTGGTACATAACTTTGGCTTTTCTGCCTGCTTTTGTGCACCTTGCGCTGCATTGTTGCGCCCCGTTTGTTGTTTTCGACATGGCAGTGTATAACTTTTTAGGTGTGGCAACTTGGTTGTGTATAACTTGCACTATAAGCGCACAAAGTTCAACCATCCGGCCCTTTGCGGTGCCTTGATTGCGGGAATTTAAAAGATTATTGTTTTGAAATCCCCATTTTATGGATTTTTACACGAAATTACTATATAATAGTCTTAACGATTACAGATGTGCAGCCGCAGAACAATAACTTGTGATGGGGAGTGATGAGCTGTATGAAAAAGCAAGGTGCACACAGCGAGCCTGTAACCGCAGAACACGCGGCACATTTTGGGCTGATGAATTTTTATGAGAAGTTTGGGTTTTTGCCGGGCACTTCTGCCATCGGCCTGATTATTACTGACATGCACGGGAAGATCCTCAGCTTCAACAAATCTATCGAGGATTTAATTGGCGCCACACTGGAAGAGTGCAAAGACAAGAACGTAGCCGAGCTATATGCGGACCCCGCTGACCGCAAAAGGCTGCTGGAGATGCTTGCAGAATCCAAAAAGGTGCAGGACTTTGAGGTGCGAGTGCGCCGCAAAGACGGCAAACTGCGCACGGTGCTGTCCAATGTGGATGCCATTGAACTGGAGGGCCAGCCTGTTTTGCTGACCGCTCTTTATGACATCACCCAATACAAGCATTTGATGGCAAAGTCTAAAAAGCTGGACCAAGGGTTTCGCACCCTGTTTCGCAATGTGCCGGTAGGCATTACCGTCACCGATTTTGACGGCAACCTGATTGTCAGCAACAACGCCATTAAAGAACTGCTGGGATACACCATAACGGAGCTAAGAAAGGTGAAAGCCCAAAACTTTTATCTGGACTCTGACGACCGCAGAAAACTGATTGAACTGACCCAGAAATATGGCACAGTGCGTGATTTTGAAACCGTGATGCGCCACCGGGACGGGCATGCCGTGACCGTGCTGATCAACACCGATACCATTGATTTCAACGGGCTGCAAAACGTATTACTGACCTCGGTGCGCGATATCTCTAACCTGAAGCACATTGAAGAAACTTTGAAGCAGGAACGGGATTTTTCGGATGCGATTTTAAATACGGCACCCTCTTTGATTTTTGTGCTGGACCGCAAGGGTCACGTTATAAAGTTCAACCACTCCTGTGAAAAAATTACCGGTTGCAGCACAAAAAAAATGGAGGGCACCGCATTATGGGATGCCCCGTTTAATTACCCCGCATTGACGCAAGAAACCATTCAAAACTATCTGAATGGTGATATCAAAAGCCATTATGAGGCGACTTGGGTTTCTGATACAGGGCAAAAACACTTAATTGAATGGGATGTCACCCTGTTGCAGGACTCTAACGACAATTTGGAATTTGTGATTGGGGCCGGTATTGATGTGACCCATCGCAGACAAGCCGAAGAGGCCTTGCAACAGGCAAATAGAGAGCTGGCTTTACAGGTGAACGAGCTGAAAGAGCGCACCGAAGAGATGCGCAAGCTGAGTGAGATGGGCGAGCAGTTGCAACACTGCCAGACAATTGCAGAGGCCTGCGCCGTGAGCGCCCAATATGTAAAGCAAATCTGCCCAAACACCAACGGGGCACTTTATTTGATTAACTCTTCGCGCACAACTGCCGACACGGTGGAAAGCTGGGGCAAAAAGAATTATACCAAAAAGACCTTTGACCCCATTACCTGCTGGGCCATCCGCTGCGGGCGGGAGTACCCCTCCGGTGACGGCCACCCCGGCCTGTTGTGCGGGCACATTACCGGCCCGGTAAAAAGCCATTACCTGTGTGTGCCGCTGCTGGTAAACGGCGAAGCCATTGGCATTTTGCACCTCAATGATGTAGAAACAGAGCCCGCGGCAAGTGCCATGCATGAAGAGCATAAGGAACAGCTTTTGCGCAACGTTGCCGACCATATTGCGCTGGCACTGTCCAACTTAAAACTGCAAAATACGCTGCGCCAGCAGTCGATACGCGACGCACTGACCGGCCTGTACAACCGCCGCTATATGGAAGAGACGATGGAGCGCGAATTAAAACGCGCATTGCGTGACAACCATTCGCTGGCGGTCGTGATGTTTGACATTGACCATTTTAAAGAGTTTAACGACCTGCACGGCCACGACGCGGGCGATGCCATGCTGCGGGCGCTGGGTGCATTTTTAAACAAAAGCCTGCGGGGCGGCGACATTATTTGCCGTTATGGCGGTGAAGAGTTTTTAGTCGTTTTACCCGGCATTACGCCGGAAAACGCACGGATGCGTGCCGAAGAACTGCGGGAAGGGGTAAAAGAACTACATGTGCGCCACCTCGGCAAACTGCTGCCAAGGTGCACCCTCTCTTTGGGCGTTGCCGTTTCGCCCCAGCACGGGACTACGGTAGATGCACTGCTGAAAGCCGCCGATGAGGCTTTGTATCTTGCCAAAAACGAGGGCCGCGACCGAGTGATCATGGCGCCCGACACTTAATAATGTTTGCTGTATAAAAAAGGCGGTAACAACTGACTGCATTTCATTTGTGCCCTCTATGCGACATAATAAAAAAGCGAAAATTTCTACAAAAATTTGTAAATATTGGCACTTTTTAACTATTTTATGCAAATATGTGCTAAAATGAACTAAACTTCTACTTTGCATGTACCACTTTTGTGGGAGGGATTAGCTTGAAACGACAATCGATGAAAAAAACACAGGTGGTAGAGTTAGTCCTCTTTATCATGCTGTTTCTCCTTGTGTTTGCCGGGCAGCTTTCTCTACCGGAGCGCACCAACCTGCGCGGCATGCTTGCACAGTTAAATGTGCTGGTTTCTGTATTTTTTGTCACCTCATTTAAACAGCCCGGTGTATTGGTGGCCCAGATTCTCAATGCGCTAGATTTTTTAGTGATTTTAATCATTCATCTTTGGGAGAATAATGCCACTTTTGCATTTCCCGGTATTATTTTGCCCCTCACCACCTTGTTGCTGGTGACTATTTTAGGGCGTTACCTCAAAGCCATTCAGAAAAACATTGAAAAATCTCACCGGCAAAAAGAGGCCCTTGAAAAAAGCGCCGCCTCTCTGCGCCGTATGGCCTACCATGACCCGGTGACCGGCCTGTTGAACTTAAAAGCCTTTATGGATGAATTGCGGGCATACAGCAAATCATTACAGCCTAATGTCGCTTATGGTATTGCGTTTTTTGATTTGGACGATTTTAAATACATCAACGACACTATGGGCCATGTGGCGGGGGATACCGTACTGACCTCGGTCGCTCACCGCTTTTTAGGCGCAATGCGGGCCGGAGACGTACTGGGGCGTATCGGTGGGGATGAGTTTGCACTGCTGATTAAGGGTGGCCTAACCGAAGAGGAAACTACGACCTACCTTAACAGCCTGCTAGAGCGGCTTAAAAACATTTGGGTAAAAGACAATGCGCGCATTGATATCCGTGCAAGCGCCGGGGCCGCTTTTTACCCCAAAGATTCTAAAAACTTATCCGAGCTTTTGCAGTGTGCCGATTCTGCGATGTATCAGTCAAAGCATAGCGGTAAAGGCCGTATCGTTTTTTTTAGCCCCCAAATGTGGGAAGCGTTGAGCCGCAACATTGCGGTAGAGTGGGAGATGCATGATGCACTAAAGCGGGGCGAGTTGTCGCTTGCATTTCAGCCGCAATACGAAATTCAAACACGCCGCCTGCTGGGCTTTGAGGCCTTGATGCGCTGGAACTCGCCAGTATTGGGCCCGGTAAGCCCGGAGGAATTCATCCCCAAGGCAGAATTTAACGGGTTAATCCACCACTGGGGGCACTGGGCCATGGTGGAAGCTTGCACCCAGTTTATGCAGATACGCAGTAAACTGCCACCGGCAGCTTATCTTTCTGTCAATTTATCCGCCATGCAGTTACAAGCCCCTGACTTTTTAGAGAATGTGCAACAGGTGTTGCACGACAGTGGGATGCCAACCAATGCACTACAATTTGAGATTACGGAATCTGTGTTGATTTCTGACCCAGACCTGACGATTCGTATCATGCACCAATTGACTGCACTGGGGATTTTGTTTGCGCTGGATGACTTTGGCAAGGGGTATTCCTCGCTGGGGTATTTGCAACAGATGCCCTTGCATATTTTAAAAATTGATAAGAACTACATTGGCAATATTTTGACCGAGGGGACCGGCCGCATTTTACTGTCCTCTATCATTCAACTGGCCCACAACGTGGGGCTGGTAGTACTGGCGGAAGGGGTAGAAACCGAAGAACAGTTGACGTTTTTAAAGCAAAATAATTGTGACGCCTTGCAGGGGTATTTATGGGGTAAGCCAATGCAATTAAGCCAGTGGAACCCACTGGACTAAAACAAAAAACCACCGGGCCACGCCGTAACAAGCGTGGCCCGGTGATTTTTTATCCCAGGTTTATACCGGTGCCGCATCCCCCA